>NZ_CP046804.1:0-311951 GCF_009763805.1 Vibrio cidicii | reverse complement strand
ACATAGCTAGAGCAGCACCAGGCAAACCGAACATCATCACAGGGAAGAAGCCAGCCATGTAGCGACCTGTTTCGCCGACAACACCAACACCTTTTTCAATTGCGTTTGGTGTCCACCAGTTGCCTAAGTCATTGATGCCTGCCATATCGAACCAGAATACCGAGTTCAGTGCGTGGTGAAGACCAACTGGGATCAATAGACGGTTGAAGAAGCCATACAGACCAGAACCCACCTCACCTAAACCTGTGATGCTTTCACCAAAGTGGATCAGACCGGAGAAAATCACTGGCCATAGGTACATTAGAACGAAAGAAAGTAGAATACCTGCAAAAGAGGTCAAGATTGGGACTAAGCGCTTGCCTGAGAAGAAGGCCAATGCTTTAGGCAGTTCGACTTGGTAGTAACGGTTGTAAAGTTCTGCCGCAACAATACCAGAAAGAATACCGATAAACTGGTTACCTACTTTAGCAAAAGCCAGTTTAGTTTCTGGGTCATCAACGGCTACCAGGCCGATCGCTTCAACAGAACCAGGGCTGAGAAGAGTGGTAATAACGGTATAACCGACAAAACCTGCCAGTGCAGCAGCGCCGTCTTTATCTTTTGACATACCATAAGCAACACCGATTGCAAAAAGCACCGACATGTTATCGATGATCGCGGCACCAGCTTTGATCATAAATGCAGCAACAGCACTGTTTGCGCCCCAACCCGTTGGGTCTAACCAGTAACCTATACCCATTAATATTGCAGCGGCTGGCAATGTGGCAACAGGTACCATCAACGCCTTGCCTACTTTTTGAAAGTATCCAAGAATATTCACCTTAAGTTCCCCCTATAGGATTTTCATTTTTTCGGTCAACTTTTTTTAGTCGTCCAATTTAGTCCTGTTCAGTTTATGATATTAATTTTGCTCCGCAAATTAAAACCTCATTGTTTGTGATCATAATCACCAGTTTTCGCCCCAAAAAAAGGATTTTGCTAGCGAGATCATAAAACTTATTTTATCATTCAAAAAAATGGCAATTACGCGGTAAAATTCTGCTGCGTCTCACGTGAAACCAACGGATTCAAACAGGATAAGTGACTAGATATAAATAGTAACTTCGTGTAGAAAAACAACCACCATAACCATGCACATCCTAGCTTTATCGCCCGTTATCACTTTGCCCATTTGCTCGAGACCAGCTTGCTGTTGCAACATTACTGGCTAATTCAGCGATACAAAGTAAGTCTCTGATTATCGATGTAAACCTAAAAAAAGATGCCAGTAGTGACCGAATTTCAATCTCAATTTGATAAGGATTAGCTGACCATGTATGCGCTAACTAACTGTAAAATTTATACAGGAAGTGATGTTCTGTCTGAACATGCACTCATCATCGACAACGGTTTAATCAAAGCTGTATTACCCACCAGTGATTTGCCGCAAGAGATCGAACAGAAAGATCTCGCAGGTGCAAACGTCAGTCCGGGTTTTATCGATCTGCAGTTAAACGGCTGCGGTGGTGTGATGCTCAATGATGAAATCACAGCAGACACTATGCAAATTATGCATAAAGCCAATCTGAAATCTGGCTGCACCAGCTTCCTACCCACTCTAATCACCTCTTCTGATGCGGACATGCGTGCTGCAATTACGGCAGCTCGCGACTATCACGCTCAGTATCAGAATCAATCGCTGGGTTTGCACCTTGAAGGACCTTATCTGAATGTCATGAAAAAGGGCATCCATAGCGTCGATTACATTCGCAATTCTGACAACGAGATGATCGACTTTATCTGTGCGAATGCCGACATTGTCGCCAAAGTCACTCTAGCGCCAGAACTCAACGATCCTGAGCACATCGAAAAGCTGACCCAAGCGGGAATCGTAGTGTCAATTGGCCACACCAATGCCACTTACACAGAAGCACGCAAGGGCTTTGAAGCTGGAATAACCTTCGCCACCCACTTATTCAATGCCATGACCCCGATGGTCGGACGAGAAACCCGGTGTAGTTGGCGCAATCTACGACACTCCAGAGGTATATGCCGGTATCATCGCAGATGGCTTTCACGTCGATTACGCCAACATTCGAATTGCGCACAAGATCAAAGGGGAAAAACTAGTATTAGTGACCGATGCCACAGCTCCAGCAGGCGCTGACATGGATTACTTTATTTTTGTCGGCAAGAAAGTATATTACCGAGATGGTAAGTGTGTTGATGAAAATGGCACACTCGGCGGTTCAGCTTTAACCATGATCGAAGCGGTACAAAATACGGTTGAACACGTTGGAATCGCTTTAGATGAAGCTCTGCGCATGGCAACCCTCTATCCAGCAAAAGCAATTGGTGTAGATGATCGCCTAGGTCGTATTAAGAAAGGCATGATCGCTAACTTGGCGATTTTTGATAGAGACTTCAAGGTTAAAGCGACGGTTGTTAACGGACAATACGAGCAAAATTAGGCATGAATGGCGGACAGATAGGTAACGTAGATTTAGTAAAGCAGTTGAACAGCGCTGCTGTATATCGATTGATTGATCAACAAGGACCTATCTCTAGGATACAGGTGGCAGATGTAAGCCAACTTGCCCCAGCGAGCGTCACCAAAATCACCCGCCAACTGCTTGAGCGCGGCCTCATCAAAGAGGTCGCTCAACAAGCTTCAACCGGGGGAAGAAGAGCCATCTCCCTCACCACGGAAGTAAAACCATTTCACTCTGTTGCTGTTCGCCTTGGTCGAGATTACGTGCAGTTCTGTTTGTACGATCTAGGCGGAACAGAGCTTGCGAAAGATCAGCATGATTTACGCTACAAAAATCAGTCTGACCTGATTGAGGGCCTCATTGCCCTGCTCAAAGATTTCATCAACAGTTGCCAAGATAGAATTGACCAACTGATCGCCATTGGTATTACGTTGCCCGGCTTGGTAAACCCAACCACAGGCGTGGTTGAATACATGCCAAATACCGATATCGACAACCTCGCGCTGGGTGAAATTGTACGTGAAAAATTTGGCATCGAGTGCTTTGTCGGCAATGACGTGCGCGGCATGGCGCTGGCTGAACATTATTTCGGTGCCAGTCAAGACTGCCAGGATTCCATTTTGGTCAGCGTTCACCGAGGAACAGGTTCAGGCATTATCGTCAACGGTCAGGTATTTTTAGGCTTTAACCGCAACGTCGGTGAAATCGGCCATATACAGATCGATCCACTGGGCGAACAGTGTCAATGTGGCAACTTTGGCTGCTTAGAAACTGTTGCGTCCAACCCCGCAATTGTGCAGAGAGTCAAAAAACTGCTCGCGCAAGGCTATGAGTCCTCCCTAGCAGAAGTAGAGCCAATTACGATTCAAGACGTCTGTACACATGCGTTGCAGGGCGATGAACTGGCAAAACAGAGTCTGGTTCGCGTAGGCAATCAGCTTGGTAAGGCGATCGCCATAACTGTCAACTTGTTTAACCCGCAGAAAATTGTTATCGCTGGCGACATTACCGCGGCACAAGAAATCCTGTTCCCCGCCATTCAGCGCAATGTCGAAAATCAATCGCTGAAAACCTTCCACAGTGGCCTACCGATTGTAGCCTCACTCATTGATAAGCAGCCCACCATGGGCGCATTTGCCATGATCAAACGCGCTATGCTCAATGGTGTTTTGTTACAAAAATTGTTAGGTGATTGATCTCGCTGTGATTCAATTAGTCACATAGGTTACAATACTGGGCTGTGGTTACACGGCCCTTTTATTTTTCAGGAACAAGTACGAACCCTATGGAACTGATACTGATCACCACCGCTTTCTTTGCCGGGTTCATCGCCCTTAAGTGCAAACTTCCGCCGCTAGTTGGCTTTCTACTCGCTGGCTTCGCTCTGCATTTTTTTGGTTTTGAGAGTAATGACACCATTAGCACCTTAGCCGATCTTGGCGTAACGTTGTTGCTGTTCACTATCGGCCTCAAACTGGAGATTAAAACCCTGCTCTCTCGAGAGATCTGGGCTGGCGCAACCGTACATAATCTTTTATCGACTGCGCTATTCTCTCTCGCTTTTCTTGCCTTAAAGTTGCTCGGCGTTACTTCACTCGCTGGCATGACGACAGAGCACATTGTGCTACTCGCGTTTGCCCTTTCTTTCTCGAGTACCGTTTTTGCGGTGAAGTCACTGCAAGAGAAAGGGGAAATGAATGCGACCTATGGCACCTTAGCCATCGGCATTTTGGTCATGCAGGACATTTTTGCGGTCATTTTTCTCACCGCATCGACGGGTAAACTGCCCCATTGGTATGCCATTGCCTTGTTTGCTCTCCCCCTGCTGCGCCCAGTATTCTACAAAATACTTGACTGGGTTGGTCACGGTGAAATGCTGGTGCTGTTTGGTATATTCTTCGCCCTCGTTGCAGGCGCAGGACTGTTCGAATTTGTCGGCATGAAACCGGATTTAGGCGCTTTGATCCTTGGGATGCTACTTGCTGGCCATGCCAAAGCATCCGAGCTATCCAAATCACTATTCAATATGAAAGAGCTGTTCCTAGTCTGTTTCTTTCTCAACATCGGCTTATCGGCATCCATCAGTCTCTCCGGCGTATCACTTGCTCTTTTGATGCTGCTGCTTTTGCCGCTCAAAGGCTTGCTCTATTTCCTAACCATCAACTATTTCAAGTTCCGCGTGCGTACATCCCTGCTCGCTTCGCTAGCGCTGTTTAACTACAGCGAATTTGGTCTGATTGTTGGCGGCCTAGCGTTTAAAATGGGCTGGATGTCGAGCGATATTCTGGTCGCCTTGGCTGTCGCCGTTTCGCTCTCATTTATTTTGGCCGCGCCGCTTAGCAAAATGGGCCACCAAATCTACCTTCACTCGGGTAAATGGCTACAAGAGCATGCGGCAGAGAAACTGAATCAGCGTGACCAACTGATCAACCCGGGGCATGCGCAAGTTTTGATCTTGGGGATGGGGCGCATCGGTACAGGAGCCTACGATGAACTACACGCACGCTATGGCAAAATCTGTCTTGGGGTTGAAGTTCGCGATGACGCCGCCGAGCGGCACCGTGAAGAGGGACGCAATGTCATCGCAGGTGACGCCACCGACCCCGATTTCTGGGAGAGGATACTCGACACCACCAACGTGAAATTGGTATTACTGGCGATGCCACACCACCAAGGTAACCAGACTGCACTCGCCCAACTCAAACGTCGCCGCTACTCTGGGCAAATCGCGGCAATCGCAGAATATAGTGACCAACTGCAAGTACTTGAGGAAAGTGGTGTCGATGCCGCTTTTAACATCTACAACGAAGCCGGTAGCGGTTTTGCGCGCCATGTTTGCCAGCAACTTAAACCTCAGTTCACCGCTAACAAGTAATTGTGACCTCTCGATTAGCCCTCTTGACGAGGGCTTTTTGTTGAGATTTTAAGCAAAAGAAGGATTTCATTCACCATTTAGGCAAAATAATTAAAAAATTTTTACCTCAATCGCTTTTTGATTATCTTTTTAATCAAGAAGAGTTGCTTTTTTTGATTAGGATGGCAAATTGACCTCATACCGTTAAAAAATATTCAGTTTGAAAAGGATGTTGTATGTGTTCAGTATTTGGCATTTTAGATATAAAAAGTGATGCAGCCGCGCTTCGCCCGATCGCGCTAGAGATGTCGAAAAAACTTCGCCACCGTGGCCCTGATTGGTCTGGTATTTACGCGTCTGAGCGCGCTATTTTGGCGCACGAGCGCTTGGCTATCGTTGGCCTCAACAGCGGCGCCCAACCACTTTACAGCCCAGACAAAAAACTCATCCTTGCGGTTAACGGTGAAATTTACAACCACAAAGAGATCCGCGCTCGCTACGAAGGTAAGTACGAGTTCCAAACCGACTCAGATTGTGAAGTTATTTTGGCCTTGTACCAAGACATGGGTGCAGATCTACTGGAAGAGCTGAATGGCATCTTTGCTTTTGTGCTTTACGACGAAGAGAAAGATCAATACCTGATTGGCCGTGACCATATTGGCATCATCCCTCTGTATCAAGGGCATGACGAACATGGTAACTACTACGTTGCTTCAGAGATGAAAGCACTGGTTCCTGTATGTAAAACTTTGAGCGAATTTCCTCCTGGTAGCTACTACAGCTCGACGGATTCTGGCCCACAACGCTACTACATTCGTGACTGGAACGAATATGCAGCGGTTGAAAACAATGTGAGCAGCAAAGAAGAGTTGACCGAAGCTCTGGAAGCGGCGGTCAAACGTCAACTCATGACCGATGTTCCTTATGGGGTACTTCTATCTGGCGGTTTAGACTCCTCAGTCACCTCGGCAATTGCAAAACGATTTGCGGCAATGCGCATTGAAGATGACGAACAATCTGAAGCTTGGTGGCCGCAACTGCACTCATTTGCGATTGGCTTAGAAGGTGCCCCAGATCTTAAAGCCGCGCGAGAAGTCGCCGACAAAATTGGTACCGTCCATCATGAGATGACTTACACCATCCAAGAGGGTTTGGACGCAATCCGTGATGTAATTTACCACATTGAAACCTACGACGTGACCACCATTCGAGCTTCAACACCCATGTTTTTGATGGGCAGAAAAATTAAAGCAATGGGGATCAAAATGGTTCTTTCTGGCGAAGGGGCTGACGAGATTTTTGGTGGCTACCTTTACTTCCATAAAGCACCAAACGCCAAAGAGTTTCATGAAGAGACCGTGCGTAAACTGTTAGCGCTTAACATGTTTGACTGCGCTCGCGCCAACAAATCGCTGGCAGCCTGGGGGGTCGAAGGTCGCGTTCCATTCTTGGACAAGGAGTTCATTGATGTGGCGATGCGTCTCAACCCTGCCGATAAAATGTGTGGCAACGGTAAAATGGAGAAGCACATTTTGCGTGAGTGCTTCCAACACTATCTACCCGATTCAATCGCATGGCGTCAAAAAGAGCAGTTCTCTGACGGCGTCGGCTACAGCTGGATCGACACACTGAAAGAGACTGCGGAAGCCAAAGTCACTGATCAGCAGATGGAAACGGCGAAGTTCCGTTTTCCATACAACACGCCGACCACCAAAGAAGGTTACGTGTATCGCGAAATCTTTGAGGAGTTGTTCCCGCTTGCTTCAGCGGCAGAATGTGTTCCTGGCGGCCCATCGGTTGCTTGTTCTTCAGCAAAAGCGATTGAGTGGGATGAATCATTTAAAAACTGCGTTGATCCATCAGGCCGTGCCGTGAAAAACGTACATAACGACGCTTACAAAGGCTAATACTAACAAGGCACCTTCGCGGTGCCTTGTTCTTTTAGTTTGCCTATTTTTGGCTTTCAGGTCAGCACTTAGGGCTAACCACCCAGTTCAAGATCACTGTTACTGATGCTTACTGGCACCACTTGGGAGATCATTTTCACCAGCATGATTGACCGCGTTTCGCCATCTTGTTCTTGGAAAATCGCATCAATGCCGGCAAACTGACCTTTCTTAACTCGAATCGACGCGCCTGGACGTGGTAACGATTTTGCTTCAACGCACACGTCACTCTCTTTCTGATACTCTTTAAGTTCAAAGATGAGGTCGCCCTGCAACTCTTTCGGCTGTGCACCAAATCGGACAAAGTCCACTACCCCGCGGGTTGAACGAACCGTCGTGAAGGTAGGGCCAAGTTCAAAATCAAATCGGACAAAAATGTAAGACGGAAAGAGAGGTTCACTTTTTTTCTGCCTTTTGCCACGCAAAATTTTCTCGACCATTATTGTCGGGTAGAAACACTCCACTCCCTGATTTTCCAAATGCTGCTTAGCGCGCAATTGCTCTCCGCGCTTACAGTAGAGTAAGTACCAACGTTTCATTCTAACTAGCCATCTATATTTTTTCGTATCTTACCATTATCGCTTTCAAAAACGGAAAGAGCCAGCTTATCACCCCCTAATCCGTGTACCATGTCCAATAAATGTAAAGATCTCTTCTCAAAAATGAAACTTTAGTTTGTAACACATAAAATACTGCGACAAAAAACAACAAATCTCTTTATTTACAGTCAATTGCAAAAATATATTTTTCTTTTGTTCATTTTTTAGCATTTGTATAAAAAGTTAACCGGAGGTATACGTAATCCCCAATAAAAATTTTAATGATTTGAAATAGCTTAGTTTATGTCAACACAACATCAATATTTCGGCCATCCTCGTGGCCTATTTTTACTTTTCGGCACCGAACTGTGGGAACGTTTCTCTTACTACGCGATGCGTGCCATTTTGGTACTTTATCTTACTGATGCAACGATAAATGGCGGTATGGGTTGGAGCACAAAAGACGCGCTGGATCTGTACGGCATCTACACCGGGCTGGTGTACATCACTCCCCTGATTGGTGGCTATTTGGCTGACAATTTCTTGGGGCAACGACGCTCGATTTTAATCGGTGGAGCGCTGATGGCGATTGGTCAATTTACTTTGGCTCTTCCGGCAAATGCGCTCGGTTTTAGCGAACTTCATATGTTTTACCTCGGCTTGGGTTTACTGATTTCAGGTAACGGTTTATTCAAACCGAATATCTCGACGATGGTTGGCTATCTTTATCGCGAAGGGGATAACCGCCGTGATGGAGCGTTCACTATTTTCTACATGGGCATCAACCTTGGCGCCTTGATTGCAGGCGTGGTGTCTGGTTCTGTCACCGAATCTTATGGCTGGAAAGCGGGATTTGTCGCTGCGGGCATTGGTATGCTGATTAGCTTAGCGATGCAAATGACCTTTGCCCAATCTTGGTTAGGCGATATTGGTCGTGAACCAGCAGCAAAGCGCGATCTTAAGAACAAGCAGTCGGCACGTAAAGAGCCTTTGACCAAAGAAGAGGCGGATCGGATTAAAGTGATCCTCGTCATGAGTCTCTTTACCATTGTCTTTTGGGTCGGATTTGAACAAGCCGGTGGCCTGATGAACATTTATACCCAGCAATACACTGACCGTATGATCGGCAGCTTTGAAGTGCCCGCGGCCTGGTTCCAGTCACTGAACCCGTTTTTCATCATTACCTTGGCTCCGCTCTTGGCTATATTGTGGGTAAAAATGGGTAAACGAGAGCCGAACTCACCGAAGAAATTTGCCTTGGCGATGTTCTTCCTCGCGTTAGGCTTTTTATGCATGGTCGGCGCGGTGATTGAACAAGGGGGCGATACCAACGTGAAAACGTCGATGCTCTGGTTGGTGGGGGCTTTCTTTTTCCATACATTGGGCGAGCTTTGTCTGTCACCGATTGGTCTGTCTTTAGTCACCAAACTGGCACCTCTGCGCCTAGCGTCTTTAATGATGGGCGCGTGGTTTGGTTGTAACGCGATTGCCAACTACGTCGCAGGCTACGTCGGCTCACACGTTGGAGAAACTTGGAGCGATGGCGATTTTCAGCGGCATCGCCGTGACAGCGACGATTTCCGGTACCATTCTGCTGCTGTTTTCAAATACCTTAGTGCGTTGGATGCATGGTGCAGAAGCCACCACCAGCAGTGCTGAACAGCTTGAAGAACAGCAAGTTTCTATTGCGTAATCGCTGCTTTTCCCACTAAAACAATAAGGCCACATTCCGTGGCCTTATTGTTTTGTCCGCTATACTTGGGAATTGGGTAGATTGAGCAGCTCTACCATCATCTCAATATGTGCCTCTTCCGCATTTAGGCAAGGAATATAGGTAAAGCGCTCACCGCCCGCATGAAGAAAGCTCTCTTTTCCTTGTTCGGAAATCTCTTCTAACGTTTCCAAGCAGTCTACGGAAAAAGCCGGAGTCAAAACATCCAAGGTTTTCACCCCTCTCCCTGGAAGCGCTTCTAAGGTTTTGTCCGTATAGGGTTGTAACCACTCCTCTCGACCAAAACGAGATTGATACGTCAAACCTATCTGCTCTTTGGTCAACCCCAACTCCAAACGCAGAAGCTCTGTCGTCATTTCACAGTGTTGCGGGTAAATATCGCCGTTGTCGGCGTAGCGTTTCGGAATGCCGTGATAAGAGCAGAGCAAGTAGTCTCCACGACCATTTTCCTGCCAAGATTGACGCACCGACTGAGCGAGGGCTCGGATGTAACTGGGGTGATTATGATAGTCCCGCACAAAATGAATGCTGGGTAGCAGCGCCATTTTAGCGAGTGCTTTACTGAGCCCATCGAAAGCCGCTGCCGTGGTGGTCGCAGAATATTGCGGGTACAGAGGTAACACCGTTATCTGCTCCACTCCTTGTTCCATTAGCCGGCTTATTCCGGTAGATAAGCTAGGGTTGCCATAACTCATACCCAGTTCAACTGGCAAACCCGTGCGCGCTTGCAAAGCTCGTCTTTGCTGCTGCGAGTACACCATTAAGGGAGAGCCCTCTTCCATCCAGACCGATTGATATAATTTGGCCACTTTGGGTGAGCGGATGGGCAAAATGATGCCATGGAGAATCGGGCACCACAGCCAGCGGCTCATATCAACGACACGTTTATCATGCAAGAATTGACTCAAAAAGCGTTTCACGGCTGGTGCGGTCGCGTGATCTGGAGTTCCAAGGTTAACTAACAGCACTCCGTGTTTTTTTGTGTTGTTCATAGCGTCTCTACAATAATGGCTGAGGAGTTTTATACGGCAATATGAATTCATCGATCAAAGCAAACGCCCTCAAAGTGTCATTCTCCCATCTCACGGTTTAAATGGGGTAACTCACTGATGAATCATAATAAAAAAGCGACCCTAAGGCCGCTTTCACTATAACAAACATTTTGCGATTATTGGTAATAGGTACAACCTATTATGCTAATGCCTTCTCGATATCAGCACTCACTTCAGCAACTTGCTTCGTTCCGTCAAACTTGAGGTACTTGGTGTTGCCCGCTTCCGCTTCTTTGCCGTAGTAAGCAATCAGTGGTGCTGTTTGCGAATGGTACACACCCAGACGTGCGCGGACTGTTTCTTCTTTATCGTCATCACGGACCACAAGATCTTCACCTGTGATGTCGTCTTTGCCTTCCACTTTTGGTGGGTTGTAAACCACGTGGTAGGTACGGCCAGAAGGTAGGTGAGCGCGACGACCTGCCATACGTTCCACGATCACTTCATCCGCAACATCAAATTCGATCACGTAATCAACCGCGATACCCATCTCTTTTAAGCCATCAGCCTGAGGAATTGTGCGTGGGAAACCATCTAGCAAAAAGCCTTTTGCACAATCTTCCGCAGCAATGCGCTCTTTAATCAGACCTAGAATGATTTCATCAGAAACTAGTTGACCAGCGTCGATCACAGCTTTTGCTTGTTTACCAAGCTCAGTACCTGCTTTGATAGCGGCACGTAGCATGTCACCAGTAGAGATTTGTGGAATACCATACTTCTCCATGATGAATTGAGCCTGCGTGCCTTTACCTGCACCTGGAGCACCTAGAAGAATGATGCGCATGTTGAATCCTCTTTCGATTATGATGATTTATACCGAAGCTCACTATGTCAGTGACGAGGTCGACGAGCGAAGCGATAAAGAGTAAAAACGAGTCTAGCTTGACTCGTTGAAATCCCTAACCACTCCGATGCCACAAACTCACGGTAAGTTTCGGTATAATTGCTTTTATAGTTAACAACAAAACAGGCGTGCACCTTACACGCCTGTTTGTTTCGTTTCAAGTCTGCATTCTACCACACAATATTGTTCTCAAGCGCGAATTAAGACTAAAGAATGCTCAAGTACTCACACTTCACGCTATCGTTCAACAAACTGTTGCAAAATGAATGCAAATGCGCGCAAAAAGAGCATAAGTAGCGACTTTTCGCGGCAAACGTTATTAGCCCTTAGTCAAAAGCGTGTTGATCGCCCCCAAGAATTGGCTTGGATCTTCCATCGAGCCACGCTCAGCAAGCATTGCCTGCCCCAGCAGTACTTCAACCCAGCGACCAAATGCCTCTTCATCCGCTTCATCGGCCATGCGCTGTACTAGGGCATGATTTGGGTTCAGTTCAAAGATGTACTTCACTTCAGGCACCGCTTGACCGGCAGCAGCGAGTAACTTCGCCATTTGCGTACCCATTTCGTAGTCGTCGGTAACAACGACCGCCGGAGTGTTGGCTAATTTGAAGGTCGTACGTACCTCTTTGACGCGCTCACCCAGGTAGTTTTTAGTTCGCTCAACCACCGACTTGAACTCTTCTTCCGTCTCTTTCTGCTTTTCCTTCTCTTGTTCGTCTTCGAACTTGCTGAGATCAAGACCCGCTTTGGTGATTGATTGGAACTGCTTGCCGTCAAACTCGGTCAGGTAGTTCATCAACCACTCATCGATGCGATCAAACATTAGAATAACTTCAATACCTTTGGCTTTAAACTGCTCCAAGTGTGGGCTGTTCTTCGCCGCTGCGTAGCTATCCGCCGTCAGGTAGTAAATCTTGTCTTGACCTTCTTTCATACGGGCAACGTAAGATTCAAGCGAGACGCTTTGCTCAGCAGAGTCAACTTCGGTCGAAGCAAAACGCAATAGCGCGGCAATTTTCTCTTTATTGGCAAAGTCTTCTGCTGGGCCTTCTTTCATCACCAAGCCAAACTCTTTCCAAAAACGCTGATACTTATCAGCATCATTTTTCGCCATACGCTCTAGCATAGTGAGCACTCGCTTGGTACAAGCGTTGCGCAGTGATTGGGTGACTTTGTTGTCTTGCAAGATTTCGCGCGACACGTTGAGCGGCAGATCATTTGAATCAATCAAGCCACGCACAAAGCGTAGGTACGACGGCATAAACTGCTCAGCGTCATCCATGATAAACACTCGCTGAACATACAATTTCAAACCGGACTTGTGGTCACGGTTCATCATATCCCAAGGCGCTTTAGCAGGAATATAGAGCAAGCTGGTGTAATCGTTTTTGCCTTCGACGCGGTTGTGGCTCCAAAGCATCGGATCGGCATAATCGTGAGAAACGTGTTTGTAAAACTCTTGGTACTCTTCATCCGTGATGTCGGCTTTGTTACGCGTCCAAAGCGCTTGTGCCTTGTTGATCTGCTCCCATTGAACTTGGTCAGTTTCATTTCCCTCTTCATCGCGAACCTTGCTTTGAATCGAAACCGGGATGCCGATATGGTCGGAATATTTGCTCACCACATCACGCAGACGCCACTCACTCAAAAACTCTTTGCCCTCTTCGCGCATGTGCAGAACAATGTCCGTACCGCGCGATTCTTTGTGAATATCTTCGATTGTATACTCACCTTCTCCCGCGGAGTGCCACATTACCGCTTGATCAGCAGGCAAACCAGCAGCACGGGTACGCACCGTCACCGCGTCAGCGACGATAAATGCTGAGTAGAAACCCACACCAAACTGACCGATGAGTTGAGAGTCTTTCGATTGTTCTTGAGAAAGCTTTGAAAAGAATTCGGCCGTTCCTGATTTCGCAATGGTTCCGAGGTGAGAGATCACCTCCTCACGGCTCATACCAATCCCGTTATCAGAGATCGTGAGTGTGTTGTTTTCCGCATTAAAAGAGAGCTTCACCCCAAGATCCGCGTCACCTTGATAAAGCTCAGGCGCTGAAAGTGCCTGAAAACGTAATTTATCCGCTGCATCTGACGCGTTTGAGATTAACTCGCGTAAAAAGATCTCTTTGTTGGAATACAGTGAGTGGATCATTAGATGAAGAAGCTGTTTTACTTCTGACTGAAAGCCACGAGTTTCTTTGTTGTTTGCTACGTTTGTCTCGCTCATTTTCACTCCAATGTAACTTTAAGCAGTATTAACGACTAAATAGGTTGATTGTACATCTTGGATGTTCTGCTACTTAACATGTGGCTGACAAATGTAAATTCAAGGTCAATTGTGGGGAAAACGCTGTTTTTTTGCATGAATTTAATTATCCTATCCGCATACATACGGAAACATTAGTATTTTTAATGTAACCATTAGCGCCCCAAATAATCATAAGTTATTGAAAAATAAAAAACATAACATAAGAAGAATGTCATGAGTCATATCGGCACTAAGTTTGTTATCGCACAACGGTTCGTTTTTGATCCGAACAGCAATACACTACTTGATCAAGATTTCAGCAACGAAATCGTACGACTGGGCAGCAATGAGAGTCGTATTCTGCTGATGTTGGCAGAGAGACCAAATGAAGTTATAAGTCGTAACGAATTGCATGAGTTTGTCTGGCGTGAACAGGGGTTCGAAGTGGACGACTCCAGTTTGACCCAAGCTATCTCTACGCTACGTAAAATGCTCAAAGATTCCACCAAGTCCCCTGAATTTGTGAAAACGGTGCCAAAGCGCGGATATCAACTTATCTGTTCGGTAGAGAGAATCAACCCTTTGTTATCAGACAAGCCGAGTAGTAGTGAAGATGCACCCGTAGCAGAGGTTTCCAACAACGACGTTGCTGAATTTACGCCCGACGACAATGAGCACGCTTTACTCGAAACCGAAACACATCATCCCAAAGAGCCAAGAAACTGCGCCCAAAACACGTTGGTATATTATCGCTATGTGGGTATTGTCCGTCTTGCTGCCGATAAGTGTCATTCTGTTTACCAATCCAGCAGAGTCTCGGTTCCGAGTATTGGCGAACATCGGTACCATTCAAGTGCTAACCCCTATCAACCATCCGCCGTTGCAGGCTTGGCTACCGTCTATTGAACAATGCGTACATAAATATTCACAAGTTCACTCTGGTGAATCAACCCCCGTCAAAGTCATTGCGACGGGTGGACAAAACAATCAGCTAACCCTGAACTACATTCACAATCTCAACCATTCTGGCGAGAACATTACGTTGAGAATTGTGGCCGATCAGAATGATTTAGGCTCCATTTGTAAATGATGAGGACACGCATGAAAATAAAAATCGCCTCTTTACTTTTGGTGGCATCCTCTCTCTTTAGTGCTTGGCTTTACTGGGGAAGCGATCTGAAGGTTGAGCAAATTCTCGCCGCCAATGAGTGGCAGTCAAATATGGTCACGGTGATCAATGATGAACTCAACCCTGATGGTAGCGTGGGCCCTTTGCGCAAAGTGACCGTGACGTCGAATGTCAAGTATTTACCAAATGGCAATTACATCCGTGTTGCAATGCTCAAGCTGTTTTCACATGAATCTTCCCAAGAAGTCACGATTAGTATTTCCGAATCGGGCCAATGGGATGTCAGTGATAACTATCTCTTGGTTACACCAAAAGAGTTTAAAGATATTTCCTCATCGAAAAGCCAAGATTTCTCTGAAGCACAGCTGAAAGTGATCACCAAAGTGTTCAAAATGGATGCACAGCAAAGCCGTCGTATTGACATCGTCAACGAAAAAACGCTGCTATTAACGAGCCTAAATCACGGCTCAACCGTGCTGTTCTCGAACTAATCAACCAAGGGAGGCCACACTCCCTTTTTAGTGAATTCAATGGATTGGATTAACACTGCTCTGCTGTTTTTGGGTTCACTGCTGGCCAACACCCTCGCCTCTATATCTGGAGGCGGTGCTGGCTTACTGCAGTTCCCTCTTCTTATTTTTATGGGGCTTCCTTTTTCGGTTGCTCTCGCGACCCATAAACTGGCTAGCGTTGCACTCGGATTGGGTGCTGCCCTCACTCACTTTCGTTCAGGTTCACTTAATGGCAAGGTTATTGTGTATCTGGTTTTGACAGGCAGTATTGGTGTAGTCACGGGCGCGAATTTAGTGATACTTATCCCGGAGAAAATCGCTCAGACACTGCTTGGTTTGATGATACTGGCGTTAGGTATCTATTCGCGTTTTAAAAAACAGCTCGGCCAGAGTGAACACCCCAATCATAGAGATAGTTATGGATGGACGATTGGCGGCATAGTGATGGCTTTGATTGGCGTCATTAACGGATCGTTAACTGCTGGGTCAGGGCTTTTGGTGACGATCTTTTTGGTGCGCTGGTTTGGGTACAGCTACAAACAAGCCGTCGCATTGACAATGATTTGCGTCGGTCTATTCTGGAACGGCATCGGTGGATTGGCCGTGGTAAAAGCTGGTGCTCCCGTTCACTGGTCTTGGTTGCCCGTGCTGCTATTGAGTTCCTTCCTCGGGGTGGTTTGGGCGCTTGGATAAGCCAACGAGTTAGCAATAACTTAGTCAAAATTGCCTTTGAAGTGCTCACGTTTCGCCGTTGGTTTAAAATTGTTGTTTTAAAGGAAAAGTATGACAAAAGCGAAAATTGACATCTATTACTGCCGTCAGTGCAATTGGATGCTCCGCTCCGCCTGGTTGGCACAAGAACTGCTGCACACCTTCAGTGAAGAAATTGAGACAGTTAGCCTTCACCCAGATACAGGTGGCCGGTTTGAAATTTTCTGTAATGACCTATCCATTTGGGAACGCAAAGCCGATGGTGGCTTTCCTGAGGCCAAAGTGCTGAAACAAAAAGTTCGAGACAGAATTGATCCAGAGAGAGATTTGGGCCACTCAGACAGAAACTAAAGGCAGCCAAGCTGCCTTTTTCACTTTCTCACATCGTGGTTGCAAGCAGGGTTTCACCGCTCAGTGCAATCACTGACCAAGTGCCCGAGTCATACACCCCATAACTGGCTGGTTTGCCCTCTCTTGGGAAAGTCACCGAGCCGGGATTAAAGATAAGATTCCCGTCTTCCGATTGTGCTACGGGAATATGCGTGTGGCCATGCACCAACACATCTCCGGCGCGCAACACTGGTTTTTGTTTGGCATGGTATTTATGGCCGTGGGTGAGGAAGACCTTACGCCCGGGTTCAAGCAAAACCCAGGCATAATCCATCATCATCGGAAACGACAGCAACATTTGATCGACTTCGCTATCGCAATTTCCACGCACAGCAATAATCTTATCGGCGTACTCATTGAGCAGTCGCGCCACTTCTGGCGGATTGTAGGCGCGCGGAATCGGATTTCTCGGCCCATGATTTAATAGATCGCCTAACAAGATCAAATGCTCGGCACCGGAGTTTTCAAAGCATGTCAACATCGCTTTGGTGGCCTCAAGACAGCCATGCAGATCAGAAGCAAAAAACAGTTTCACAACATTTCCCCTTATTTCATCAGGGCATTGTACGTTTAAGATTCTTGCTCGTCATCCCGAGCCATGCCATTCATGACGATGTTGTTGTAACTGACCATGCCAATCAGTTTGCCATTTTCAATCACAGGGGCACGGCTGATGCCAAAACGTTCAAACAAACGCGCGCAGTATTTGACGTTCATATCTGGCGAGACGCACAACGCGGGTTTGGTCATGATCTCATAGATATTGGTTCGATGCGGCGAGCGATTTTTTGCCAACACTTTTTTCGCAATATCGTTCATCAAAACAATCCCATACTCATCATCTTGGTGGCGTTTGTCGACCACTAACGCTTTCACCTGATGTTTCCTGGCCAGTGTGATGCCTTCATGCACTGTGGTCAGGCCGTCGACCATCACATACATGTTCGCCATCACATCCCGCACTTGAATTCTGTCATGACTGTTCATAGTTCGTCCTCTACCACTTTGGTTAACTTGGCAACCTGGTGGGCAACACCCACCGCATCCTCAATGTCAATTTGGATGGCGATGCCCTGCCCCGACTCCACATCAAACTCACCGACGTCACTAATGGTTTCGAGAATATGGCGAGACAGGTGCTCTTCCACCACAAAAAGTAACACGTCCTTTTGTACTTCTAACGTCAAGCCAAAGAAGGTCCGTTTTTGGTTTAACCCTTGACCACGCGCATTATTAATTACAGTCGCACCAGTCGCGCCCGCCTCACGCGCAGCATCCAACACAATATCTGTTTTGCTGTCTTCAACAAACGCCAGAATCAGTTTAAAGCGCATTTTTATTCTCCTTTGATACTTGCCGACGATTCAGCCACTGGGTGATTTGCGCGTACCCCATCACCGAGATAATGGGAAATAAGCTGGCAAAAGCAATCAGGCCAAAACCGTCGATGAGCGGATTGCGACCGGGAACGGTGGAAGCAAGCCCAAGCCCCAATGCGGTCACCAGCGGAACCGTAACGGTCGAGGTCGTCACCCCTCCAGAATCATAAGCGAGAGGAATAATCAGCCGCGGAGCAAAGTAAGTTTGAATAACGACCACAATGTAGCCGACAATGATGTAATAATGAATGGGATCGCCAACAACAATACGGTAGCTGCCAAGCGCAATGCCCACCGCAACCCCAAGCGCCACGGCCACTCTCAGGCCAGTGACACCGATACTGCCACCAGAGACTTGATTCGCTTTGATTGCCACAGCAATCAACGAAGGCTCCGCCACCGTAGTACTAAAACCAATAAAAAAGGCGAACAGATAAACCCAGTAGTAGTCGATCCATTCCAGTTGGCTGCCTAAGCTAATACGCACTTGAGTCAAAAAGTGCGGCGCGGTGAGCTGGCTTGCCATGGTTTCTCCCAGAGGAAAAAGTGCCAGCTCAAGCCCCATAAGAAATAGTGCTAAGCCCAAGATAACGTAGATAAAACCGAGTAACACTTTCAGCGGATTTTGGATCGGTTTGCGCAACACAGCAAACTGAAAGCCAAACAAAATGGCCGCAATGGGTATTACATCGACCACCGTACTGAGCAAAGTATCCAAAAAATGGCTCAACCCCATCATGTCATCACCATGCCGTAAACCATGACAAAAATCATCGGCAGGAGAGAGGCGAAAGCAATCAAGCCGAACCCGTCTAACATCGGGTTACGCCCTTTAATCGCCGAAGCTAACCCCACTCCGAGCGCCGTTACGAGTGGAACGGTAATGGTTGAAGTGGTCACGCCGCCAGAGTCATAGGCAATCCCAACGATGTTTTCTGGCGCGAAGCCAGTAAGAATCACCACAATGACGTAACCACCGATAATCATATAGTGCATCGGCCAGCCCTTAAGAATGCGGAGCACGCCCAACACAATCGCCACTCCCACCGATAAGGCCACAGTAATCCTCAACCCATTGGCATACCGATCCATGGCATCCTGACCTTCCTCTATTACTCCTCCTTCCGCTGCAACTTGAGCGGCTTCGTCCGCCACAGCAGTCAATGCCGGCTCTGCGATAGTTGTGCCAAACCCCAAACAAAAAGAGAAGACGAACAGCCAAAACAGGCTGCCTTTACGTGCAAATGCCTGTGCCATAGACTCGCCGATGGGAAAGAGCCCCATTTCTAAGCCGAAAATAAAGAAAGTTAAACCGAAGATAACCAACACCAAGCCAGAAACGATGGCCATCAAGTTTGGTAACGGTTGCTGCAATACCACCAGTTGAAAGAAGACAATCACCACAACAATTGGCAATAGATCTCGGGCACTGGCGGCAAAGGCTCGCAAAAGAGCAAGCGTGGCAGACATCATGCAATCTTCCCTTTAACATGGTGGTTGCTTGTAATAATTGCAGATAATTTCGCTTGGTGATGTGACTTGACCTTCGAGCGCTGTCACATCTTGTTACCTTTTATTAAAACTGTGATTGAGCTCTGACCGAAAATGAAATGAATCAATGACCTGTCTTGGGGTTGGCTGCGTATTTTACTCTGCCATATACTAACAACAGCATGGAGGGGCACATGAAGATACTATTGACTGGTGGAACGGGTTTTATAGGCTGTGAACTACTCAAGATATTGAGTGAGCATCAAATCGTATTGTTGAGCAGAGACACGAATGCCGCTAAGCTGCGGCTCAATTTTGCTGACCGAGGTAACATCACTTATTTGTCTCATTTAGATGAGCTGCACGATCTGAACGACGTTGATGCCGTGATTAACCTTGCGGGGGAACCAATCGCAGATAAACGCTGGAGCAAGTCACAAAAGCAGATCATTTGTCAAAGCCGTTGGCAACTGACCGAAAAATTGGTGGCACTTATTCATGCCAGCACTAAACCGCCCGCCGTGTTCATCAGTGGCTCAGCCGTGGGCTATTATGGCGACCAACAAGCTCATCCTTTCGATGAGAGTTTGCACGTGCATAGCCAAAGTTTCACCCATACTGTGTGTGAACGTTGGGAACAGATTGCTAAGCGAGCCCAATCGGAACACACTCGCGTTTGTCTATTACGCACGGGTGTGGTGCTTGGCTTAGGCGGCGGTGCGCTGGCTAAAATGCTGCTACCATACCGTCTGGGTTTAGGTGGCCCGATTGGCAATGGCCAGCAATACCTGCCATGGATTCATCTGCAAGACATGGTCCGAGCGATTGTCTATTTACTTGAGACCCCTCATGCGCAGGGCGCATATAACCTCAGCGCACCTCACCCGGTGACCAACAAGGTTTTCAGCCAAACTCTCGCCAGAAACGCTAGGTCGCCCCCATCTGTTGATGACACCGAAATGGGCAATCAAGCTCCTGATGGGAGAATCCGCCTGTCTGCTACTCGATAGTATCCGCGCTAAACCGAAAAAACTGACGGAACTTGGATTTACCTTCCATTATTCACGCGTTGAACTGGCGCTAAAATGTCTAGTGCATAGCGAAAACTAACTAAGACAAAAACAAGGAAACGAAATGACCAAATCGGTATTAATCACTGGCTGCTCCAGTGGTATTGGCTATGTTTGTGCCCACGCCCTGCAAGCACAGGGCTTTAAGGTGATAGCCTCCTGCCGAAAAGAAGAGGATGTCATCAGGCTACGCCAAGAAGGTTTGACCTGTATTCAGTTGGATCTTGCTGATAGCCAAAGCATTACCCGTGGAGTAGAGCAAACCTTAGCGCTCACTAATGGAGAGTTGTACGGGCTATTTAACAACGGTGCCTATGGACAACCCGGCGCGCTGGAAGATCTCCCCACCGACGCACTGCGTGAACAATTTGAGAGTAATTTTTTTGGCTGGCATCAACTGGTACGAGAAGTATTGCCAGTTATGAGACAGCAAAATGAGGGGCGAATCATTCAAAACAGCTCCGTGCTCGGCTTTGCCGCAATGAAATACCGCGGAGCCTATAACGCATCTAAGTTTGCTATTGAAGGTTGGACAGATACCTTACGCCTAGAGCTATACGGCAGTAATATCCACATTGCTCTACTTGAACCCGGCCCGATCGAGACTCGCTTTCGACAAAATGCACTCGCCGCTTTTATGAAATGGATTGATATTGAGAACAGCCCGCATAAAGAACACTATCTTGCCCAGCGTAGTCGCTTAGAAAATGAGACCTCTAGCAACCGTTTTGTTTTACCAGCACAATCCTGCGTTGCTCCAGTGCTGCACGCACTCACCAGCTCAAAACCAAAAATTCGTTACCGAGTCACCACACCAACCATTCTGTTTGCATATCTTAAACGGCTTTTCCCTGCTCGCTGGATGGATGAAATTTTGAGACGCGCCGCATAACCAATGCAAAATCTGTAATTTTTCCGTAACAATGTGGTGATATCTTGTTCAACGTGACAAAACCAAAGTCAACTTTCACCTAATCTACGCACATAAGACATGTTTCAATATGACACTAAATCAACTTAACTGGTTGAGTGTAGGTGTGGTGCTGACAATATTTCTTCTTATTTAGGCACTTTCGCTTGCCACGACACTAAACGCTGCTTTACGCAGCGTTTTGTTTTTACGCTTGAAAATACGCACCAACTCCCCCATATCTTGCAGAGCCGTTATACATTCAACAAGGATCCTGACATGCACTCCCCTTTTATTGTTGATATCAACGAACAAAATTTTCGTGAAATCCTAGAGCGCTCGGCGCAGACACCGATTTTGATTCATTTCTGGGCGAATGCGTATCCAGAGAGTACCGAGATACTGCCCGCTCTGCGCCAGTTGGCTCAGCAATATCAAGGGGCTTTTACCTTAGCGCTGCTGGACTGCCAAGCACAGGGGCCGATTGCTGCTCAATTCGGTGTGCAGGTATTACCCACTATCGCTCTGTTTATTAATGGCCAAGCGGTCGATGGCCTTGGCGGTGCTCAATCTATTGAGGTGATTCAGGCAATGCTTGGCAAGCATCTTCCCTCCGCAGAGGAGCTCGCACTGCAGCAAGCCATCGAACAGATGCAAAACGGTTTGTATCCACAAGCGCTAAATACTTTGCGTGCATTACCAGTGGAACTACACCAACGTGGTGACGTTAAACTTGCCATGGCAGACTGCCTGCTGGAAGCGAATCAGGCAGAAGCAGCCGAACAACTGCTGTCATCCATTCCGCTTGAATACCAAGACAACTATTTCAAAGGTTTACAAGCAAAATTAGAGTTGCAAAAGCAAGCTGCTAATAGCCCTGAAATTCAGAAACTCGAACTTGACTATCAAAATGATCCAACAAACCACACGCTTGCCTGTGAGCTAGCAGTGCAATACCAAAACGTAGGACGTGAGGAAGAGGCGTTGGAGATACTATGGCACCTATTGAAAACCAACCTCAATCTTGGTGATGGCGAGGTGAAGAAGACATTTATGGACATCCTCTCAGCACTTGGACAAGGCAATGCGATAGCCAGCCGCTATCGTCGCCAGCTTTACTCGATCCTCTACTAAATTAGCCTCTACTTATTTAAGTTAAATCAATAATTTACAGCCGGACTTTACCGGCTTTTATTTTGTCTGAAACGGGGTAAAGCTCGCATTTATCACGTTGTTTTTGTTTACAAAATAAGCAAAAATAAACCAATTGCATAAGTTATTTATCACCAAGGACTTTCTCATGCCTATTGACTCTATGATCACCATAGCTGTACTCGTTTTCGTTGTTATTATTTTCATTGCTGCCGGCGTTAAAACGGTCCCACAAGGGAACAACTGGACAGTGGAACGTTTTGGTCGCTACACACAATCCCTCAAGCCAGGACTCAACTTAATCATTCCATTTATTGATTCGATCGGTCATAAAATCAATATGATGGAGAGAGTGCTCGATATTCCTGCTCAAGAAGTCATCTCAAAAGACAACGCGAACGTCACCATTGATGCTGTCTGCTTTGTGCAGGTTATAGATGCGGCTCGCGCAGCCTATGAAGTCAACGATCTTGAACACGCAATCCGCAACTTAACTCTAACCAACATGCGTACCGTCCTTGGCTCTATGGAGCTCGATGAAATGCTTAGTCAACGTGACATGATCAACACTAAGCTGCTCTCGATCGTAGACCAAGCAACCAACCCTTGGGGAATCAAAGTCACTCGTATTGAAATCAAGGATGTGCAACCACCAGCCGACCTAACGGCAGCGATGAACGCGCAAATGAAAGCTGAACGGAATAAACGTGCCGAAGTTCTGGAAGCAGAAGGGGTTCGCCAAGCACAAATTCTACGCGCTGAAGGTCAAAAGCAGTCGGAAATTTTAAAAGCCGAAGGGGAAAAACAAGCCGCCATTTTACAGGCAGAAGCGCGCGAGCGTGCAGCCGAAGCGGAAGCTAAAGCGACAACCATGGTTTCAGAAGCAATCGCCAAAGGCGACATGCAAGCCGTGAACTACTTTATTGCCCAAGGCTATACGGAAGCCCTTAAAGCCATTGGTCAAGCCGAGAATGGCAAGATCATTATGCTGCCACTTGAAGCAACCGGTTTAATGGGGTCAGTCGCTGGTATTGCTGAAATGTTTAAACACAGCAAAGACAACCACTAAGGAGGTCCCTTGGTCGAATTACTCGAAGGCATGAATCACTGGCATTGGCTGGCTCTCGGGCTGGCCTTATTGGCCGTCGAATTACTCGGTACAGCAGGTTATTTTCTCTGGTTCGGTATTTCTGCGCTCGCCGTTGGTCTGCTTCTTTCGTTGATGCCATTTGCTTGGCCAGTGCAATGGAGCGCCTTCGCCGCCTTTTCTCTGGTAACAACTTGGATTTGGTGGCGACGCCAGTTAAAACATGATAAGCAAAGCGACGCCTCCCGCGATCTAAACCAAAAGCAGAAACAACTCGTTGGCCAAGAATTGATTCTCGAAGAAGATATTCAGGTAGGAATGAACCGCATTCGGATTGCCGATACAACTTGGTCAGCGAAATCGACAACAAATATGCCATCCGGAAGTAAAGCTAAAATTGTCGCGATGGAAGGGATTATTCTCGTACTTGAAAAAACTGAATAGTCTAAAGGCTGGGGAAGCAAGTCATACTCCCCCAGCCTGTTTCTATAACCATCACATCCGTCTAACAGGCGATTACTGCGCGACCGCCCAGGAAAGAAACTGTTTTCTCTCCTCTTCCGTCAAAGCAAGGTACTGAGCTTTAACCATTTTTAAGCTGTTAGACTTTGCACCCACAGACGTTGCTTTTTCAGTTGAGTCCATCTGTTTTTCAGAAAACTGGCTTTCAATCGATGCTTTACCAATTGGGATATTGCGTTGCGCGTTGAAACGAGCGATCTCTTTTTCATAATCACGAGTTATGCCCGGGCCGCGTGGCAACAATTCTTGCTCGACTTGAACATGAGAAGAAGAGCTCAAAGTAAAATAAGGCTGTTTGTTAAAATGGTCTGCATCTACCGTCGTTGCAATATCGCCTTGTGGGGATAGTTGGATTTTCTGATCTTTGCCATTAAATGTAATGATAACGGGATCAGAATTAAACTTTTCAAATTCGCCGTTTGCCTGACGCACTAACTTAGACGCACGTAGCACAAATTGATTGAGGCCATCTTCTAATTGCAGTTCACTTTTACTAAATAGGCGTAAACCTATTTCTTCCCCGTTCACTGCCAGCAACTCAACGTCTTTAGATAAATTCACTTGCACGGCAGCAAGCGTGGCACCAGAACAGAGTGTGCTCACTAGCAACAAGGCCGAAGTTCGAAAATTCATGTTAATTCTCCAAAAAAATCGAGCACCGATAACGGTGCTCGAAAACAGTACTATATTGCTAACAAGAACTCATCCACTTCTTAGAAGTAGTATTCTGCACCGATAAGTAGGTTGTTATCGAAGCTGTCAGCATTGTTCATCTTGTAGTTACGTAGATCCATGAATAGGTAAGTGCTTGGCAGCAAGTAACCTAGACGGGCCGTAACAGCAAGGTCTGCGGTATCTTTGTCTGTTTTGCCTTTTGTTTCAGAATCGGTTGTACCAGCTAGACCCAGCTTGTAAACCCAAGAATTATTAACATACTGCGCCGTTGCAGAATATGCCAATTGCTCTTTGTCATCTAGGTTGTTGTTCATGAGTTTAACCGCGCCGGTAATCGTCAATGAATCAAAGCCTGCTGTTGCACCGATAATTGCGTAGTTGATGTCACCTTTCTTGGTGTCTACGTTATTCACTTTCTCTGTGTATTCGGCTTGAGTATAGTAACCGCCGTGAATATTAACTGGGCCCGCTTGGTAAGAAGCACCAATACTCACAACAAGTGCATCGGTGGTTTTTTCCATGCCACTTAAAGTAACTTGGTAGTTGAAGCCACCGAAAGTTTCTGAGTCAAAACGGATTACATGGTCTGCACGATCTTGATAACCAGCGCCGATATCGTTATTCCAGTCAAATACGTTACCCAAACCAGGGTTTGAGTGTGGCCAGTCTACGTAGTTGTACGCAGCAACAAGTTGACGACCGTACTTAATTGAACCAGCACCATCAAAGGCAAGACCAAGATAAGTATCACGAGCACCTAGTTGACCAGATTTAGCAGAGTTATCAGCGTTACCACCTTCGATTTGCCAAACAAAATTTGGACCAAAGTCTTCAAATTCGACCACACCTTTGAAACCAACACGCGACTCAATCACTGCAGAGACAGAATTATCGCCTTGATCAGGGTTAGTAATGTGAACGAAACCGGCTGCTTGGCCGTAAACCTGTAATGCCTTTCCGTTTAATTCAACAGCGGCATTTGCAGAACCAGAGATTGCAGCTGCTGCAACGGCTGCGCCTAGAAGAGTACGTTTAAACATTTTGTCCATGGAAAACTCCTAAAAATGGATATAGCTGTATTATTTTTCTCACCTTTAGTTGGCCGCCGAAGGGGAGAAATCATTTCCTGTGAAAACCGCATTATTGCTAATGTTGGTTTTTGTTTTTCCTGCATACACCGTGTGTATCCATGTCCATAGACTAACTTCGCGGCGTAAAACATCCAATCAGAACTTATTTTTTTTCTAAAAAAATATGAGCAACCCCAAATTTCTCTGCTCTAGATTGATCAAGATCTAATTTTCACCTGACAGAGAAAAGTTCAGAAAAAACCTTTAAAAACAATATGATAAAACAAACACATTGAAGTGCGTCGCATTTTTCGGAGTGAGAAACAAAATGAAATCAAGTGGTGAGGTTGCTCACAGCAGAATCTGCAAGGGTTGTTCTCCTATTGTGGACGGGATTATTTTTGATAAAAAAATAACCCTCTAAAGTTTCCTTTAGAGGGTTTTAGATTTCTCTGAATTTTGTTCTTTATAGCAGAGCGAGGAGATCTTGTTCGCTTCTTATCTCAACCCCAAGCTCTTGCGCTTTAACTAACTTGGAGCCTGCCGCTTCCCCGGCAAACAGTATGTCTGTTTTTTTGGAAACACTTCCTGTCACTTTGGCACCTAGAGATTCAAGTGCCGCTTTAGCTTCATCACGGTTAAGTTGAGTCAGCGTTCCGGTTAAAACAACTATTTTCCCAGCCAAAGGCTGCTGTGTTTGAACATTCGGCTCGACAATGTCAGGCCAATGTATCCCCTGAGCAAGCAGATCTTGCACCACCGCTTGGTTCTTTTCTTCCGAGAAAAATGCCGTAATATGGCTCGCAACGACCTCGCCAATATCTTGCACCTCAACCAGCTCGTCATGGGTCGCAACTTGCAACTTGTCCAGCGTTTTAAAATGTCGAGCAAGGTTCGCAGCCGTCGCCTCTCCGACTTCTCGGATACCGAGTGAGTAGAGAAAGCGTGGTAACGTGGTGTGCTTCGCTTTATTCAGAGCGTTCACCACATTTTGTGCCGATTTAGGTCCCATACGATCTAACACCGTCAGTACCCCCGCCGACAAACGGAAGAGATCGGCTGGCGTCTCGACCATTTCTCTGTCGACCAGTTGTTCAATCACTTTTTCGCCTAACCCATCCACATCCAGAGCCTTACGGGAGACAAAATGTTTCAGCGCTTCTTTACGCTGTGCCTGACAGACTAGCCCCCCTGTACATCGGGCGACAGCCTCCCCTTCCACTCTCTCAACATGAGAATGGCAGACTGGGCAGTTTGTAGGAAACTCGATTGGCAGTTCACTGCCCGTGCGGCGATCACGAACGACAGAAACAACCTGCGGGATAACGTCACCAGCGCGGCGAATCACCACACTATCACCAATCATCACACCAAGACGTGCTATCTCATCGGCATTGTGCAAGGTGGCGTTACTCACCGTAACGCCGCCGACAAAAATAGGTTCTAGCTTTGCAACGGGTGTAATAGCACCTGTACGACCAACCTGAAACTCGACATCATTTAAGAGAGTGATCTCTTCTTGCGCAGGAAACTTGTAGGCAATCGCCCAACGTGGTGCACGCGCCACAAACCCGAGTTGTTCTTGAACCGCAATATCGTCTATTTTGATCACCACACCGTCTATCTCGTAAGGCAGGACGTCGCGATGAGCAAGAATATCAGCGTAGTAGGCACGCACTTCTTCAAGCCCTGACACTTTTTTGGTTTGAGGGCACATTGGTAACCCCCACTGCTTTAACTGAAGAAAGCGTTGATGGTGGCTAGAAGAGAGCATTGCGCCTTCGACCACACCAACACTGTAGGCATAGAAAGCCAACGGACGTGATGCGGTGATGCGTGAATCCAGTTGACGCAAACTGCCCGCTGCTGCATTGCGCGGGTTAACGAACACCTTCTCGCCTTTTTTACGCGCTTTCTCGTTAAGCTGCTCAAAACCGGCTTTCGGCATAAACACCTCACCGCGAACTTCAAGGCGAACCGGCCAGCCTTGACCATTCAGTTTTAATGGCACAGATGAGATAGTTCGAACATTTTCAGTGATGTTCTCCCCTGTTGTTCCGTCCCCGCGAGTCGCAGCCTGAACTAAGATGCCATTTTCATAGAGCAGACTCACGGCTAAACCGTCCAATTTCGGCTCGCAGCAAAACACGTCAATCGACGAACCTGCTAATCTGTCCTGCGCGCGTTTGTGGAAAGCAGCTAGCTCTTCATCACTAAACGCGTTGTCTAGAGACAACATTGGGATTTCATGTGTAACTTGATCAAAGCTCTCAAGCGGCATACCACCAACTCGGCGGCTTGGTGAATCTAGGGTCACTAAATCGGGATGAGCAGTTTCAATATCAATCAACTCGCGCATCATTCGGTCATATTCTGCGTCGGGAATTTCCGGATTATCTTCGACATAATAGCGAAACGCATGGTAATGGAGCTGTTGTTTGAGTTCTTCTAGTCTATTCAATATCGATTCAGACATCTTCCAGTCCTTAAGCACTATAAAAAAGGGCTCCCTTGGGAGCCCTGACGGTTAACCTGGAAGCTTAAGACTTTGTGGTCTTAAACTCAACAATTTGGCGTCTGTACGCGGCCAATCTGTCGGGCGTTATCAGGTTGCGACGGTCATCAAGCACATTTGCCCCCAAGTCGTCAGCAATCTGCTGGGCAGTTTTCAGCATCAGCTTGAAATTCTGCTCGGCATCACCATAGCAAGGCAGCGTCATGAAAAAGGAGATGCCTTTAGTGGTAAAAGTCGCCGGATCATCGTGTTTTAACGTGCCTGGGTGCATCATATTGGCAACACTAAAGAGCACTTTACCGTTCCCTGATAAATCTGCATGGCGATGGAAAATGTCCATTTCACCGTAAATCAGCCCGTTTTGCTGCATGCTGTCAAACAGTCGAGTACCAACAAACGGATCCTCTCCTGCACAGTGAACATTTAAAACAATCACTTCCATCTCAGGTTCAGCTTCTGTCTGGGCTTCACTTCCAAGGATGTTGTTCTGTTTGAGCTCAACTTGTTCTGAGGGCAAAACCAACTCATCTTCAACAGGTTCAGTGGTTTCCGATGCAGAAAAACTTGGCGTAATCTCAACATCATCATTTCTGACAGCTTGGGCAGGCTCAGCGAATCTTCTATCTTGATTGTCTAAATCGTCGATCAATGGGTCGCCAATTAAAGGATCTGGTGAGAAAGGCATGTTCTCTTCAAACGCAGGTTCTTTACGCTCTTTGCGAATAATTTCAAAATCATCTTCAGGCGCAACGCTCAGTGTACTTTCCTGCGTATCGTTTTCACTCAAATCCAGTTTACTGAGTGGCTTATCACCGAACTTGGCTTTTCCTTCTTTCTTACTTGTCCATAATCCGTGAAACAGCAACGCTGCAATTGCCAGAGCACCGACAACAATGAGTACGAATCGCAATTCCTGCATTTTTTACTCTCATATTCCCCAAGACACACCAGTGACAAAACTTTGAAAGGTCTCTGCGGGTCAGTTAAAACATCATTATCGTGTTACTTTACCAAAGATAACAAGAGAGTTAGAACAAATTAATGTCATAAGTTCCGTAATTGGTGTGATTTCTTCCACGCTTTTTTTCTCTCACCAGATGAGTACAATAAACGTTCTATTTCTTTTGCAGAACAACGAGATGAATACTGAGTATAATCAACGCAGTGGGTTTGGCTATTTTTTCTACGGCCTCGAGCTGGCCTTTGCTCCACGTATCCGACGCTTCATTATTTTGCCACTGCTAGCGAATCTGCTGCTGGTTGGCGGTGCGCTTTACTATCTCTTCTCACACCTAAATGGTTGGATTGACAACTGGGTTGGTCAACTGCCCGAGTTTTTGTCTTGGCTAAGTTACGTGTTGTGGCCTTTATTGGCGCTTACCATCATTGCAACGTTTTCCTATTTCTTTAGCACCTTAGCGAATTTTATCGCCGCACCATTTAATGGTTTATTGGCCGAAAAGGTGGAGGAGGCACTCACAGGTCAAAAGGTTAATGACGAGGGTATAACGGCGGTGCTCAAAGACGTTCCTCGCGCACTCGCCCGTGAGTGGCGTAAGCTTCTTTATGTTCTACCGAAAGTGATTGGTTTATTTATCCTGCTGCTGATCCCTGCACTCGGGCAAACGCTCGGCCCAGTGCTATGGTTTATCTTCACAGCTTGGATGCTTGCCATTCAATATTGTGACTATCCGTTTGATAATCACAAAGTGCCTTTCAACGACATGAGAAACACTTTGAAACAAAATCAAACCAAAGCCTACACCTTTGGTGCGGTGGTTTCGATATTCACTTCTATCCCGATTTTGAACCTCTTCGTCATGCCCATAGCTGTATGCGGCGCAACGGCCATGTGGGTGAATGAGTTTAAGCGTTGATCTTGTGCCAGATGAGTGAGTTTGCCTCGTCTGGCAATATTTCGTTCCAACAGCGCCCGCCCTCATAAGATATAACTTTTTAATCCTTTTCCGTTGTTTATAACCAGCATATTCTTTTGCCATATTCACTAAACGTGTAATGAAGGAACATCACCATGAGCAAAATCTACGAAGACAACTCTCTGACCATCGGCAATACTCCTCTCGTTCGTTTGAACAAAGTCAGTAAAGGCAAAGTGTTAGCCAAGATTGAATCGCGCAACCCAAGTTTCAGCGTGAAATGCCGAATCGGTGCAAATATGATTTGGGAAGCCGAGAAGGCAGGAACGCTTAAACCTGGTGTAGAACTCGTCGAGCCAACCAGCGGAAACACCGGTGTTGCGTTGGCATTCGTCGCCGCTGCTCGTGGCTACAAATTAACGCTGACCATGCCAGAATCAATGAGCCTTGAGCGTCGCAAACTTCTCAAAGCGCTGGGGGCAAATCTCGAACTGACTGAAGCGGCGAAAGGCATGAAAGGGGCAATCGCCAGAGCTGAAGAGATCGTAGCCAGCAATCCAGAAAAGTATCTGCTACTCCAACAATTTAATAACCCAGCCAACCCACAAATCCACGAAAAAACGACAGGTCCTGAAATTTGGGAAGCGACCGATGGCCAGGTAGACGTATTCGTTGCTGGTGTAGGTACTGGCGGTACGTTAACGGGCACTAGCCGCTACATCAAAGGCGAGAAAGGCAAAGCCATCACCTCTGTTGCCGTTGAGCCAGCGGAATCTCCTGTCATTAGCCAAGCGCTTGCGGGTGAAGAGATCAAACCAGCGCCACACAAAATTCAAGGTATCGGCGCAGGTTTCATTCCTGGCAACCTAGATTTAGAGATGATTGACCGCGTCGAAACCGTTACATCCGACGAAGCGATTGAGATGGCTCGTCGTCTGATGGAAGAGGAAGGCATTTTGGCGGGTATTTCATCAGGCGCCGCTGTGGTTGCGGCAAACCGTCTTGCTGAACTACCTGAATTTGAAGGAAAAACCATTGTAACTGTGCTACCAAGTTCAGGTGAACGCTATTTGAGCACAGCACTTTTTGCAGGGATTTTCACCGAGAAAGAGAACCAGCAGTAATACGAATCCAAATCAATTTTTCGTTTAAAAAAGCCCCATTCAGGGGCTTTTTTGTTGATCCCTGCCTCACCTTTGGTAATATCGGGATGTTTTATTTTAAGCTTCAAAATAATTTATAACAACGATGTAACCTTTTAGGTTACGAGTTGCAAAAAATTTTGACTCGCGTCAGCTTCAACATGCTTACCGTATCCCGTTGCTAGCGGGTATTGAATAAAGCAGTTAAGCTTAAAACTTGTCACAATCAACAAAAATACAATCAATTGGGGTATATCACATGTACGAGAAGCAAGTAGAAATCACAGCAGAAAACGGTCTTCACACTCGTCCAGCTGCGCAGTTCGTAAAAGAAGCAAAAGCTTTCGATGCGGATATCACTGTGACTTCTAACGGCAAAAGCGCAAGCGCCAAAAGTCTGTTCAAACTGCAAACTCTTGGCCTTGTGAAAGGCACTGTAGTTACTATTTCTGCTGAAGGCCCACAGGCTAAACAAGCAGTTGACCACCTAGTTGCTCTTATGGATCAACTTCACTAATCCTATTTTCCTCAACAAAGCCATTTAGCCAACTAAATGGCTTTGTTTGAAGATAAAACCCGATTAGTCAGCTACAGTTTTCGTTAGCGATTTAGTCACACATTCCCGTTTACGTTTGACCAACTTAAGGTAAGGCTATGATTTCAGGCATCCTGGCATCTCCTGGTATTGCAATTGGTAAAGCACTACTACTTCAAGAAGATGAAATTGTCCTAAACACTAACACTATCACCGCAGAGCAAGTAGACGCTGAAATTAAGCGTTTCTACGATGCCCGTTCTAAATCTTCTGCTCAGCTAGAAACCATCAAGCAGAAAGCGTTGGAAACGTTTGGTGAAGAGAAGGAAGCGATCTTCGAAGGTCACATCATGCTTCTTGAAGATGAAGAGCTAGAAGAAGAGATCCTAGCGCTCATTAAGAATGACAAGATGACGGCAGATAACGCAATTCATACCGTTATCGAGGAACAGGCAATGGCGCTTGAGTCTCTTGATGATGAGTACCTGAAAGAACGTGCCACGGATATCCGCGATATCGGTTCTCGTTTCGTTAAAAACGCCCTAGGCATCAACATTGTGTCACTGAGTGACATCAATGAAGAAGTTATTCTGGTGGCTTACGACCTAACACCGTCTGAAACGGCACAAATCAACCTAAACTACGTGTTGGGTTTTGCTTGTGATATTGGTGGTCGTACCTCCCACACATCCATCATGGCTCGCTCTCTTGAATTGCCTGCGATCGTTGGTACCAACAACATCACTGCGCAAGTGAAAAACGGCGACATGCTGATTCTCGATGCAATGAACAACAAGATCATTGTTAATCCAACTGACGACGAGCTTGAAGAAGCCAAAGCGGTCAAAGCGGCGTTCTTGGCTGAGAAAGAAGAGCTGGCGAAACTGAAAGATCTACATGCTGAAACTCTAGACGGCCATCGTGTAGAAGTATGCGGCAATATCGGTACAGTGAAAGACTGTGACGGCATCATCCGCAATGGCGGTGAAGGTGTTGGTCTCTATCGTACCGAGTTTTTGTTCATGGACCGCGACGCACTGCCGACTGAAGAAGAGCAGTATCAAGCGTACAAAGAAGTTGCGCAAGCAATGGAAGGTCAAGCGGTGATTATCCGTACTATGGATATCGGTGGCGACAAAGATCTGCCGTATATGGACCTACCTAAAGAGATGAACCCGTTCCTTGGCTGGCGCGCGGTACGTATCAGCTTGGATCGTCGTGAAATTCTACGTGACCAGTTGCGTGGTATTCTGCGTGCATCGGCACACGGTAAGCTGCGTATCATGTTCCCAATGATCATCTCTGTTGAAGAAATTCGCGCGCTGAAAGAAGCGATCGAAGAGTACAAAGCAGAACTGCGTACTGAAGGTTTGGCTTTTGACGAGAACATCGAAATCGGTGTTATGGTTGAGACGCCAGCAGCCGCAGCGATTGCACACCACCTAGCCAAAGAAGTGTCATTCTTCTCAATCGGCACCAACGATCTGACCCAGTACACACTCGCAGTTGACCGTGGTAATGAGATGATCTCTCATCTTTACAACCCACTTTCACCAGCAGTGCTGACTGTTATCAAACAAGTTATTGATGCATCTCATGCTGAAGGCAAATGGACTGGCATGTGTGGCGAATTAGCGGGTGATGAACGCGCAACTCTACTACTATTAGGTATGGGGCTAGATGAGTTCTCTATGAGCGGTATCTCAATTCCGAAAGTGAAGAAAGTAATCCGCAACGCAAATTTTGCAGCAGTCAAAGCAATGGCCGAAGAAGCACTAGCCTTGCCAACCGCAGCAGAAATTGAAGCGTGTGTAGAAAAATTCATCGCAGTGCACGCGAAGTAATCTGCAGCCAAAATTCGAGTTTATAGAATACGTTAGGCGACTAAAAAAAGTCGTCTAACAACTCGGATTGGTATACTATAATTCGACAGAATAAAACTAAACCTTAGGAGCATGACACAATGGGTCTGTTTGATAAACTTAAGAAGCTTGTATCTGATGACAGCGCTGATGCTGGCGCAATCGAGATCATCGCACCTTTGTCTGGTGAAATCGTAAACATTGAAGATGTGCCAGATGTTGTTTTTGCTGAGAAAATCGTAGGCGATGGTATCGCTATCAAACCAGCAGGCAACAAGATGGTTGCTCCTGTAAACGGTACTATCGGTAAGATCTTCGAAACAAACCACGCATTCTCTATCGAGTCTGACGAGGGTGTTGAGCTTTTCGTTCACTTTGGTATTGATACCGTTGAGCTAAAAGGTGAAGGCTTCAAGCGTATCGCAGAAGAAGGTCAAACGGTAAAAGCAGGTGACACTGTGATTGAGTTCGATCTTGCGCTTCTTGAGGAGAAAGCAAAATCGACTCTGACTCCTGTTGTTATCTCTAACATGGATGAAATCAAAGAGTTGAACAAACTTTCTGGTTCAGTGGTTGTCGGTGAAACGCCTGTACTGCGCGTAACTAAGTAATTATTTTACTTAGAACTGAACATAAAAAACGCTGCACATTGCAGCGTTTTTTTGTTTATGCCAGTAACCCTATCGCACTGCTTGGTGATTGCTTGGCCTGAGCCAATAAGGCGGAGGTGGCTTGCTGACGGAACTGAGATTTTACTAAAGCAGTTGACTCTCTAGCAAAGTCGGCGTCCGCTATCCTTCCTCTTGATGCAGTGACATTACGATGGATATTTTGCAAGTTGTCCATTGTTCCTGATACTCGGTTCTGAAAACCACCAATTTCACTCCGATGAGAATCAACGTATTTAATTGCACTATCTAACACGGCGACTGCAAGTTGAGCGTTACCCACTGTACTGATATCAAGATCATCGAGAGTAATCTCGTGATGCTCCTCAATATCTACCTCACTGTTAAAACTGCCGCTTATCTCTACTCCATCTGGCGCATCGCGATTTGATACATAAAACTGCAATCTGCCATCTTCGGTTACCGATGAGTTCACGACATCTTGATGTGCGTTGATATAAGTCGCAACTTCTTCAAGATTATCTCCGGGCTTTAAGGAAAGCTGTATCTTTTGCTCCTCATCACCCGCATCCTGATAAGTAAAATTGAGTTGCCGAGAATCTTTTGCGACTTGCCAATCAGGGGGGAGACTCACATCTGCCAGATAGTGACGCCCGCCCATTTCAGGAGTCTGGGTACGCATATTATTTAATGTCAGTGAGATGGAGTTTGCATTCGCACCAAGATGAAAACTTTTAGAACCAAATTTGCCGTTAAACAACTCAGCACCAGCAAAAGTAGTGGTTCTAGCGATTCTATCCAGTTCATCTTTTAGCATCACCGTTTCCTGCTGCATACTCTGACGATCATCGTCGGTATTCGAGCCGTTAGCGGATTGCAAAGAGAGCGATCGTAATCTCTGCAGTATCGCACTACTTTCCTGCAATGCCCCTTCAGCGGTTTGTGCCACTGAGTAGGCATTATTTGCATTGGTCAGTGCCATATCCAAACCTCGCAGTTGTACATGTAAGGTATTGGCGATTTGCATGCCTGCAGCATCATCACTTGCACTATTGATTCTTGATCCGGAACTCAGATTTTTTTGGGTTTCAGCCACCTCGCTTGCCGCGTTACCCAGATATCGCTGGGCGACCATCGCAGACACGTTGGTATTTATTGAAACCATTTATGCGATATCCCTCTCCTTTCGTCTTGTGCTAAACCAGACATATACGTCATGTCGAAATTGTTGCTAGTTAAGGAAAAAAAGCTAAGTAACTACTTAGCTTTTTCTCAATCTCCGTTAACCCAGTAGGCTGAGCGCTGAGTTTGGCGCTTGTTTCGCCTGAGCAAGAATCGAACTGGATGCTTGCGACAGAATTTGTGTTTTGGTCAATTGAGTCGTCTCTTTCGCGAAGTCGGTATCTTTGATACGGCTCTTCGACGCGTTCACGTTTCTCATTGATGTTGTCCAAGTTGCTGATTGCGTGGTTGAAACGGTTCTGGAACGCACCCAGCTCTGCGCGGTGACTATCCACGTATTTCAGCGCAGCATCGAGAATCGCTACCGACTCTTGCGCACCTTGCACGCTGGTCACGTCAATGGTGTCTACCGTCACTTTTTTGCCTTCACCGATACCTAGCTCTCCCGCTAGACCACCGGAGAAAGAGATCTCGCCATCAACTTTGTTGGTGCCTGCGAAAATTTGCAGTTTGCCGCCTTCACCGACTGAGGCTTTCAGCAGGTCGGTTTGACCATTGATGTAGGTAGCCAGCTCTTCGATATCATCACCCGCTTTGGCGTTGATGTTGATCTCTTGCTCGTTGCCAAACGTGTCGGTCAGAGAGATGGTCAAGTCGTTGTCACCCGCAGAAACGGTCCAGTTTTTGTCTTTCCCTTCTTCTGCTTGATAACTAACACCACCCATCATCTGGTTATCTGAACGCATATCTTTTAGAGACAGCATGACCGCTTCACCGTTGTCCGCACCAATCTGCATTGATTTGGTACCGTAAGTGCCGTTAAGCAGTTTGTTACCACCGAATGATGTGGTTTCTGCGATACGGTTCAGCTCGTCGTTAAGCGCCGTCACTTCTTCTTGAATCGCCACGCGCTCTGCTTTGGAGTTTGAGCCGTTAGCCGATTGCAAAGACAAGTCACGCATACGTTGCAGGATATTGGTGGTTTCGTTCATCGCACCTTCGGCGGTTTGCGCGATGGAGATACCATCGTTGGCGTTACGTACCGCCACATCCAAACCACGGCTTTGTACGTTCAAACGGTTCGAGATTTGCAGACCCGCTGCGTCATCTTTCGCGCTGTTGATTTTAAAACCTGAAGACAGACGTTCCATTGACGTTTGTTGCGCGCTGTTTGCGCCGTTTAGGTAACGTTGTGCTGTCATTGCTGCTACGTTGGTATTTACATTCACTGCCATGATGAATTCTCCAATTGATTTTCCGATGTTACGGTTTCCGACGTCTCGGAAAACCAAGTAGTTCTCTCAAAGTTACTTTTATTAACGACGTAAAACGCCGAAGCTTTAGCAAAATATTAAAAAAAATAATAAATGGAGATCGGATTAATAAATCTGAGTAAAACTTGCGCTTTGGCGCTCAAGTTTTGTTTAAAGATGTCGAATGGCGAGAATAGAGATAGGTAAGCATTATCGGCGTTAACGGTGATTTTTTGCCACTTATCGGCAGCTTGTTGGAAAATTGCGCTAAAGAGGATAAATGTCGGCAGAGATGCCAAAGAATATTCGTTAGAGAGAAATTGAGAAAAAGAAAAAGCCCCATTCCTTTGAGAGAAACCGGGGCTAGGTTGGTAGCCAGAGCCAATGTGGAGATCAAGAGAAATGAACACATTTCCGGCACACCGGACAACTTCACATCAATAATGTCAGGCAGGTGAGAGATGAGAGAGCCTTTCATTCAATGTAAAGTTGTTTGCCACGTCATCCTGTACCATAAGCGCACGTCTGAGCCATAGCTGGTACAGGACTTCCGTTAGCCCTGCAATAGTGACATTGCAGAGTTTGGCAACTGTTTTGCTTGAGCAAGTATTGAAGTACCTGCCTGTTGCAATATTTGTGCTTTCGTCATTTGCGTTGTTTCCTTCGCAAAATCGGTATCTTTAATTCGACTGTTCGAAGCATCAACGTTTTCCTGCACATTTGCGAGGTTGTTAATGCTATGGTTGAGACGGTTTTGCTTCGCACCAAGATCCGCACGCTGCGAGTCGACGTATTTTAGCGCGGCATCAATCACACTGATGGCATTTTGTGAACCCTGTACGGTGCGCAAATCCACATCTTGCACCGTGGTTTTAAACGGCTCATCACTGAGACCAAGTTCACTAGCTAGGCCACCAGAAATAGAGACTTCACCTTTCACGTTCGGCTCTGCGACGAAGATTTGCAGTTTGCCATCTTCACTCACTGATGCGTTAATCAGATCCGACTGGCCGTTGATGTAGGTTGCAAGTTCTTCAATGTCATCACCTGCTTTGGCCATAATATTGATTTCTAGATCATCTACATCGCCATCTTCATCTTCGCCCATCATCGGCAAAACAATTTTCAAATCCGCTTTGTCGGCACTGACACTCCAATTGCGGTCTTTGCCATTTTCCGATTGGAAAGTAGTTCCACCCATACGGAAATCATCAGCGCGAACACTGGTCAGCCCCATAATCATGGCTTCACCGGAGTTAGAGCCAATTTGGAAGGACGCATCACCAAAGGAACCATTGAGCAGACGTCGGCCACCAAAAGAGGTCGTTTCTGCAATACGGTTAATCTCGTCTTGCAGGGCATTGGCTTCTTCGTTAATCGCCTGACGCTCTGCTTGCGTATTGGTGCCGTTAGCCGACTGGATGGACAAATCACGCATACGTTGCAATACCGAGGTAACCTCGTTCATTGCCCCTTCTGCAGTCTGCGCAATCGAAATACCATCGTTCGCGTTGCGCATCGCCACATCCAAACCTCGCGACTGAGCCGTTAAACGGTTAGAGATTTGCAGACCGGCTGCGTCGTCTTTGGCACTGTTAATTTTGTGACCAGATGACAAACGTTCCATTGAGGTGTTCAACTCATCTGTCGCTTTGTTTAAGTAACGTTGGGCGGTCATCGCGGAAACGTTAGTACTTACTGTTACAGCCATTTTGCTCTCCTTCTGAGTTCGCAAGCTCCTGCGAAGCGGCCAGCTTTACTCTCATTTGGAAAAGCACTGACCGTAATTACTTGCCAAAACTGCCTTGGGCAGCTTTTAGAACCAGGTAAATCCACTCTGAATTATCTAATTCAATTTGTGTGCCAATTTTTTCACATCGCCATCTTATTTTTTAAATTCATTTAAAACAAATAGTTAAACAAATAAAATCAAGACAACCTTTGTCCTTTGGCACTTATCTCGGTGTTGCCATTCAGGTTTGCCACCTTGCCGCTTTGCCGTTTTTAAAGGCGAACTTCAAAGCGGCAATCTTATTCCATCTCTATCCGCGCTTAAGGCTTGGCACATAAGGCATCAATCGAGGCGGCAAAACGAATCAGCCACCACTTATATTGAACATTTATAAGTAGTTAAACAGAGTCAGATCTTTGGTTTTACCAAACGCGAGCTGCGAAGCTTGCAATGCTCTGGAATTCTCATTGAACTCAATAATTGCTTTGGAGTAGTCCAAATCTTCAAAGTTACTCTTAGCTTTGCTCAGAGATAAATTGAAGTCTTCATGCTGCTGCTCTTGGATATCCAAGGTACTGAGGCGCGCACCAATATCAGTACGGGCTTTGTTTAAATGGATAAAAGCCGCATGAAACTCCTCAGTCACCTGATGCAACTTCGCTGTCGCGTTGGCATCCGAGACTGGGGCGTCGGAATACTTCGCAGCATTTTTAAAACTGTCGAAAATCGAGAAATGTTCACGCGGCTTAAGCTCGATCACATCTCCCCGTTTGATTTGCCCACGCAAATCAATCGTCAAATCGTTGTATTTGATCCCAGTGCTGGCGTTAAACTCATCGGCGGCCACCACACTGCCATCTTTCTCCAATTGATAGCCCCATTTGCCATTACTCATATCAACAAAAGTGACACGATAAGTCGACTTGTCGAAATAGTCCTCATTAACCGCTTTATCGAGTAGCAGTTCAGAGGCATTTTGTAGCTGGTATTCGGGTTCGTAATCACCAAATGGGTTCGGGATATCCATAAACAACTTGCTGCCCGGATCGTTCATCGCCATTTCTAAACTGGCCGAAATACGCATTTTGCGCTGATAGTCGTCACCGGAATAGGTGACGCTGCCATCGTAATCGCGGAAAAAAGGCTGGGTCTTCGATTTGGTTCCGGCAAAGGTGTAATTGCCGGATTCATCCTGTGCGTTTGCCAGATAGAGGAAATTGTTTGCCAGTTCCTCTATTTCACGTTTTTTGGCCATTCGATCTTCCGGCGATAAAGCACCGTTAATCATTTCCATTACCGTGCGTTTGGCTTCATCGGCAAACTGCTCTTGGTTTGAAACATTCACTTCATGCTGTTCTAGGCGGTTGCGCACCAGCACAATCGCGTCTAAATACTGTTTTAGTTGCTCAGCCTGCTGGCCAATGTTTTGGATGTAGTGCGTCGCCAGCGGATCATCGCTCGGCGAGAGCAACTTTTTGCCCGAAGCCAGTTGCGCTTGATTGTGATGGATTTTATTTTCCATTCGGCGCAAGTCATTCTGAACGGACTGATAGTTATGGAAGCTGGCAATACGTGAAATCATCTACCGTCTCCTCTCTATCGCAATTGCAAAATGGTGTTAAAGGTATCGTTGGCGGCCTGCATGATGCGGGACGACGCCATGTAGGCTTGCTGAAAACGCATCATGTTGGACGCTTCTTCATCCAAGTTGACCCCAGAAATCGCCGCCACTCTCTCTTGCGCCGCTTCATTCTCATGCTGGGCGATGTTCGCGAGGCGCGTTGCCGTTGAGTTGCGTAATCCAACGTTGGTATTGAGGTTGTGATACACATCCAAAATGGTCGACTTATTGCCGTCCATTTTTTTATCCAACTGAATTTGCTGCATTTTTCGCAAATTGCCGTTATCACCATCCGAGGGGACAAGGTTTGCCGTGAACTTATCGTTTGCCAGCGCACCGGTGGTCAACTCAAACACCGTCTCCTTGCCGTCTTTGTAGCTAGGATGGTTCGAAGGCAGCACTACAGAAATTGGCCCTTTTGGTGGATAAGGCGCAGGGCTGCGCACCACGTTACCTTTGGTGTCAATCACTGCAAACTGGTCGCCTTTAGGCGATACAATCACTTCAAATTCACGCAAGTCACCCGCAGCCAAAATATTGAACTGGGCGGTACCTTGGGCAAAAGTGGTGGACGCTTCGTAGCTCTGCGCGGCAATGGCATTGGCATCATTGGTTTGCACCTTCATCTGTGCCGCTGAATTGCGCGTCGGGCGCAAGAGGATCTTTTCACCTGATTTCGGTTCGTTGCGCACTTCAACCCGCATGCCGTCCAGATAGAAAGCGGACTTAGCAGAATCGAGTGAAACCGTAACGGTTTCACCAGACGGTTTGGTCACGGTGTAGTTACTGCCATCATAGCGCAGGGCATACTCGCCGCCCTGTAAGGCGGCAATGTCATTGATGAAGACGGCAACTTCAGCCGTTGAATCCGGCGCAGCCACCGCGCGCGATTTGGCAATTAACTCCGAGTTGACATCGGTAAAAATCAACCCACCAATGTTGCCGCGTAGATCCAGACCTTGCTTTTGTAACAGGTTAACTTCATTCGAAAATGCCGCCGCCATTCTGCCCATTTCATCCATAACATGGGGGATCTGATTGTCACGCATATCCAGCATGGCGCCGAGTTTGCCGTCTAAGGCAACACTTTTAATCGGTTTTAGTGAATTCCCTTCGTAGATGGCGAGACGGCGTTGATGAACGTCTGGGTAGCCGCCAATCATCTTAAGTTGACTTGCTTCCGTGCCCGAGACCAAAGTGTGGCCGTTACCGATATGAATATTGAAACCTTCCGCATTTGAGCGTGGCGTAACGGTGACTTTGGTGTACTCAGACAGCTCTTTAACCAACTTTTCATGCTGGTCCATCAAGTCATTGTGCTGCCCCGGGGTGCGCATCATTAAGCGATGAATGTCACGAATTTCCACCGCGATCTGGTTGATGCGTTCGATGCCCATATCCAACTTTTTGTTGGTCACGTCATACTGCTGTCGAACCGTTTCGTGAAAACCGTTTACCGTTTCGGCAATAATTCGCGCCTTTTCAAGCAACACTTTACGCGCACCAATGTCGTTTGGGCTGTCTGCCAACGTTTTTAGGGCATCAAACCATTCATTAAGGTTTTCTGGAATTTTCTTCGACGCCACAGAAGAGAGCATACCGGAGAGCATCTCTAGGTTGGCTTCGACATCGCTCTTGTTGGCATAATTAGTGGCAGAGAGATTCAGTTCATTGACGGCAAATTGGTCCCATGAGCGGCGAACATTTTCCACATGCACGCCCATACCAAACGTAGAACCGCCAAATTGACGTGGGTCGTTGGTCGCCTGAACCACAGACTGACGGCTATAACCTTCTGTATTGACATTAGAAATGTTATGACCGGTGGTGTTTAACTGTCTCTGAGCCGTAAGTACACTCTGAGTACCTACATTCAGAAGATCCGACGCCATACGTGCCCCCAAAAACTCAATCAAATCAGTAAAAACTGAGTACCTGAACACAATAAAGCAAAAGATATGCCAACAGAGGAAAGCGCTGTTTGCACAAAGAATAAGGGCCTGATTTTACTCAGGCCCTCGCGTGGAGTTTACATGTTTTCTATCCGTTCTTTTACGCTGAGTACCTTCTCAGCGTAATCAGGATCGGTGGCGTATCCAGCTTGGTGAATACCACGGATAAACGCTTCAGAGTCGCCATTATGCTGCAAAGCCACTTGATAACGAGGGTTTTGATTGAGGAATGCCACATAATCGTTGAAGCTGTCTGCAAACGAGTTATAAGCGCGGAAGGACGCGGTCTCTTTCACTGGCGTATTGTCATGGAATTCGAGTGTTTGCGTGCGCACTTGTTCACCTTGCCAACTGCGATCCGCCTTGATGTTAAACAGGTTATTACTGCTGTTGCGGGCATTTTTCACAACCTTCTGTCCCCATCCCGTTTCTAGCGCCGCTTGAGCTAACAGTAAACTAGGTTCGACACCCAAGGTTTTGGCGGCACGCTCAGCATAAGGACGCATCGACTGAACGAACGACTCTGGTGAGTCAAAGCGAGCCGTCTCTTTGCGACTCAGTTCACCCGATTCGATTAAGCGTTGCTCAATCTCACGCGCTTTACTGGTATTGACAGGCATTCTCAATGGCGCTTCTTTGCCGGCTTCTCGCATCGCTAGCTCATTTTTATCTACGCCTTTGTTCGCGCTAAGCTGGGCAACAATCATGTCCGCTAAACCCAATGATCCAGATGAACTCAGTTCGCTGGCCATCTGCTCATCCAGCATCTGACGATAGAACTGCTCGTTTTGGCTATTCATCAGATCCGATTCAAAGCCCGCATTAGCATCGCGCATCGATTTAAACAGCATTGAGGTGAAAATCGATTCAAACTGTTTGGCCGCCGCTTTCAGCGCTTCCTGTTCATGCGCCTCATCACCACCAACTGCTTGTTGGCGTAGCTTATCTAAGCTGCTGATGTCGTGAATAAAACCGATGTCATTTGCGTTGTTGATCATGCTTGCCTCTCCGAACCATCAGATGATGATCAGTTGTCCTTCAATCGCACCTGCTTGCTTGAGCGCTTGCAAAATCGCCATCAGATCCGAAGGAGCAGCGCCGACCTGATTGACCGCACGTACTAAGTCGTCCAATGTCAACCCCGGTTCAAACTTGAACATTTTGCCCTCCTTTTCCGTTACTGAGATATCGGAATTAGGTACTACCACAGTGTTACCACCACCAAATGAGTTCGGCTGGCTCACACTGAGATTCTCTTTGATGGCGACCGTCATGCCGCCGTGCGTCACTGCCGCTGACTTCAAACGCACATGTTTGCCGACCACAATGGTACCCGTACGCGAGTTGACAATAATTTTTGCTGCACCATCGGCTGGGTCAAACTCTAAGTTTTCAATCGCAGAAAGAAAAGCAACGCGCTGACTGATGTCACGTGGTGCTCTAACGCGTACTGACATTGCGTCAACGGCAGAAGCCATTTGAGGGCCTAGGAAATTATTGACCGCATCGGCCATACGCTGTGCGGTGGTGAAATCGGATTCAAGCAGGTTAAAGGTGATAAAGTCACCACGACCAAACGGCGTAGGTACTTCACGCTCAACCATCGCGCCGTTGGAAATAATCCCGACTGTTGGGTTATTACCGACAATTTTCGAACCATCAGCCCCAGTAGCACTAAAACCGCTCACCACTAAATTGCCTTGTGCAACGGCATAAACTTGCCCATCGAGACCTTTGAGGAAGGTTTGCAGCAAGGTGCCGCCGCGCAGGCTTTTCGCACTGCCGATCGATGAGACGGTAATGTCGATTTGTTGCCCGGGTTTAGAGAAAGGTGGCAATTCCGCGGTTACCATCACGGCGGCAACGTTTTTGATCTTCGGCTTGGTGCCCGCAGGCAATTGAATGCCGAAGTTTTGCAACATGGCGTTAAAGCTCTGTTCGGTAAACGGTGTCGATTCCCCAGTGCCCGGCAAGCCAGATACTAGGCCATAGCCCACTAGTTGGTTACTTCTTACCCCCGCGACTTGGGAAACATCTTTGATGCGCGCCGCTTGAGCCGAAGTCACCGTCATTAACAGACTCATTAGTATCAGGGTGAATTTTTTCATCTTAACTTACCTTCCTCTCTCAACCAGTGACCATGTTCAATTGCCACTGGTTTGCCACTTAAAGAGAGACATTAAAGAATCGTGCCAAGAATCCAGGCTGCTGCATATCTTGCTGAGTTCCAGTCCCAGAGTATTGAATTCTTGCGTTAGAGACGCGGTTTGACGCAATTGTGTTGTCAAAATCGATATCGTCGGGACGAATGGTACCGCTAAGACGAATGTACTCGTCACCGGTATTGAGGGTTAGCCACTTCTCGCCGCGAATAACAAGATTGCCGTTTGCCAGTACTTCAATCACTTCGACCGTGATTGAGCCGCTGATGCTGTTACTCTGCTTGGCAGAGGCGTCACCAGTAAAACTGTTGGCGTTGCTCAAGTTATAGGAAAAATTGTATTTTCCACCTATTTTCAGCTCTTCTCCCCCCACTTGCAAAGGATCCATGCTCGCATCATTACTTTTGGATAATCCGGCATTGGCACTTTTCGACGCATTGGTGGTTTCATCTAACAACACGGTAATAATATCGCCTAGACCACGCGGTTTGGAATCATCATACAGGTCGGAGATGTGATCGACGCTAAACAGGGAACCCGTAGCCGCAGCGTAATGCTCGGGCTTTTGATTTGGATGGATGGGTGCCCAAGCCGGGTCGCCAGCGACCGGATCGCTACGACCACGCAAGGTATCAACAATGCCTGTGCTTTCGTCTTTCGATTTGTCACCTTCAACCGCATCCACGACGGTCGTGGCTTGGCTCACTTCGCTGGTTTCGATCGGTTCTAACATCGTACAACCGCTCATTATGGCCACCAGCGCAATCAGACTTAAGCGTTTCATAGCAATACCCCTTTTCATCTCAAACTAACCACATTTACAACTGCTGGTTAACAAAGCTCATCATCTTGTCGACTGACGAGATCACTTTTGAGTTCATCTCGTAGACGCGTTGTGCTTCGATCATATTCACCAGCTCTTCCGTCACATTAACGTTCGAGGTTTCCAGCATTGACTGACGCACTTCGCCAAGCCCATCGAGACCCGGAACCCCTTGCTGTGGATCACCACTTGCGCCTGTAGGTAAGTAAAGGTTCTGACCAATCGGCTCTAAACCGCCCGGGTTGACAAAGTCGGTGATGGTAATCTGCCCAACCACCTGGTTATTTTGCTGACCACGGACTCGAAACTGACACTTCACCATCGGTACCGACGGTAATTGAGATGGCATCTTCAGGAATGACAATTTCTGGTTCAAGCGGGTAACCGGATCCGGAAGTCACCACCACCCCTTCACCATTAAGAGTGAACTGGCCATTGCGGGTATAACCAATATTGCCGTCGGGCATGGTAATTTGGAAAAAGCCATCCCCTTCCACCATCAAATCCAGTGCGTTGGTCGTCGTTTGCGCATTGCCGTGGGTGTGCACTTTTTGCGTTGCCACCACTTTCGAACCCGCACCAAGCATTAGGCCGCTTGGCAGTTCCGTATTTTGTGACGATTGGCCACCAGGCTGATTGATGTTTTGATAGAACAGATCTTCAAACACCGCACGACTCTTTTTAAAACCGATGGTTGAGGCGTTAGCCAGGTTGTTTGAAATGGTTGCAATGTTGGTTTGCTGAGCGTCGAGCCCTGTCTTACTGACCCATAGTGCCGGATGCATAATTTAACCCTTACTCTGTTAGCTCATACGAAGCAGTGAATCGGACGCTTTGTCCAGCTCTTCTGCCGTGCTCATCATTTTCACCTGCATTTCAAATTGTCTTTGCAGGTCAATCAGCGCGGTCATCTCGCCGACGGCATTCACGTTGCTACCTTCAATCGCACCAGTCATAATCTGTACGGTGGCATCGGCGTCGTACGCTTGATTGGGATCTTTGTGACGGAACAGTCCGTTGGTATCTTTAAACAGCGTGCTGTTGTCAGTTTTGACAAGCTTCACACGGTCGATCTGTTCCATTTCTTCGGCCGGTGCACCTTGCGGCAAGATAGAAATGGTGCCATCTCTGCCAATTTCTATCTTACTGATTGGTAAAGGAATCGTGATCGGTGCACCGCCTTCGCCAAGCACCAGATGTCCGTTAGCATTGGTCAGTAAACCATTTTGATCCACTTTCAGATTGCCGTTGCGGGTCAACCCCTCTTTGCCAATTTTGTCCATGACCGCAATCCAGCCATCACCTTCAACAGTAATGTCCATATCACGACCTGTGGTGATCACACTGCCCTGAGCAAAATTATGTCCTGGACGCTCCGTCATGCTAAATACACGAGTCGGTAAGCCTTCGCCATACGCTTGCATTGACCGAGCTTGTGCCAAATCGGCTCGAAAGCCAGTGGTACTGACGTTTGCTAGGTTATTGGCACGCAGTTGCAACGCTTGCATATTTTGTTTAGCGCCGCTCATGGCTAGAAAGAGTGCACGATCCATAATCTGCTCCTGAAATCGAATTCTAGGATCAGAAAAGCAATCATCATGCCAGTTTATTTTTTATTTAAATATCAAATGGATGCATTAGAAATGTAAGCAAGAGGCAAACACATGGGTCGGAAAATTACTCAACGGCATGCCGGGCGGCAAGCAAGAGGCAATCCTGATGATGGTTAAAGGGCAGAGAAGAAACAAGGCTTAACCTGGGTGAGGTCGTCCAGGTTAAGCACCAGATGAATGTCATGAATAAAACGATTAACGGATCTGCAAGATATTCTGTTGCAACTGGTTGTGCACTTCAAGCGCACGTGAGTTTGCTTGGAAGTTACGCTGAGCTGAAATCAGATCCACCAATTCTTGCGTCATATCGATGTTGGACTGCTCCAAAGAGCCACTAGAAACGGTACCAAATGAACCTTTGTTCGATTCACCCCAGATTTTATCCCCAGAGTTGTTGGTAGAGTTCCACTGAGTGCCGCCTTTTTTGTCCAAACCTTGCTCATTCGGTACACGAAACTAACGCCACTCGACCTAAAGTGACACTCTCACCATTTGAATAAGTGCCGTAGATACTGCCACTTTCATCAAAGTCCACTTTGGTTAAGAAGCCCGTTGTCGCGCCATCTTCGTCAAACTTCGTCAGCTCAAACGGAGCGGCAAACTGGGTGGAAGAGTTGAGGTCAAAGTTCAGTACTTGCGTCGGATCGCCACCATTCATGTCAATTGGGTTAACGCCCGCACCGAGTTGGTCAGTCACAATCGGCTGCCCATTGTTTAAGCTGGCAAGCGTACCATCATTGTTGAACTTAATCGTGTGCCCAACATGACCCGTTGCGTTAGTTGCATCACCACCAGTGATGTTGACTGGCTTCTCTCCTTGGCTATCCGTTACCGTGTAGTAGGTTTGCCAAGTATTTGGTTGAGTCTGATCTTTCAGGTAGTAAGTCGTCAGTTTGTACGACTGACCCATTGAGTCATAAATGGTTGAAGACGTTGAACGGTTATAAGTATCAGGATCCTCAAAGTTAAACGCGAGAGGATCTTTAAGCGCACCACTTGCTGGCAAGTTCACTCCAACCGTTACATTTGCCGTCTGTTTTGGCTTGCCAAATTCCGCCGGAATGTTAATAGGTTGTGGTTCATACGAGGTGACATCGCCGCTCGCTGGATCAACCTGATAGCCCAGCAAATATTCATCATTTGCCGTGACCATGTAGTTGTTCTTGTTGAGGTGAAAAGCACCGTTACGGGTTAGCTCGTTCTGATTCGGCACCATTCTATCTTTTGCCACGGCAAAGAAACCCGTACCGCTAATACGCAAATCCATTGGGTTATTAGTGTAAACACTGGAACCTTCATGGAATTGCTGCGCCACTTGGTTTGCTTGAACACCACCGCCAGCCGTGGTTTTCGCATTGGTAAACAGAGAATTTGAGTAAACATCGCCAAACTCAGCACGTGACTCCTTAAAGCCGTATGTGTTGGCGTTGGCAATGTTGTTACTCGTGGTGTTCAGATCTAACTGAGCTGCGGACAAACCGCTTAAAGATACATATGACATTCCAAAATCTCCTTAATCCAGCCAGCGTAGATTACGCTTTGCCAACTTCTAGTACTTCAGCAAGTCGAACTGGCGAATCAAAGCCAGCCAGATTGAGCAGTACGTTACCATCGCCTTTACCCAGCAGAACACTGTTCACGTTAGCATAGGTTGAAACCGGGAAGTCAGTCGCCTGACCATCCAGCAAACCGGATGCTTTCACTTTGTATTTGCCAGCCGGCAATGGATTACCGTTTTCATCTTTACCGTCCCATTCGACACGGTTATCACCTGCAGGTTTCGCCCCTACCTCAAAGGTACGAATTAACTGGCCAATCTCGTTTTCCACTCGCACAATCACGTTATCCATGGCTTGTGGTAGTTTGACCATGGCAGGCATGCCTGCCTCTTCCTGCTTCATACCCGCCGCACCTGGCACCAACACATCACGCCCCACTAAAGAAGACGCTTGCAATGCTTGGTTGGACGTCATTGACGAGTTGAGACTCTCAAACTGAGTGTTCATCTTGCCAATGCCATCAACGGTTGCAAATGAAGCCATTTGCGCAATCATCTGGTCATTACTGACCGGCTTAAAAGGGTCCTGTTGAGCCAATTGCTTAGTCAGCAGGGATAAAAAGTCCTCTTGTTTAAGATCCTGTTTACCCGTTGTTGCCGTCGGCTTATTGCTCTCTTGCAAACTCTTAAGCTGGTCGATATAGGACAAGCCGCTTTGACCAATGTTATTGATTCCGGCCATACGTTAACTCCTTATCCTTATTGACCCATCTGCAGCGTACGCAGCAGCATTTGTTTACTCGCATCTGCTACCTGAACATTCGTTTGGTATGAACGGGAGGCAGAAATCATATTGGCCATTTCTTCCATGACATTGACGTTCGGTTTGTAAATGTAACCTTCATCATTTGCCAATGGATGTTCAGGGTTATATTCCGCGGTCAACGGCTTATCACTTTCCACAATACCAAGTACTTGTACTGGCACTGTATCGCCACGGTTATACATGGCATTACTTAACTCAGCACCAAACACAGCATGGCGCGCTTTGTAAGTGTCTTTTGCAGAGCTACTGACACTGTCGGCGTTAGCCAAGTTACTTGAAGTGGTATTAAGACGAACAGACTCAGCACTCATTGCAGAACCAGTTACATTGAACACATTGAATAAGCTCATCTAGTTACCTCCTTTAAGTGCTTTGGTTAAGTTCTTGAATTTGCCGCCCAGAAAATCCAGTGAGGCTTGATGGCGAATCTGGTTTTGCATGAACAGGTTACGCTCTAAATCCAAATCCACTGTGTTGCCGTCTCCGGTGTCCGGTTGGGTCGGAAGGCGATAAAGCTTTTCCCCCATCACCGTTGTAGTGGCAGGAATATGCCGACTGTCCGTTCGGCTAAGACCAATGCTTGCCCCCGAACTTGCCGCCTGTAATTCCTTCGCAAAGTCTAAACCTCTTGCTTTGTATCCAGGCGTGTTCGCTTGCGCAATGTTGGTCGAGATAACCTCGGCATTGCGTTCACGTACTCCCACCGTGTACTGGTGGATGCCTAGTGCATTGTCAAAGGAGATAGCCATATGCGCCTCTACAAAAAGAACTGACCGTTACTAACCAAATAAAAGCAAAGAGCGTGCCAATGCGTACAATTTAAATTTATTCAGTCCATGAAAAGTTAGCAATTACTAAGCCAAGTATGCAGATGGAATGTCGTCGTTCCGCATACCCAGACTCAAACTAAAGATATACGCAGACGGATACAGGCTCAAGAAAAGGGGAGAGAGAAAAAACAGAGAAAGGGCAAATAAAAAGCCTGACAACAAGTCAGGCTAGTTTGCAAAGGAAAATAAACGGTTTCCACTATTTCAATTTGTAGATGATACCGGGGTTACAGCGAACCATTTCAAATCGGTCAGTTAAACCTGTCAACGACTCTGAAGCACCAAGCAACAAGTAGCCACCGGGGTTCAAACTGTTCGCCATTTGGTTCAATACTTTCGACTTCATATCCGGTGAAAAATAAATCAACACGTTACGGCAAAAAATAATGTCGAACTTACCCAACAAAGCGTAGCTGTCCATCAAATTCTGCGGGCGAAAATTAACCAAGCGCTTAACGTTGTCTTTGACCTTCATGCGACCATCGCCCGTGTCTTCAAAAAAGGTGCGACGGCGTTCCGGGGACAACCCACGCCCCAAGGCCAAATTATCGTAAATCCCGGCCCGACACATGTCCAACATGCTGGCAGAGATATCAGTTGCCGTAATCGATACACTTTGCAGCATACCAGGCTTACGCTGCTGTGTTTCCAGCACCGTCATCGCCATTGAATACGGTTCTTGTCCTGATGAACTGGCGGCAGACCAAATTTTTATCGGACGTTTGTTTGCCGCAATCTCAGGTAAAAGTTTTTCCGCCAAAACAGTAAACGGATAGGTATCCCTAAACCACAGAGTTTCGTTGGTTGTCATTGCATCAACGGCGGCAACACGCAGTTTCTCGGTTGCGCCCCGTGACGACGTCTCTTAACAAATCAGACAACGAAGCGAGCTTAAATTTGGTTACTAACGGGCTAAGACGACTGCGTACCAAATACTGCTTGCTGTCGCCCAGCACGATACCACACTGAGATTCCAAAAAACGGCTGAAGTCGCGATACTCTTGATCACTGATTGTAATAGCAGTCATTAATGTCTCTTTTATTTTGTTAGTGCAGTTTTAACCGCATTCCCAAGTTCATCTGGGTTAAATTTCGCGATAAACGCATTTGCACCCACTCTCTCCACCATCGCTTGGTTAAAAACACCGCTCAGTGACGAGTGAAGAATAACATACAAATCTTTCAAATCCGCATTGCGGCGAATTTCTGCCGTCAGCGTGTAGCCGTCCATTTCTGGCATCTCAATGTCAGAGATCACCAGAGAAATTTGGTCTCGAATTGGTCCTTCAGCAGCCATTTCTAACAACTTATCATACGCTTCTTTGCCGTCTTTCACCGAGACACAGTCAAAGCCGATATTGGTGATAGCACGCTCCACCTGTTTACGCGCAACCGTGGAGTCATCGGCGATCAAAATGCGACGAACCAGAGCTTTTTCCGTCTCGACTTTGGCGATCTCTTCACCAATGGAAGAATCCATGGTTTCATCCACTGGCGCAATTTCTGCAAGGATTTTCTCAACGTCGAGAATTTCAACCAGTTCATTGTCAATGTTGGTGACTGCGGTCAGGTAGTTGGCTCTGCCTGCCCCTTCTGGAGGTGGCAGAATCGCTTCCCAATGCATGTTGATTATGCGTTCAACCGAAGTAACTAAAAACGCTTGAATTGTTCGGTTGAACTCCGCGATAACAACAAAACATTTGTCGATGTCGGTTGTTGGCCGGCCACCAATCGCCAAACTCAAATCGATGACAGAAACCGTATGGCCACGGATATGAGCAACACCTTTAACTAAACGGTGCAGATTTGGCATTGAAGTAAGCTTAGGGCATTGCAGGACTTCTTTTACTTTAAACACGTTAATACCATAACGCTGGCGGCCCATTAAACGAAAGGTCAATAATTCCAATCGATTCTGACCGACGAGTTGCGTACGCTGATTCACAGAATCAAGAATACCCGTCATAAGCTCATCTCCATCTCAAACTCAAACTTTTCGATTAAAAGTGATACTCTAATTACAACTGCATAACACCAGAGAAACAGAATGGCACACTCTAATACTTGTTTATATTCATTTACCATCTCTAAGTGTAGAGCTTTCTTCAAAAGTTACGCTAAGTCTATCGGCATTTTGCTAACTTTGTTTAGTTTTTTTGCTCACGCAGCCACAGAAAATCAAATAAAACAGATACAGTTAGCGGCGGAAGAGCATATTTTAGCCAATGTCGAACAACCCGTCGGTGGAGAGTTGTCGGTGAGTGCCGCTAATATAGATAGTAGAATAAAAGCTACCGATTGCCCGGTTGCTTTGAGCACAAGTGCCAATTCAGATAACGCTAATCGCAGCAATATTAATGTACTGGTTGAATGCCCTCCCGACGATTGGAAAGTCTATGTTCCAGTCCGTTTGTCCATCGCTATCCCTATGGTGGTTGCCACGCGAACCCTTGCCCGAGGAGAGATTATCTCCCTTAGCGATGTCAACCACGAGATGATCGAGTTACAGCGCTTTCGCAAAGAAGGTTTTGCTGAAAGCTCACAAGTGGTTGGGGCGAAAGTCAAACGCACAGTTTCGCTTGGGAGACGTGATAGAACGAGGTGATGTCTGTGTCGTGTGCCGGAATGAAAAAGTGATAATTAAAGCCAGCCAAGATGGGATGGTCATCACAACTCAGGGGACCGCACTACAAGATGGCGCGGCAGGTGAACAGGTCAGAGTGAAAAATGACAAATCACAACGTATAATCGAAGGCATTGTCAGCGGCATTGCCGAGGTCACGGTTCAGTTCTAACCGTTTTGTGCCTTAATTTACTGAAGTGGTAAGATAAGCACCGTTGAATTCAGGCCCGATTCCTGCTAGTTAAACAAAAGGCAAATTTTTTCTAAAGTATTGGCTTATTGTGTCGATACTGTGTGTACGAGTTCAATTACTTCGTAATTAAGGTTTATATATGGCAAGTATCGATAACATACGTTCAGGGCAAGTGATGACGACGAATAGTCGTAGCGCTGCGCGTACAGACTCTAGCTCGTTGGCGGAGACGCGCACCGAAGCGAAAAAGAGTCCAGTCGCACAAGACGCCGTGTCGCTGAGTCAGCAAAGTCGTGATATTGGGCAGCTTCATCAGGATATGGCCGCCAAACCGGCATTTGACGCAGCAAAAGTTGCCGCGATCAAAGAAGCCATTGCAAATGGCTCTTACAAAGTCGATCCTGAAAAGCTAGCTGATAATATGATGAAATTTGAAAACGAACTGTCTGATCGTATCAAAGCGTAGTCAAGGTAGGTAATCATGGCTGCTTTAGTTGATTTAGTGGAATTTCAATACGAAAGCGCTAAAGCTCTCTCTTTATTGCTGGAACAGGAAAGCAAAGTAATTGCTAGCCGTGTATCTGTTGATATTGAGAAAATTGCCAAAGAAAAAATGACGCTCATTGGTCGACTACAACAAACCGACCATCGCATTGCCTCTCACCCGCACGTCAAGCAGCTTACCGAAGATCCTCAATTAAAGCAGAAGGTCGCCAGTATTCAATCGATCATTCTTGATTGCCAGCAGATCAATCAGATCAATGGCGATGCACTTAATCGAGCCCAATCCAGTTTTAACAAACTCAACAACATGCTTCAGCAAAGCCACGGAAAAGTCGGCATGACTTACAACGCTGGCGGTAAAACCCATACCATTTCGACTTTAGGTACCAATATCAAAGCCTAAAGCAAACTCCTATTTCTCGTCACACGGCTTGACGACCCACTTATCAACTCCCGTTTCCCGTTGCTATTCGTTTTGCTATTAGTTGTTTTATCCATACTGACCTTGTTTTATCCAGAATGACTACACAAAAAAAGCGACCCATGTGTGGGCCGCCTGAGTAGAGATTATCTGCTGCTTATCTTTATTGGACTGTCTAGAAAAGTGTTTGCTGACGTTTCTCCGGCACTTGTTGCACTTCACCGTAGTCACGTAGCTTGTCCATTTTACGAATGTCTAACCGCAGTTCAGTGACATAACTATCCCCAACAGGATAACTGCGTACTACCTCGGCTCCGCGAATCACCCCATCGACCGCGCCGGAGGTGCTCTCGACACCAAGTCGTTGGTCCTCTAACTGCGCTCGACCGCTGACACGCATGCCGTACACTTGCTCAGCCAGTTCGCGGTATGCATCAATTTTTGAAGCTCTCATTGCACGCACCCGCTTCTCTTCGTCGTTTCGTCCGGTTTGTTCACTGATGCTGGCGTAACCAACGGCCACCAAGATCTCTTCCTGACGAATTTGTTGCAATGGCTGACAAGCACTAAGCAAAAAAGCAGCCAAGAGAAATAAGAACTTTTTCATTACCAACTCCTATGGACGCAAGATAACCGTGTAAGGCTGACGGATCGTTGGATCGGAGCGAATAATCACACCATCTTGAGTACGAATACTGTTGAGCGTATCTAAGTCGCGGCCAATTCGATCCGCAGGGAGGAAACCTTGCGCCGAAGCCACCACCACTCGTGTTTGCATGCCGACCACGCGAGCATTGACCAACACACCGCCTTCTTGGCGCAACATCGTGCCCGTCAATACGTATTGAATCTCTTGCTCTTGGGCTAAATCTTTCCAATCACGACTCAAAGCAAAATCGCCCTGCTGGGTAACCTGAATCGAACCCGTGGTTTTGAAATCCACCACTTTAAAACCACGACGCTGCAACTGATAAATAAATCCTTCGGAAACCGAATTCCCTAGCCAGTTAGTGGCATCCATGTTTTGCAGGTCGACAAAGGAGGTAACGGCGATCGGGGTTCGTGCAGAAACACTAGTATTTGAAAGGATCAAATCTTCCGTCAAACTTTCCACGAAAAAATCCATGGTATGACGAGGGCTTTCCATCAGCATAAACTGACTACCCGAGTAAGGTTCTTTACCGTTGTAAATCGGTGAGTACGCGCATGAGCTCAAGGCCATAACAGACGCGACAACAAGCCATTTTTTCATGGGTTAGTCTCCAGATAATCTCAGATGTCCAATAAGACTGCTTTTGTATTCCTGCTGGTTTACAATCTTGGAACAGTCTTTGCTTTTCTATCTCTGCGATAAGACGAAAACGACATCCAAATACAGCTGAAAATGTAAAGCAATATTTGTACCCACTTGGTAATACTGTAATGAAAAAACTTATACTTGTTTTTATTTCAATAACTTTGATGATACTTCCCTCCATCAAAGCTCATGCATCTTGGTACGAAGTCACAGGGGTTGCCACCATTGTTTCCTCCGAAGAAGTAGCGCGGATACACGCTCTGGAAGATGCCTTGTATAAAGCAGTGACGTTTTCCGGTGCCGACATAGGTAGCCTGAGTAACTTACGCCCCTATTTAGAAGATGGCCGCACAGAATATCAGTTTACTAACCATGAAGTACGCTACATCTTAATCGAGTCCCAGCGCAAACGTGGCAACAAGGTTGAGATTAAAGCCCGAGTCGATATCTATCCATCGGCAAATGGTTGCCATGTCAGCCAATACAAAAAGACGCTGCTGGTCGGCAACGTCGAGTTGCTTTCCCCACAACAAGCGGTGATGGGGCAAATCTATAAGGTAGGTGATGATTTCAGCCAAGTGCTCAACAAGCAGTTTGATCAACAATCGAAAAGCTTCGTCGCAGTTGGCACCACCGACTATGCGATAGATAGGCGCAACCCTGAACGAATCAAAATGATAGCCCAAGATGCAGGTGCTCAATACATCATCGGTGGTGAAATTACCGACCTCACTGCCACAATCGAATCCAAACTATTGGTCGATGACGTGATCAACCGCCAGTTTGCGCTAGAAATGAAAATCTATGACGGTAAAACCGGCAACGAAATATACGCGAAGAGTTATCGTGAAGTCGCGAAATGGCCCTTTGCCAAAACCAGCCAAGTGGACACTCGTAGCGCTCGTTTTTGGGCATCCACTTTTGGCGAAATGATGCTGCGTGTAAGCCGCAATATCATGCTCGACATGGAAGCCGAGGTCGCCTGTAAGATCACTCTGCCGGAGGTGGTTGCGGTGTTTGGGAACACTGTGACGATGGATCTCGGCCGCATACACGGAGTGCGTCAAGGCGATAAGTTGCAGCTTTGGCATACTGCCGCCTTCATCGACCAATATGGTTTGCCGCGCAATAAGGTATCGCAAAGTGACATTACTCTAACAGTTTCGCGAGTTTACGAAAATGAAGCAGAGCTTACTGTGGATCAGCCCGATTTGGCCACCAGTATTCAAATTGGCGACGTAATGCACAAACCGCTTTAAAATCAAAGGATAAGTTTAAAGTTTGATATTTCTCTAGTAGAATGATACTACTTCGCTCCCATGGCACAGCTGGATAGCGCAGCCCCCTCCTAAGGGGCAGGTCACAGGTTCAAATCCTGTTGGGAGCGCCATATCGCATGAAGACTGGTTAGCCTAGCTACCAGTCTTTTATTTTCTATAGATACCTCAGCAATTTTCTGATGCCCATGCAAAATTTTGCGTTAGTTAGGCTTTTACTACTTTAATTATTTCTAATATTTTCTTACTCTAAACAAATATTAATAAAAGTATTAGTTAGAGTTATGACTAAGAGCAATCTGATAACGAACACTGGTCACCGTTTTATCTCTAAAGGCAGAACCGCCTTTAAAATTCACATCCACACTCCAGACGATACTGTGCTGCATCGCTCGATCGGTTTTATCAAAATGGGCGAAAAGAAAGCACTACAAAAAGCGATCAAGATGCGCAATGAACTTGGTAAAGAGATGTGGGGCAAATTTTGGCGTCGTCTTCTTAAAGATCCACATCTGATGACACGCTTACCTCACAGTTTAGAACCCAAAATTGTTCATAAGCCGAGCCCAACGCAAAGCGATCCAAACAACCGAGACACCTGCTACATCGCTAAATGGCGAGAGCTGAACGACCAAGGTGAGTATCGCTACAAAACCGTGGTTCGCTCTATCAGTAAGTACGGTAAACTCGCGGCCTACTCGCAAACAAAAAAAGCGCTATTGGAGGCGCACAAAGAGAACTTGGAAATCCTCACCTTTATGGGAAGACTCAATAGTATTGGTTTGAAATAGAATAAAAAAACCGCAGCTCTCAGGCTGCGGTTTACTTTAGAAGAGTGCTTTTATTGAGCGTTGGCTTCACGCTCAGCGATAAACGCCAGAGCCATCTTAATACGCGCAACCACGCGCTCTTTACCAATCAGTTGCATTACAGCGTCTACCGATGGCGACTGACCACCGCCAGTCACGGCAACACGCAGCGGCATACCAATTTTGCCCATACCGATCTCAAGCTCTGTACACACATCCGCAATCACTTGGTGTAGGTTTTCCGTTGTCCACTCAGACAGAGCTTCCACTTTCGCCAAGGCAAGCTCAAGCGGCTCTTTTGCCACACCACGCAGGTGCTTCTTCGCGGCATCTGCGTCAAACGCATCGAAATCGTGGTAGAAGTAAGCAATTTGGTCAGCCAGTTCAACCAGTGTATTACAACGCTCACCGACCAGTTTAATGACCTCGGTAATCACAGGGCCGTTGTTTTTGTTGATGCCTTTTTGATCTAAGTGCCATTGAAGATGCTCAGCGACATACTCAGGCTCAGAGGTTTTGATGTAATGGTTGTTCAACCAAAGCAGTTTGTCGGTGTTAAACGCGGAAGCCGATTTTGAAATCGCATTCAGGCTAAACAGATTGATCATCTCTTGTTGTGAGAAGATTTCTTGGTCACCGTGAGACCACCCCAATCGCACTAAATAATTGTTCAGAGCGACTGGCAAGTAACCCATATCGCGATACTGCATAACCGATACCGCACCGTGGCGTTTTGACAGCTTGGCACCGTCGTCGCCGAGAATCATGGCACAGTGAGCGAAACGTCGGTACTGGTGCGCCCAAAGCTTCATAGATGTTAATTTGACGAGGCGTGTTGTTAATGTGGTCTTCGCCACGAATCACGTGCGTAATGCCCATATCCCAGTCGTCAACCACCACACAGAAGTTGTAGGTTGGTGAGCCATCGGTACGACGGATGATCAGATCATCCATTTGACTGTTGCTGATCTCAATGCGGCCACGAATTTGGTCGTCAAACACTACGCTGCCCGATTTCGGGTTGCGGAAACGAATCACACAAGGGTCGCCCTCTTTTGCCGCTTCGTTAACCGCTTTGATTTTCGGGTGATCCGCATCGTAACGAGGCATCTCTTTGTTTGCTTCTTGCTCTGCACGCACTTCGTCCAGCAGCTCTTTGGAAGCGTAACATTTGTAGGCTTTATCTTCCGCCAGCAGCTTATCAACCATTTCGTTGTAACGGTCAAAACGTTGTGTCTGGAAGTAAGGACCTTCGTTCCATTCCAGTCCAAGCCATTGCATACCTTCAAGGATGGCGTCTACCGCCTCCTGAGAGTTACGTTCTAAATCAGTATCTTCAATACGCAGAACGAATTCACCACCCTGGCTTTTTGCAAACAACCAAGAGTAAAGTGCGGTGCGCGCACCACCAACGTGAAGGTAGCCTGTTGGGCTAGGAGCAAAACGAGTTTTAACCGTCATCAGAATTCCTTAGGGATAAAAGGCAGCATTCAAGGTGATTGCTGCGCGTTCAAGGATAAAAGTGGCGACATTTTACCACCGCAGAGCGAATCTACAACATGGATATCGCATTCTACACTCGCCTAATCCGCGTATCTCGCGCGGCAAATCAAGCGTTCTTTTCTCACAAAAAGAATGCTTGACCTTTCCCCGAAGGGAAGGTTTATCGTATTCAACACATTCTTTCGTTGGGAACCAAAAGATGACCTATTACACCCTGCCTTTATCTGGACTCAACTGCATGGGTTGTGCGCGCAAAGTGGAGAAGGCGCTGCATCAGGCGCACCCCGTGAACATCACTGCTCTTTCTCCTAAAGAAATTACTTTAGAAAGCGAGACTGCACTGCGCGATCTCGTCGCCACCATTGAAACCTTGGGTTACCAAGCCGGACATCAATATCACTTTGCTCTGCAGGGGCTAAGCTGTGGTCGCTGCGTGAGTAAAGTGAACGCATTGCTCGGTGAGCACAGCGAGGTGATTCGCTTCACCGCGAGTAAAACAGAACTTATAATCACCACCAGCTTGAATGAGCAAGAGGTGGTCACCCTCATCGCGACGCTTGAATACCAGGCACGTCTACACACCGCAGGTGAAGAGGCCGCTCAAAACGTCGAATCGCTTACCACACCATCCCCTGTTTTGTCTGATTCAACACCTTTAGACACTACTTTAGCTACCGCTTCAACAGCGCCTTCAACCGAAACAATCAACCTATTGATTCAGGGCATGACCTGTGCGAGCTGTGTTTCTTCCGTTGAAAAAGCGATGTTGGCTGTCAGTGGTGTGAATAAAGCGCAAGTTAACCTTGCCGAACAAAGCGCAATTATTTTTGCAGAGAGTAATGAAGCAAACTTGATAGAGGCAGTGATCTCTTCTGTCAAACAAGCCGGTTATCAAGCTGAAGTGGTACTAGACGCAGAACTCACTCAACAAAGACAGGCTGAGCAACTGGCTCAAGCACAGCGAAAACACAAAGCCAGTGCTTTCGCAGGAATAGCCCTTGGTGCACCACTGATGTTGTGGGGTGTATTGGGTGGCAGCATGAGTATCGCAAACACTCAAGATCAGATCGCATGGGGGGTGGTCGGCTTAGTCTGCCTATTGTTGCTTGCTACCGCGGGAAGAAGCTTCTTTACCAATGCGTGGTTAGCACTCACTCACAAACGCGCCACTATGGATACGCTAGTTGCATTGGGAACGGGTGCCGCATGGCTCTTCTCGATGTTAGTGGTGATTTTCCCGACTTGGTTCCCAATGGAATCACGCCACGTTTATTTTGAAGCCAGTGCGATGATTGTCGGCTTGATTTCACTGGGACACTATATCGAAGCGAAAGCCAAAGCACGTACAACCCAATCGCTGCAATCGCTGATCAACCTTCAACCTCAAACCGCAAGTTTGATCACCGACCAAGGCGAGCAAACCATCGCCGTTAAACAGATTCAATTGGGGATGAAACTGCGCATCAAGCCGGGAGAAAAAATCCCCGTTGATGGTTTGGTGATTTCTGGCGAGTCGTATCTCGACGAATCCATGCTCACCGGTGAACCCGTTGCGGTTTTCAAACAAGCACAAGATAACGTTTCTGCTGGCACCCTAAATAATGACGGCAGCTTAATGATTCAAGCAACTGGGATCGGCGCTGATACCATTCTGGCTCGTATTATCCGTATGGTGCGTCAGGCGCAAAGCAGTAAACCCGCTATCGCCAAACTGGCGGATCAGATTTCATCGGTCTTCGTGCCTGTTGTCGTGGCCATTGCCCTTTTCTCTGCGGCAATTTGGTTTTTCGTTGGCCCAGAGCCAAAAGCCAGTTACATGTTGGTGGTCACGACTACCGTACTGATCATCGCCTGCCCCTGCGCACTGGGCCTTGCAACCCCGCTGTCAGTGACGGTGGGGGTTGGCAAAGCCGCAGAAATGGGCATTTTGATCCGAGATGCGGATGTACTGCAATCTGCCAGCAAAATTGACACAGTGGTCTTCGACAAAACAGGCACTTTGACCCAAGGAGCTCCTAAAGTTCAAGCGCTCTATGCCTTTGACCACGATCAGCAGCATTTACGTTCACTGCTGTTGAGTGCGGAACAACAATCAGAGCATCCACTCGCCAAAGCAATTGTGGCAGACGCCCTACAACACAAAGCACCTATGCTTGAGGTGAGCCAGTTTGAAAATATGCGAGGCAAAGGAGTTCGCGCGGTCATTGCGGGGGATGAACTGTTGGTGGTGTCATTAAATCACTTACAAGCGCAACAATTTGATTTGAGCGCCGCCAGTGAGGCGATTGACGAATGTGCACAAAACGCTTGGACGCCAGTTGCTGCCGTGCTTAACCAGCGTTTAATCGGCATGATCGCCATTTCAGACCCGATAAAAAGCGATGCTAAGCAAGCCGTCCAAGCCTTGAAGAAAGAAGGCATCCACACCGTAATGCTAACGGGTGACAACCAAAGCGTGGCCAATGCCATTGCTCAAGAGCTGGGTATTGATGAAGTCATCGCGCAAGTGCTGCCCGATGAGAAAGCAAGCCATATCGGACGCCTTCAATCACAAGGTCGCAAAGTGGCGATGGTCGGTGACGGCATTAATGACGCGCCAGCGTTAGCCTTGGCCGATATTGGTATTGCGATGGGCAGTGGCAGTGATGTCGCGATTGAAAGCGCGCAGATGACGCTGCTCAACTCGTCACCACTTGCCGTTCTCAACGCCATTGAACTCTCCAAAGCGACGGTGAAAAACATGAAGCAAAATCTCTTTGGTGCCTTTGTTTACAACTCTTTGGGCATTCCTTTAGCGGCTGGCGCACTGTATCCTGTGTCCGGTTTTCTTTTGAGTCCTGTAGTGGCTGGCGCCGCTATGGCACTCTCTTCCATTACCGTGGTCAGCAACGCCAATCGACTACGCTTATTTAAAACGACAACACGCTCTTAGGGGTCACTATGAAACTAAAAACACTTACTCTTATGCTGCTGGCAGGTATGTCAGCAAACATTTTGGCCGCGGACGTCATCAACCATAAATCACCTTACTGTGGATGCTGCGGTGATTGGACCAAACACATGGAAGAGGCAGGTTTCGCCGTGAAAGAAGCGCTTCACGATGATATGGATAGCGTGAAACAGAAGCTAGGATTGAAGAACAAGCAACTCTATTCATGCCATACTGCGGAAATTGAAGGCTACGTATTTGAGGGGCATATTCCGGCGGACGATATCAAAGCCTTTTTAGAAAACCCACCTCGCAACGCCAAAGGCCTTGCGGTTCCGGGCATGCCAATGGGCTCTCCGGGCATGGAATACGGCGACAAAAAAGACAGCTACTCTGTGTATGCCTTTAACCAACAAGGTCAAGTGTTTGAATATCGCCGCCATGAAGGCAATCAAAAATAGTGATTGAACGATAAAGAGAAAAACCCAGCTGAGCTGGGTTTTTCTTTCTGTGCGCTAAGAATTACTTCACGCTTGTGACTCGGCTTGCTTTCTCGCCTGTTGCAGACACAGAGCGGATAAAGACTTCGCCCTCTACTGCTGGACGAGCATTGTCTGCGTAAGTTAGCCAGTTCTTGCCGTCTAGAGAGTATTGAAGCGTGACGCCAGGGAACTGAACGTTCATTGCAAGCGTTCCCTCTTCGACTTTCGCACCTGGTACAGGTAGGCGGTAGTCGATACCTGATTTTTCCAGTTTCGCCAGTTCACGTTGGCCAACTACGTTGGCAAAGCGGTTGTAGTCTTGGTTTAGTGCAGCCTTGTCTACTAGGTTAGAACTTTGCGAGTACTCAACACCCACTTTGTAGTCGTTTTCCCAATCTGCACGGTGCCATGCACGCTCAGCTGCAGCTAGTACGCGAGGGAATACCATGTACTCGTATTGCTCGTCGTTACGTACTGTCTCAGACCAAAGCTGTGCTGATAGGCCGTAGAAAGGCTTGGCTTCGATTTCACCTTTGCCCGTAAAACCGTTGCCATCACGGTCTAAAGAGGTTTCAGCGTTTTGCGGCATGTTCTCTGGCGCAAAGCCGAACATCTTACGCGTGTCTGTTGCACGTGTTGCCCAGTAGTAACCGCGCTCTTTCGGGTCCACTTCGTATGGCATGTCCATGTACACGTAGTCTGGGTTAGACACGATCACGTCGTAACCTTTCTTCGACCACTCGTACACTGAAGATGTACCGCCCCAGTACAGAACGTCCCAGAAGTTGACGCGAGTATTTTCTGTTGCGAACGCGTTCTCACCTTCACTGTACTTCAAGCCATCTTGCCACGCTTGGAAGTTTGGTATGCCCTTCTCGGCCACAATCTTCGATACTTGCTCTGCAAAGTGACTTGGCAGGTGACCAAAATCGCTGACTGTGCCATCGGTAATGAGCGTCTGACATTGCGGAGACTGTGCAAATGGCTTGTCTTGCTTAGATAGGTCAATCGTGCCTTTCCAGCTTACTTTGTCTTGTGCGTTAACGTCTTGGAAACCAGCACCTAGCTTAATGTTCTTCGCTTCGTCACCACCAAAGTGCCACGTTGTTAGCGGTGCGCCTGCCTCTGCATGCATGGCTGCGACTTCTGAAATCACTTTATCAACAAAGCGCGTTGAAGATTCCATACATGGGTTGATAAAGCTTTGCTTATCGTAGAACTGAACGGTCGTCACGTTCGATGTATCTTGAGGATCCATCAGACGGTATTCGTTCGCTTGTGCTTCTTTACCTTCTGCCATGAGACGGTCGTAACGCGCTTCCATCGATACCACTGCGGCACGAGCGTGAGCTGGCATGTCGATTTCTGGAATCACTTCAATGTTACGCGCTTTCGCGTATTTCAAGATTTCCACATAGTCTGCTTTGCTGAAGTAGCCAGAACCAAAGTTGTCTGACGTTGAACCCGAGCCAAGCTGAGGCAATAAACAGCTTTTTTCTTCAACGTCGAAACAACGATTAGCACCCACTTCGGTCAGCTCAGGCAGACCCGGAATTTCTAAACGCCAGCCTTCATCGTCCGTTAGGTGAAGGTGTAGTTTGTTCATCTTGTACGCTGCCATTTGGTCTAGCGTGGCAAGAATGGCGTCTTTAGAGTGGAAGTTACGAGCCACATCCACCATCACGCCACGGTAATCAAAACGAGGCGCGTCTTTGATCGACAGCTGTGGTAGAGAATCTGCATTTTGACTATCTATCAGGCCAAAGATAGATTGCACTGCGTAGAAAGCACCGGCTTGGTCAAACGCTTTAATCGCAATACCGTCGCCTTGGATGCGCATCTCGTAAGCACCCGATTTTGCTAATTCACCAGTGAAGTCCGCTGGAACAACCGTGATGCTAACAGGAACATCACCGCGCACATTCACACCGACCACTTCTGCACGATCTTGAATTGCCGAAAGTTGCGCCGCATCAAATACTTCTTTAGGCAGTGCAATACCCGACGCGATATCAACGGTGCCTTTGCCTGCTTCCACAAACAGTGGTGTTGGTAGCAAGGTGGTTGATACATCTTGTTTTGCTAAGTCTTGGTTCTTCTCAAAGCGAGATACTGCGCTAGCAAACACGTTGTTGTCATCTGGCGTACGTTTGAGGTTGTTGCCTTCAAGACCGGCCACGAAAGACGCCACATCTTCCGTGTTTAGAGAAGCAATCATCTTTGGCTCTGCATTTGGCGCAGTGACAAACGCGCCTGGCATGAAGTCAGTTTCAAACAGCGTCCAGTATTCGCCAATCAGCGGCAGTACCACTTCTTCACCCGCAGCAAAACCATCAAATTTCTCCGTTGGTTCTAGCTTGTGTAAATCACCCGTAACGCGAGAGATTTTGAACTGGTCATTTTCCACATCCAGAATCAAACGAATGCTGTGGAAGTAAATCGCCCAATCTTTCGAGTTGACCGCTTCGCCTTGATTCACAAGCGTCATATTGACTCGGTTACAAGATGCCCATTCCGCGCCCATCTCTCCACAGGCCAGCCCCTCGTTCGCGCCATGATTCGTCATCACTTGGTATTGAATATCCAAATTATCCGCTAATGAATTGACGACACGTTGCTCATCACTTTGTAATGTAGAGCAACCTGCTAGCGAGGCGATAACTGAAGCCGCAATTAAAGTTTGTTTCAACATCTTACTTACCCTAAAACTCAGAAAACCCATCCAGCCCAAACGGCTGTTAACCAATGCATTCAACATACAGCGAGTTATTTCTAAGCGTAAAATTAATCAGCAAAATCGGTGATCCAGTTCAAAACAGGCTTCAAATAAGAAAATATAAAAACTTTAATATCAACAAGTTAGAGAGTACGTTAAATTCGTAACTTATTTTTTGACGTGTATTTACTTTGTTTCGATCACAAAAAATGGCCAATAAATAGCAGAACCAGCCTGAGTGTGTGCCATCATTTGCGTGTTATAGAAGAAAGGATTAAAAAAATTGAAGGTAAATTTGCTAACTGGATCGCAGTTTACGGCTCGTCAAAAGCCGTCAAAAAACTCAATATCAACGATTTTGCCGCAGGCCAAGGAAAAGAGATGAAGATGATAAACAAGCTGTGGGTGAGCATACTTACCCTGACATTCAGCCTGCCCGCTTTCAGCGAACCTTTGGTGTGGCAAGTCTCCAACGGCGTGACCGAGTTTCGCATCACAGGTTCAATTCATGTCGGCAGCCAAGCACTCTACCCCTTACCCAAAGAAATTGAACATTTTTTGCCTACCAGCAAAGGATTGATGATTGAAGCCGACCTAACAGAAAGCAGCGAGGTGCAATATCCGATACCGCGCTATACCAGCGAGCAAGTACTCGATAAAGAGCAGAAAACCACACTCACTCAGATTGCCCGTACGCTCAATCTACCTCTGGATCAGGTGCGTCTCTCCCCTCCTTGGGTAAGTGCACTGACAATTCAAATCGCGCAAATCGCACAACTCGGTTATCACGCAGAACTTGGCGTCGACAACTATCTGATTGAAATAGCAAAACGACACCAATTACCCCTGATTCCGCTCGAAAGTGTCCAATTCCAAATTAATCTGTTGGCAAAAATGCCACAAGATGGCAAAGAGCTGCTCACTAGCACTCTCGACCAGTACGCCCAAGGCGAGCAATTGCTCTCTTGTCTCATCGAAAGTTGGTCTAGTGGTGATGAATTAAACCTTGGCAGATTTGCCGATGTGTCAGACCTCTCCCCTCAATTGGAGAAAGCCATGATGACCGATCGTAATCACGCGTGGGCAGAGCAACTTGAACAACGCGCTCAGCAGCAGCCGGGGAAATACACTGTGGTGGTCGGTACCTTACATTTGGTCGGCAAAGAGAGCTTGCTTGAGCTGATGAAAGCAAAAGGTTTTCGTGTAGTGCAACTCACTCAAAGTCAGCAAGCGAAGTGTTCATTTGACTGAAGCAGTATGCTCGCCTTGAGGCTAGAAAAGCATAAAACGACGAAAGCCTGCTAAAAAGCAGGCCTTCTAAAAGTGGTCGGTGAAGAAGGATTCGACGCGGATGGGCTTCCATCGGACTGGCGTTCCAGCCCCCCGTTTCTCTACAACCAAAACATTGCAAAAAGGCCCTACATTTCTGCAGGGCCTTTTCTTAATATGGCCGGTGAAGAGCCATATTCTAACGTCAGGCGAACCCCACGAGGTTCAACATCAGTAAGCAAGCTTTGTCTAAAACCAAAACGACGAAAGCCTGCTAAAAAGCAGGCCTTCTTAAAGTGGTCGGTGAAGAGGGATTCGAACCCCCGACCCTCTGGTCCCAAACCAGATGCGCTACCAAGCTGCGCTATTCACCGGGATGTTTAACAGGGACTTTGCCGTGCCAACGGATGGCTATATTACGGATAATCGGCCTAGACGCAAGAGCAAAAACAATTTTTTTTACCGTTCAACTACTGATTGCTCAATCTGACAGCAGCGAATGATAAAATGTGAGCAAAAACACACCTGCCAGAACATATTGTTAACTTATGCAACACAATTGATCCAGATCAGTGTGCAGATCGCCACCAACTTTTAACTTAGCTCCTGTCTTCAACCCTTGGAGGAAACTATGGACTTTTGGCTTGATCTCCTATTTGGTAATGCAGTGGGGCTATCTTCGATGATAGTGATCTTTGGCGCTCTTGGTCTGATGCTGTTTTACGGCGGTTTCTTCATTTACAAGGTCATGAACGACAAATCTCCTCACTAGATATCGCCAAGCTCTATTATCGGTATAAAGCTTCGCACCGGAATGGGTTGTCTGCCTGTTCCGGTTTTTTATTTACAGTGTGATCGTTTTGCCTCTTCCGTTGGTATACTTCTGCAATCTTTCCGTTAGTTATTGAGATGCCGTTATGTCTCACGAAGATGATCTTGATCTGTTCCAACAGATGATGGGCGACGTAAAACCCATTTTCCACGATACCACCGAACATAAAAGAGTCCATCGCGCTTCAGAAGCCCAACTCGCCAGAAGAGAGGCGGCGATTTGGCTTGCGCAAGATAACCCTGAACATTTAAGTATTGACCATGCTGAAATGCTAAAACCCGACGACATCCTAGAGTACAAACAAGATGGCGTACAAGATGGGGTTTACCGCAAGTTACGTTTAGGCAAATATCCCTTGCAAGCGCGCCTTGATCTACACAAAAAGTCCATCAAGGAAGCTCGTGATGAACTGGTATCTTTCCTGAAGCAATGCATGCAGATAGACATTCGCACTGTGGTCATCGCTCACGGCCGTGGCGAGCTCTCCAATCCCCCAGCAAAAATGAAGAGCTTTGTCTGCGTTTGGTTAAAGCAGATCAAAGAGGTCCAATGCTTTCACAGTGCGCAGCGTTTTCATGGTGGCACGGGCGCGGTTTACGTGCTGCTACAAAAAAGTGCGGAGAAAAAGCTGGAGAAACCGCGAGCGCCACATGAAACGCCTCGGCAGTTGAAAGTGGAATTGTGCTTTGTATCAACGCCAAACCTGCTACACTGTCGCCCCCCTGCTACTAAGCAGATCATACTGGATTTCCGTTGGGAAACGTTGAGAGAGTTATATGTCCGAAGAGAACGCAAAACGCTTAAACAAGTTCATCAGTGAAACAGGTTATTGCTCGCGCCGCGAGGCCGATAAGCTGATTGAGCAAGGCCGTGTCACGATTAATGGCCAGCAGCCAGAAATGGGCACCAAAGTCCTGCCTGGTGATGATGTTTGTGTTGATGGTACCCCACTGCAAGCCAAAGAACGCCCCGTGTATATTGCTCTGAACAAGCCTACTGGGATTACCTGTACCACCGAACGAGACATTCCGGGTAATATCGTCGATTTTATTGGCCACAAGAAGCGTATTTTTCCAATTGGCCGCTTAGACAAGCCTTCTGATGGCTTGATTTTCCTCACCAACGACGGCGATATCGTCAACAAAATCCTCCGCGCTGGCAATAACCACGAGAAAGAGTATGTGGTGCGGGTCGATAAACCCGTCAGCGACGAGTTCATTAAAGCAATGTCCAGCGGTGTGAACATTCTCGATACCGTAACCCTGCCATGTAAAGTGACACGAGAAACCAAGTTTTCATTTCGTATTGTGCTGACTCAAGGGCTGAATCGGCAAATTCGCCGCATGTGTGAGGCGCTGGGCTATGAAGTGTTTAAACTGCGCCGTGTACGCATCATGAACATTACGTTGGATGGTATTCCTAACGGTAAATGGCGTTACTTAACCGACCAAGAGGTCGCCGAAATCTTAGCGATGTGTGAAGACTCGGTAGGCACTGAGGAAGCTTCTCGGCTCGCTAAAGGCAAACGCATCCGTAAAGCAACCGACGCTAAGCTGTTTGACAGCCGCGAAGAAAACCAAGCCTCAACGGCAAGACGTAATCAAAAAGCGAAAACCTTCCGCGGACACAATGCTGATGAGTTTCGACATGCGCCAAACTCAAAAAAAGGTCAACAAAAACACGGTCAACAAGAAGGCAAAGCGGCTCACGCTCAAGAGCGCGACAAGAAACCGAGCTCAACAGCCAACAAAACCCGCTATGATAATCCGAACGCAGCGAAACCAGCCAAACGCTCTAACGGCACCTTGAGTTTGAAAAAATAACTGAATCAAATCATGTCGATAGATCGAAAAGGACGCAAACGCGTCCTTTTTCATTGAGAGTCACAGACAAAGCTCGGCAAACTGCCCGCGAGTTAGCGCCAATAAATCCTGTGGTGCCAGCTCAATTTCTAGGCCACGTTTACCCGCGCTGACACAAATGGTGTTTTGTGGCTCAGCGCTAGAGTGCAAAAAAGTCGGCAACGCTTTCTTTTGTCCAAGTGGGCTAATCCCACCAACCACATAACCAGTGATTTTCTGAGCGATCTCAGGATCGGCCATGTCGGCCTTTTTGGCATTGGCCGCTTTGGCGGCAAGCTTAAGGTTGAGTTTTTGATCAACAGGAATAATCGCGACGGCGAGATTTTTCGCTTCTCCATTTAGGCAAAACAGTAAAGTTTTAAATACTCTCTTTGGATCTTGTCCAAGCACTTGCGCGGCTTCTAATCCATAACTGGCCGCACGCGGATCGTGTTGATATTCGTGAATGGTGTGTGCAATTTTCTTCTTTTTCGCCAGATTGATCGCCGGTGTCATGGTTTTCTCCACTACAAACAAAAAACGCTGCTCCCGGTTCGGGAAACAGCGCTTTTAGTTAAAAAGATCAGTGAGTTTGAGTCAAACTCTTTCTGAGAGAGAATTACTTGTAAACAATCTCACCAGCAGGAGCAAACTTGTTGATATCGATTGGACTGTTCTTCTCCATGAAGTCTTTCAGTACTTCCGCATCCACAAAGCCAGTGTTGACGTAACCTGGGTGATCGCTCACTTTTGGATAGCCGTCACCACCTGCCGCGTTGTAGCTTGGGATAGTGAAACGGTAAGTTTGGTCAAGACGCAGCTGCTCACCACGGATGAATACGTCAGCGACTTTGTCTTTATATACTGTCATTGAAATGCCAGCAAACTGAGCATAAGCACCTGAATCAACGGGTTTTGTTGCAACAGCGTTCAGGTAATCAAGCACTTCTTTCCCGCTCATATCAACGTAAGTCACGATGTTGCCAAATGGCTGTACGGTGAGCACGTCTTTATAGGTCACTTGGCCTGCATCAATCGAATCACGCACGCCGCCCGAGTTCATTACGGCGAAATCGGCTTTCGCGCGATCCATGTGCGCAGCAGCAATCAGACGGCCTAGGTTAGTTTGCTTGAAGCGCACTACGTTACGGTCACCTTCCAACTTACCGTTAGTTTCAGCAATTTTCACGTTCAGTTTTGCTTGGCCTTGCTCTTGGTAAGGACGCAGGAAATCAAGCATCGCATCGTCTTCTTTGATTTCGGATTCAATGAAGACACGCTGGCTCTTGCCATTTACATCGACTTTCTTCTTCAGGTTCACTGGAATCAGATCGTAGCTCACCATGCGTAGCTCACCATTAAGGAACTCATAGTCGGCACGGCCAACGTATTTGCCCCACTCGTGCGCTTGAACAATGTATGTGCCATTTTGTTGATCAGGCTTACACTCATCGGATGGTTTGTAGTTTTTTGTCACCACATTCGGCGCTTCCATACACACCGGCTCTTGCGAATGACCGCCCACGATCATATCCAAATCGCCTTCATTGAGGTAACGCGCAAGAGCAACATCGCCTGGGGCGTTAATGCCGCGTTTGCCATCTTCGTAGTGACCCATGTGCGTCACGGCAAAGATCAGATCCGGTTTTTCCGTCTCTTTTAGTTCCGCAATCAGCTTTTTCGCTTCTTCTTTCGGATCACGAAAATCGATGCCGCCAATAAACTCAGGGTTACCCAGCTTTGCCGTATCTTCCGTCGTCAGACCGATAACCGCAATTTTGATGCCTTGTTTGTTGAACATTTGGTAAGCCTGGAACATTCGCTCACCCGTTTTCTTGTCGTAGATGTTGGCAGAAAGCATGGGGAAATTTGCCCACTCTTTCTGTTTCATCAGTACGTCGATGGGGTTGTCAAACTCGTGGTTACCCAGCGCCATCGCGTCGTAACCAATTTTGCTCATACCTTTGAAATCTGGCTCTGCATCTTGAAGATCCGATTCTGGTACACCTGTGTTAATGTCACCGCCTGACAGCAGCAGCACACTGCCACCTTCCGCCTGAATTTCAGCACGTAGCTCATCAATCAGAGTCTTACGGGCAGCCATGCCATACTCACCATATTTGTTCTGCCAAAAACGACCGTGATGGTCATTGGTGTGCAAAACCGTCAGCTTGTAACTCTTGTCCGTTTGCCACTCGTGAGTCGGCTGAGTAGCACAACCCGCCAAAGTAGCCAGAATTGCTGCGCTTAGCGCGGTTTTTAAAATCAGGCGTTGTTTCATTGTCATACCTTTTGAACGAATAGGATTCCACTGCCAATATCTACCGATTGAAAAAGCACACTCACCGCAAGTTAAGCGTATTCAACCAATAAAATTTGATACAGTTTAAAGTAACTGGACCAACCATTCAGAGCGTTTTCAAATTTATGTTGCATTGATCACCATAAAATCCATTCCTTGGTGCAATAACCTCGAGTAGTTACACTTTGAAAACGAATAGGATCACAGGCAAACGTTTCACTTTTTCACCACTATTTCACGCTTAATATGTGATTTATCAGCCAAGTGATAAAAAAAAGCCAGTCGATGACTGGCCTAGTAAAATTATTTGATGTCTATTGATGGGAAACTTTTCACCAAATCATCCAACGCTTTCATTTGTGCGAGGAACGGCTCTAGTTTGTCGAGTGGCAATGCCGATGGACCGTCACAACGAGCTTTGTCTGGATTTGGGTGCGCTTCGATAAATAGACCTGCAATGCCAGTTGCCAAGCCCGCTTTGGCCAGTTCGACGGTCTGTTCACGACGACCACCAGATGCAGCACCCGATGGGTCACGCATTTGCAGTGAGTGGGTGACGTCAAAAATGATTGGACTGCCTTTTGAGGCATTTTTCATCACGCCAAAGCCGAGCATATCCACCACAAGATTGTCGTAGCCATGGCAAGAGCCGCGTTCACAGAGAATGATTTTGTCGTTGCCACACTCGGCAAATTTCTCAACGATGTTACCCACTTGACCTGGACTCATAAATTGCGGCTTCTTAACGTTGATCACCGCGCCTGTTTTGGCCATCGCTTCAACTAGGTCGGTTTGACGAGCTAGGAACGCGGGCAACTGGATAACGTCTACCACGTCGGCGACTGGCTGAGCTTGTGCCTCGGTGTGAACGTCAGTAATGATCTTCACGCCAAACGTCTCTTTCAGCTCTTGGAAGATTTTCATCCCCTCTTCAAGGCCGGGGCCGCGGTAAGAGTGAACTGAACTGCGGTTTGCCTTATCAAACGAGGCTTTGAACACGTAAGGAATACCCAGCTTGTCAGTCACCTTGACGTAGTGTTCACAGATCTGCATGGCAAGATCACGGGATTCGAGCACGTTCATACCAGCAAACAGGGTAAACGGCTTGTCGTTCGCAACTTGAATGTCGCCAACTTGAACGATTTTTTGTTCCATTTCTTTATCTCATATTCATTAATGTAGAGTGACCTGTTTGCCACTCATGACGTTAACTTGTTTTTTTAGCAGTTCGGCCGCCGGATCATCTGGGCACTGGTCGATAAAATATTGAAAATCCGACAAAGCAACTTGATGACAATCCAGTTGCTGGTAGATAAACCCACGGTCACGGATTTCATAAGGATCATCCGGCACAAACGTCAACGCTAAGTTGGTACAACGCAAAGCCAAAGTGTAACGCTCTTCACGCAGCAATGCGCTTTTCAGTAACGCTAACCAACGGCCAATCACCGTCGGGTTATCAGAAACTGCGAGATGTTCCGGCTTCAGTTTGGCCAAGGGCCCATCATGACCGATAAGCCATGCGTGTAGAATATGCTCGCCCACATACTCACCGTTAAACGGGTTGAGATAGCTGGTACTCCCGTCGTACCAATCGGCGCGCAGTAAAAATTGAGTGGGAAAAGTGACACCTTGCAGGGCAAATCCGAGGCGACGCCCTAAGTAGAGCAAGATAGCTCCTAAGCTGACCGGGATGCCTTTACGACGCTGCAGCACTTTATCAATAAAGCTGTTATCTGAGTCAAAATAGGCATCACGATCGCCGTAAAATCCCCATTCAGTGTAGAACAGGCGCAGAAACGCTGCAAAACGTGCTTTTTCATCGCGTTCACAAACCAACGCCATTTCTGCTTCTTCAAACAAACGCTGCAACTCGGCACGCGCCCAAAGTTCGTCCGTTTCAGGGTTAACCGCCTTGTTCAGTTCCAAAGCGCCTTCCACCAACTCCATGTTGTCAAAGTCTTCGTCAAAGAATTCCAGCATCGGTTATTACCCAAAAAACAGCGGCGTTTTTGCTACCGCCAATTTACCTGCCATCGCCAGCCAACCTAGCGCACCAAAAAATGAAAACGTGCGCAGCAGTTTGTTTTTGCCGAGTTTAAGCGCAAAAAGACCAAGTGCGATGTACGCTAGCACACAAGTGATCTTCTCCGTCAGCCACATATTTGCGGGAGTAAACGGAATAAAACCGGTTACCACAATCAAGCCAATACCAGAGAGCAACAGCAGAGAATCATTGATGTGGGGGAATCGCTTGAGAAACGGATGCTGCAACTTCGGCGAATCCATCATCATCAATGCATAACGAAACTGAAAGCAGCAACGCACTGATGGCGATAGTGAGAAGATGAAAGTGTTTAAGAGCTTCGTACATAAAAATTCTCTTTTGTTTTTATTCGTCTGGTAGCCCTAAAAAGCAGCCCAGTGTCACGCGATCGTTGCCACCGTAATCCTTTTCAGTCACTACCTCATGGTAGCCAAGAGATGACAATATGTGTTGCACCGCCGTTGCCTGATCGTAACCGTGTTCAAACATCAGCCAACCGTGTGGCAACAGATAGTGTCGAGCACACTGCGCGATGTGACGAATGTCGGCTAAACCCGCCTCATCCGCCACCAGCGCAGATTTCGGCTCAAAGCGCACATCCCCCTGAGAGAGATGTGGATCGTTGGCGTCAATATACGGTGGATTGGAGACAATAAGAGCAAACTTTGTGCCACTCTCCAAAGGTTCAAACCAACTTCCCTGCAAAAATGAGACATTGCGAATGTTTAAAGCCTCGGCATTGCTTTGTGCGAGGGTTTTCGCTTCCGCTTGCAGATCAATGCCAACCACTTGACGATGGGGGAGCTCAGAAGCTAAGGCTAAAGCAATCGCGCCAGTACCAGTGCCGAGATCGAGGATTTTGCCTGTCTGTTGAGCAGTTTTTTCCAATGCCAATTCAACCAATCGCTCCGTATCGGGTCTTGGGATCAAGGTGGCACTAGACACTTTCAGCGGCAAGGACCAAAACTCACGCTCACCGACAATATAGGCAATCGGCTCACCAGCTAAACGGCGCTCTACCAGTTGAGAAAATTGCTGCCGCTGCTGCGCAGTTAAAGCCTTCTCAGGCCAAGTCAGCAAATAACTGCGTGGCTTTTGCAATACATGGCAAAGTAGCACAGTTGCATCTAGCGACGGCGATTCTTTGCCAGCGGCTGAAAACTGCGATGCCGCCTGTTTTAAAGCGGCATCAAGGGTTAACACATCAGGCATCGGTTTATTGGTTCTCAGCCAGTGCGGCAAGTTGGTCGGCTTGATGTTCTTGAATTACAGGATCAATCAAGGATTGCAGATCGCCTTCCATCACTTCTGACAAACGGTACACCGTCAGGTTGATACGGTGATCAGACACACGGCCTTGCGGGTAGTTATAGGTACGAATGCGGTCACTGCGATCGCCAGAAACCAAGCAGGTTACGACGCGTGTCGGAGATTTCCGCAGCACGTTTGGCTTCTTCAGCCTGAACAATACGCGCCGCCAGAACCGCCATTGCTTTGGCTTTGTTCTTATGCTGTGAGCGCTCGTCCTGACATTCCACCACAATCCCAGTGGGTAAGTGGGTAATACGGATCGCCGAATCGGTGGTGTTGACGTGCTGACCACCCGCGCCCGACGAGCGGAAGGTGTCAATTTTCAGATCCGCGGTACGGATTTCAGGAATTTCCGCTTCTGGAATTTCCGCCATCACCGCAACGGTACACGCCGAGGTGTGCACTCGACCTTGAGATTCAGTCGCCGGCACACGCTGCACACGGTGACCGCCAGACTCAAATTTCAGAATACCGTAAGCGCCATCGCCGTTTACTTTCGCAATCATCTCTTTGTAGCCACCATGTTCGGCTTCGTTGGATGACATCACTTCGATGCGCCAGCCACGTTTTTCTGCAAACTTGCTGTACATACGGAACAGATCGCCAGCGAAAATGCCTGCTTCGTCGCCGCCCGCACCTGCGCGAATTTCAAGGAAACAGTTGCGGTCATCGTTGGGATCTTTGGGCAGCAGCAAGATTTGCAGCTCATCGGCCAAACGTTCAATCGCCGCTTTCGCCACTTTGATTTCTTCTTGAGCCATTTCACGCATTTCAGCGTCGTCTTCTTTGGCCATCTCTTCCGCTGCGCTCAAATCTTCCTGCGCCTGCTGATAAGCCTGAAAGCACTTAGTTACCTCTTCCAATTGAGAATACTCTTTGGACAGGGCACGGAATTTATCCTGGTCGCCAATGACACCAGGATCACCAAGAAGGTGCTGAACTTCTTCATAACGTTCAACCAGCATTTCCAGCTTGGTCAGAATTGAGGCTTTCATCATTTATTTATCTTACTGATCGATAGGATTACTTCAGATCATCCAAGCCAAGACTTTGGCGGATAACCGTTAATTTTGCGGGTTCGCCCTGCTCTGCTGCCAATTGTAGCGCACGAGTGGGGGCGTGAATGAGTTTATTTGTCAGTCGATTACTCAGCTCTCTGAGTACTTTCTCGGCATCAGCTCCACCAGCAAGAGCCTGTAAGCTTTTGCTGAGCAGCTCTTCACGAATCGCCTCGGCCGACTGCCGGTATTCGCGGATGCTGTCGACCGCTTGCAGCGAGCGCAACCAACTCATAAAAGCGGCGCTCTCTTCTGAAACAATCGCCTCGGCTTGAATCGCTTCGACTTTGCGCTGCTCGATATTGCTGTCGATGATGGATTGCAAATCGTCCACCGTATATAAATAGGCGTCACTTAAGTCACCCACTTGGGCCTCTACATCTCGCGGCACTGCAATATCCACTAATAACATCGGCTGGTAGCGGCGCTGTTTCAGTGCGGTTTCAACCATACCTTTACCGATGATCGGCAGTGGACTTGCCGTGGAGCTGATCACGATGTCCGCTTTGGGCAAATGGTGAGGGATTTCTGGCAAACCGATCACCTCAGCGCCAAACTGCTCAGCGAGATTCATTGCTCTTTCTCGGGTTCGGTTGGCCACAATCATTTTAGTACAGCCGTTGGCTTGCAAATGTTTGGCCACCAATTCAATTGTCTCGCCCGCACCGACAAGCAATACCGTCGAATCGGCCAAAGATTCAAAAATGTGCTTTGCCAAGGTGCAAGCGGCATACGCCACCGATACCGCATTACCACCAATATCCGTTTCCGTGCGTACTCGCTTTGCCACAGAAAAGGTTTTCTGGAACAGTTTTTCCAGTGAGGCATCAACTGCCAATTGTTCACGAGAGTCAGAATAAGCCTGCTTCACTTGACCAAGAATTTGAGGTTCGCCAAGCACCAAAGAATCAAGACCGCATGAGACACGCATCAGATGTTTGATCGCCGCTTGCTCTTCATGCACGTACAAACTGGGTTTGAGCTCTTCTAAACTGACATGATGGAACTGACTGATCCATTCAACGACCTTATTCCTTGCGCCAGATCGAACATCACAGTATACCTCGGTCCGATTGCAGGTGGATAGGATCACACTGCCATTGACCGCTTCGTGTTGACTGAGTTGCTGTAGCGCATTGGCGAGTTTGTCTGGGCCAAACGCCACTTTTTCACGTAAGTCAACCGACGCTGTATTGTGATTTATGCCGATAACAAGCAAGGACATCGATAGTGCTTTCTCTGGACAGGACGGGAAATAGGTGGCGAATTTTACTTGATGACCGCGTTTATTAAAAGGGCAAGAGGGATTTGTTTTCCCAGCTTCGTGAGTTCAGTGCTATAGTTGTGCGCTCAATGACTTAAATCGAACAGCAAGCCGACATGATGCGTTACCGAACTTACTTCTGGTTGATTCTTCTTCCATTTCTTCTCACCGGTTGTATAACCCTATCAGAACAACACACCAGCGTAGAGTGGCAAAGTCATCAAACAAAATTAGCGCAGATCCGCGCTTTCCAAGCAACTGGCAAACTCGGTTATATTGCGCCAGACCAGCGACAAAATCTCAGTTTCTTGTGGAAACACAGCGACACCTACAGCAATTTACGCTTCACCACCTTTCTCGGCCAAACGGCACTCAACCTCACCATCACGCCAGACGGCGCAAAAGTCGAAACCTATGACGACCAGATTTTAAGTGCCGAGAATGCCACCGCGTTAGTCTATCAACTCACAGGCTTAGTACTCCCGATTGAGCAGCTTCCTGATTGGATGCTCGGTATGCCAGACGGCGCAGATGCGTATACACTCACCGAACAAAATACCCTGCAAACGCTCGATAAAACCATCGCATCCCAACCATGGCACATCGCCTACAGTCAGTATCGTGACACGCCGTTTGGCTCAAACGTCATTCCACTGCCCGCCAAACTGAGCCTTACTCAGAATAAGATCAAACTGAATATTGTTGTGACTAAGTGGACTCTACAACCATGATCAATCGTACGACTTGTTGGCCCTCACCTGCCAAACTGAATCTGTTTCTTTACATCAACGGCCGCACAGCCAATGGTTACCACGAGCTGCAAACGCTGTTTCAGTTTCTCGACCATGGCGATGAGTTGAAAATCACCGCCAATGAAACGGGTAACGTCACTATCAGCCCAGACATCGAAGGGCTGGCGCTGGAAGAGAACTTGATATGGAAAGCGGCCAGCGCGCTGCAACAATATGCTCACTGCTCGCTGGGCGCGCACATCGAACTGAATAAAATTTTGCCGATGGGCGGTGGTATTGGTGGTGGTTCTTCCAACGCGGCCACCGCTTTGGTTGCGCTCAATTATCTTTGGCAACTTCATCTTTCTGACGATGAGCTTGCCGATATTGGGCTTGAATTGGGGGCTGACGTGCCGGTTTTTGTGCGAGGATTCGCCGCATTTGCCGAAGGTGTGGGCGAAAAACTTTCGCCAGCCCAGCCCGAAGAAAAATGGTATCTGGTCGTGAGACCTAACGTGCATATTGCGACCGTAGATATTTTTACTCATCCTCAATTGACGAGAAATACCCCCAAACGAGCACTGGCAACGCTTCTTGACAGTGACTACGGAAACGATTGCGAAAAAATTGTCCGAATGCTTTACCCAGAGGTTGATAAGCAACTTTCTTGGCTGCTACAATACGCGCCGTCAAGATTGACCGGCACGGGATCTTGCGTTTTTGCTGAATTTAACAGCAGGCCAGAAGCGGAATCTATCCTTGCCCAACTCTCTGACAATGTCTCGGCATTTGTCGCTCAAGGGCGCAATATTTCGCCTTTAAAAGAGACGCTGGCTGAATATCTTTCAGCCTCACACCAATCTATTTAAAAACTGGACGCAACCCTGAGGTTTCCACCGTGCCTGATATGAAGCTATTTGCTGGTAACGCAACACCTGAACTAGCCCAACGTATTGCTGATCGTCTCTACATCTCTCTTGGTGACGCTACTGTTTCTCGCTTTTCTGATGGCGAAGTCGCTGTACAGATCAACGAAAATGTTCGTGGTAGTGATGTATTCATCATTCAATCTACTTGTGCGCCTACCAATGACAACCTGATGGAACTGGTCGTGATGATTGATGCAATGCGCCGCGCTTCAGCGGGCCGTATTACAGCAGTTATTCCTTACTTTGGCTACGCTCGCCAAGACCGTCGCGTACGTTCTGCTCGCGTACCTATTACTGCAAAAGTGGTTGCAGATTTCCTGTCTAACGTGGGTGTTGACCGCGTTTTGACCATCGACCTGCACGCCGAACAAATTCAAGGCTTCTTCGATGTACCTGTAGATAACATCTTCGGTACTCCTGTGCTACTTGAAGACATGAAAGCGCGTGGACTCGAAGATCCTGTTGTCGTATCTCCAGACCTAGGTGGTGTTGTGCGTGCTCGTGCAACGGCAAAGGCACTCGGTGATATTGATATCGCTATCGTTGACAAGCGTCGTCCACGTGCCAACGTTTCTGAAGTAATGAACCTGATTGGTGATGTTGAAGGTCGTGATTGCGTGATCGTTGATGACATGATCGACACAGGTGGCACACTATGTAAAGCCGCAGAAGCGCTCAAAGAGCGTGGCGCAAAACGTGTGTTTGCTTACGCGACTCACGCAGTGTTTCTCAGGCAATGCAGCGAAAAACATCAAAAATTCTGTGCTAGACCAAGTGATCGTCACTGACTCAATCACTCTGAGCAAAGAGATGGCAGCAACGGGTAAAGTGACTCAACTGACCCTATCTGGCATGTTGGCTGAAGCGATCCGTCGTATCAGCAACGAAGAATCTATCTCCGCAATGTTTAACTAATCTCCGTTTTCGATTAGTCCAATTTTAGAACACCCCTTGATTGGGGTGTTTTTATTTGCAATAGGCTTAGCCTCGCCCATCGTTACTTTTCTGTGCTATCATACCGCGCTTTTGCAGATTTCAGAGAGATCCGAGCCTTGAGTCAACAGATCAAACTACTTGTCGGTCTTGCCAATCCAGGACCAGACTACGCCAAAACTCGCCATAATGCTGGGGCTTGGGTAGTAGAAGAGCTGGCACGCGTTCACAATGTGGTGCTGAAGAATGAAGCAAAATTCTTTGGCTTGACCGGACGCATCACGATGAACGGCCAAGATTTGCGCTTGCTGATCCCAACCACCTTTATGAATCTATCTGGCAAATCGATAGCCGCCGTTGCCAACTTCTATCAAGTCAGTGCAGAAGAGATCATGGTGGCGCACGATGAACTTGATCTACCGCCGGGTATTGCCAAGTTCAAAAAGGGTGGTGGTCACGGAGGACACAATGGCCTACGCGACACCATCAGCAAGCTGGCTAACAACAAAGAATTTTACCGTCTGCGGATCGGCATCGGCCATCCAGGACACAAAGATAAAGTGGCAGGTTTTGTGCTGGGCAAGGCCCCAGCCAATGAGCAACAACTCCTTGACGCGGCAGTGGATGAATCCGTTCGCTGCCTAGACATCCTCCTCAAAGAGGGTTTGTCTAAAGCACAAAATCGCCTCCACACGTTCAAAGCTGAATAAGGTTACAATCATGGGTTTTAAATGTGGCATCGTTGGTTTGCCAAACGTTGGTAAATCAACTCTGTTTAACGCACTCACCAAAGCTGGCATTGAAGCCGCTAACTTCCCGTTCTGTACTATCGAGCCAAACACTGGCGTAGTACCGGTTCCGGACCTGCGCTTGGACGCATTGGCAGCCATTGTGAACCCACAACGTGTTCTGCCGACCACGATGGAATTCGTTGATATTGCAGGTCTTGTTGCAGGCGCTTCACGCGGTGAAGGCCTTGGAAACAAGTTCCTTGCCAACATCCGTGAAACGGACGCGATTGGTCACGTAGTCCGTTGTTTTGAAAACGAAAATATCGTTCACGTTGCAGGTAAAGTCTCTCCTATCGAAGATATTGAAGTGATCAACCTTGAACTGGCAATGGCAGACCTTGATTCCTGTGAACGTGCTATTCAGCGCCAAGCGAAAAAAGCCAAAGGCGGTGATAAGGAAGCCAAGTTCGAACTGACTGTACTTGAGAAGCTGCTGCCTGTTTCTGACCGAAGGCGGCTCTGCACGCACCGTTGAACTGTCAAAAGAAGAGCAAGCAGCGGTAGGTTATCTTAACTTCCTGACTCTCAAACCAACCATGTACATTGCCAATGTTAATGAAGATGGCTTTGAAAACAATCCATACCTAGATGCCGTACGTGAGTTTGCCGCTAAAGAGAACAACGTGGTGGTTCCAGTTTGTGCAGCGATCGAATCCGAAATGGCGGAGTTGGAAGACGATGAACGCGCTGAATTTCTGGCTGACATGGGCATCGAGGAACCAGGACTAAACCGCGTTATCCGAGCAGGTTACGAACTGCTCAACCTGCACACATACTTCACCGCTGGTGTGAAAGAAGTACGCGCGTGGACTATTCCTGTCGGTGCAACCGCACCAAAAGCTGCGGGTAAAATCCACACTGACTTTGAAAAAGGCTTTATTCGCGCAGAAGTGATCGGTTACGACGATTTTATCGAATTCAAAGGTGAAAACGGCGCGAAAGATGCGGGTAAATGGCGTTTGGAAGGCAAAGAGTACATCGTCAAAGATGGAGATGTCGTTCATTTCCGTTTCAACGTGTAGACCGCAACCATTCATACAACACAATTCAGAGCCGACAGAAATGTCGGCTTTTTTCATTTACCCCCTCTAAGATCAAGTTAAGTTATTCAAAGCCAGCCACTTTGATAGCAGTTTTCGATCACAAACACGCCTCTTTGCTTAAAAAGAAAGCGAACGATTGATTTGCACGGATTTATTGCAAAAAACTATTGACGGTTGTCACTCAACTCCGCATAATGCGCCCCGTTCCCGACACAACAGCAATGAAGTGAAAGGGACTAAAACATGGTAATGGCTACGTAGCTCAGCTGGTTAGAGCACATCACTCATAATGATGGGGTCACAGGTTCGAATCCCGTCGTAGCCACCATTCCTAAGTGTTTTTGCATAAAGCATTCAGGAATTGCGCGGAAGTGGCGAAATTGGTAGACGCACCAGATTTAGGTTCTGGCGCCGCAAGGTGTGAGAGTTCGAGTCTCTCCTTCCGCACCATGATTTGATAGTCAAACTATCACTGCAGGTCTATCGCCAAGCGGTAAGGCAGCGGCTTTTGATGCCGCCATTCCCTGGTTCGAATCCAGGTAGACCTGCCACTATTTACAAGTGAAACCACCGATAAGGGGTTGTCACTGAGCAAGAGAATCGTTATATTGTCTCGCTCGCAAGATGGCTACGTAGCTCAGTTGGTTAGAGCACATCACTCATAATGATGGGGTCACAGGTTCGAATCCCGTCGTAGCCACCATTTTTATAACTGTCTGATTTCGCGGTGGTGGCGGAATTGGTAGACGCGCTAGCTTCAGGTGCTAGTGTCCGTTAGGACGTGAGGGTTCAAGTCCCTCCCTCCGCACCAAGTCAGATAAGTTAATATGCGGAAGTGGCGAAATTGGTAGACGCACCAGATTTAGGTTCTGGCGCCGCAAGGTGTGAGAGTTCGAGTCTCTCCTTCCGCACCATGATTTGATAGTCAAACTATCACTGCAGGTCTATCGCCAAGCGGTAAGGCAGCGGCTTTTGATGCCGCCATTCCCTGGTTCGAATCCAGGTAGACCTGCCACTATTTCTACTGTTGAGATTCAGTTCTTAATGGTAAAACAATTTGTGCGGAAGTGGCGAAATTGGTAGACGCACCAGATTTAGGTTCTGGCGCCGCAAGGTGTGAGAGTTCGAGTCTCTCCTTCCGCACCATGATTTGATAGTCAAACTATCACTGCAGGTCTATCGCCAAGCGGTAAGGCAGCGGCTTTTGATGCCGCCATTCCCTGGTTCGAATCCAGGTAGACCTGCCACTATTTATACTGTTGAGATTCAGTTCTTAATGGTAAAACAATTTGTGCGGAAGTGGCGAAATTGGTAGACGCACCAGATTTAGGTTCTGGCGCCGCAAGGTGTGAGAGTTCGAGTCTCTCCTTCCGCACCATAGTTTTGATAGCACTGGCTGTCTCTGCAGGTCTATCGCCAAGCGGTAAGGCAACGGGTTTTGATCCCGTCATTCCCTGGTTCGAATCCAGGTAGACCTGCCACTATTTACACTGTTGAGATTCAGTTCTTAATGGTAAAACAATTTGTGCGGAAGTGGCGAAATTGGTAGACGCACCAGATTTAGGTTCTGGCGCCGCAAGGTGTGAGAGTTCGAGTCTCTCCTTCCGCACCATGATTTGATAGTCAAACTATCACTGCAGGTCTATCGCCAAGCGGTAAGGCAGCGGCTTTTGATGCCGCCATTCCCTGGTTCGAATCCAGGTAGACCTGCCACTATTTATACTGTTGAGATTCAGTTCTTAATGGTAAAACAATTTGTGCGGAAGTGGCGAAATTGGTAGACGCACCAGATTTAGGTTCTGGCGCCGCAAGGTGTGAGAGTTCGAGTCTCTCCTTCCGCACCATAAATTGTTTCAGTTTCAGAGTGGCTACGTAGCTCAGTTGGTTAGAGCACATCACTCATAATGATGGGGTCACAGGTTCGAATCCCGTCGTAGCCACCATTTTTATAACTGTCTGATTTCGCGGTGGTGGCGGAATTGGTAGACGCGCTAGCTTCAGGTGCTAGTGTCCGTTAGGACGTGAGGGTTCAAGTCCCTCCCTCCGCACCAAGTCAGATAAGTTAATATGCGGAAGTGGCGAAATTGGTAGACGCACCAGATTTAGGTTCTGGCGCCGCAAGGTGTGAGAGTTCGAGTCTCTCCTTCCGCACCATAAACATTAAACCCAGCTTTGGCTGGGTTTTGTTTTATCTAAGCATCCCAAATCTCTTTCGATTCCTCATAAAAAAGCGAGCCCAAACAAGCCCGCTTCCTGAATAAAAAATAATGTGTTCTTTATAGCCCTAATGCGTATTTCAGCACTTGTTGTTTGACTGGCCCAGCGTGTTCAGCCAGCTTCAACGCGGCATTACGGGCAAACTTCAATGGCGTAAGATCGTTGCTAAACCCTTTATAGAATAGGTCCATCCCTGTTTGCATCAGCAGATTATCGGCACGACGCGCGGATTGATATTGCTTTTGCGCTTGCAAGGACAATGGTTTGCCATCACAGACCTTAAGCAGTTGCTCGACATCTTTAAAACCTAAATTAACTCCTTGGCCAGCAAGCGGATTAATAGTGTGAGCCGCATCGCCAACAAGCAGGCAGTTGTGCTTGGCATAGCTTTGTGCGTGTCGACGAGTCAGTGGGAACGTCCCCCAACGCAATACGTTGATCTCGCCCAATTCATCCGGAAAATGAGTGAGAATTTCTTGCTTAAGCTGCTGCGCCGAGAGAGAAGAGAGCTTACGAATACGTTGCGGCGAGTCGTACCACACCAAAGAAGCTTGGCTCCCACACAGTGGTAAGAAAGAGCGAGGACCACTTGGCGTAAATTGTTGCCACGTGATGTCTTGTTGCGGCAGCGCAGTCTCTACGCTTATTAACATACAATGCTGACGATAGTCCCAAGCTGTCACACCAATGCCCGCTAAATCACGGACTTTGGAATGAGCCCCATCGGCGCCAATGACCCAATCCGCCTCTACCTGCAGACCACTCTCCAGTGTTAACTGGTTAGTTTGCATAAACTGGATGCTTTGAAGACGTTCAGGGCACAGTAGCGTCAAATTGTCATAATGGACAAACTCTTGCCATAATCCCAATTGAATCAAACGGTTTTCAACAATGAACCCCAACTGTTCTAGCTGCAGCGCATCACTGTGAAAACGTGTGCGACACTCTGGGTGCTCCCATGTTTCAAGGCGCTTGTAAGGACAAACACGCATCGCCTTAATGTGCTGCCAAGCACCGAGAGTCTCGAGCAGACGCACCGAATTATGCGAGATGGCGGAAACACGGATATCCATAGCCTGATGCGGGAAAAACGCTTCAGGCACGGCACTGTCTATCACCAGCACACTTCGGCCTTGCTTGGCAAAACCAATCGCAACCGCGGCACCCACCATGCCTCCACCGATAACAGCGATGTCATATTTGTTCATTTGCTTCTCTTGATCATCTTGATTCACAGACGGTTTTTCATTGTACGTTTAGCCGCGGCATATACGAAATACTTTGTCAAAAATGACCAAATCGAATTGATCGTCATCGCCTTTTTGTCAGTAAAAAACCTCACCATTTAAGAGGTGAAATCCTAGATTCCATCAGGCTTTGCAGAGAATTGGCCAGATGACTAGTCAGTCGGTTTTTAAAGCAGTACAATACGCCGCTTACCGCCGCGATGGCGGCTATAATTTGAACATCCATAGTTCAACGTTTTTTCAGTATTAATACGAGCGAAAGTGAGATGAGTAAGAAACTGCTAATTAAGACCTGGGGTTGCCAGATGAACGAATACGATTCATCAAAAATGGCGGATCTGCTGAACGCAGCGAATGGCTACGAATTAACAGAAGAACCAGAAGAAGCTGATGTCTTACTCCTGAATACCTGTTCTATCCGTGAAAAAGCACAAGAGAAAGTATTCCACCAGCTTGGTCGCTGGAAAACGCTGAAAGATAAAAAACCGGGCGTGGTGATCGGCGTTGGTGGTTGTGTGGCGACTCAGGAAGGGGATCACATTCGTGATCGCGCCCCGTTTGTTGACGTCATTTTTGGCCCGCAAACCCTGCACCGCTTGCCTGAAATGATCAAACAGTCACAGACTGAAGACATTCCGGTAATGGATATCTCTTTCCCTGAGATTGAGAAATTCGACCGACTACCAGAGCCTCGTGCGGAAGGTGCTACCGCCTTCGTTTCCATCATGGAAGGCTGTTCTAAGTATTGTACTTACTGCGTAGTGCCGTACACACGTGGTGAGGAAGTAAGCCGTCCAATGGACGACGTACTTTATGAAATCGCTCAGCTCGCTGAACAAGGCGTGCGTGAAGTGAATCTACTTGGGCAGAATGTAAACGCCTATCGTGGGCCTATGCACGATGGCGAGATCTGCTCGTTTGCCCAGCTATTGCGTTTAGTTGCCTCAATTGACGGCATTGACCGCATCCGCTTTACCACCAGCCACCCGCTGGAGTTTACTGACGACATCATCGCGGTTTACGAAGACACCCCTGAACTGGTGAGCTTCCTGCATTTGCCAGTACAAAGCGGCAGTGACCGTATTCTGACCATGATGAAACGCCCACACACGGCCATTGAGTATAAATCGATCATCCGTAAACTGCGTAAAGCACGCCCTGACATTCAAATCAGTTCGGACTTCATAGTCGGTTTCCCTGGTGAAAGCGACAAAGATTTCCAAGACACAATGAAACTGATTCGCGAGGTCGATTTTGATATGAGCTTTAGCTTTATCTTCTCACCTCGCCCTGGCACGCCAGCGGCAGACTACCCTTGTGATCTGTCGGAAGAGACAAAAAAAGAGCGTTTGTACGAACTACAGCAACAGATCAATACACAGGCAATGCGTTATTCTCGTCTGATGATGGGAACCGAGCAGCGTATTCTGGTTGAAGGCCCATCGAAGAAAAACTTGATGGAACTGCGTGGCCGTACCGAAAACAACCGCGTGGTCAATTTCGAAGGCAGCGCTGACCTGATTGGCCAGTTTGTCGATGTAAATATCGTCGACGTTTTCCCGAACTCTCTGCGTGGTGAGTTGATTCGCACCGAAAAAGAGATGAATCTGCGCAGTGTTATTTCTCCAACCCAAATGATGGCGAAAACCCGCCGTGAAGATGAGCTGGGTGTAGCAACTTTTACGCCTTAAGCTTATAGAAACCGCCATAGGGGATCTGGTCGTTATCAGGTCCCCGAAAGTGGCCGTAATGAGAGGCAAATTTGAGCAATAAAATAGTTACTCTGGAAATTAATCTAGAACCTTCCGACAACCGTCGCCTTGCCAGTTTATGTGGCCCGTTTGACGATAATATCAAGCATTTAGAACGTCGCCTTGGCGTTGAAATCAGTAACCGCGGCCACTTTTTTACCATCGTTGGTAAAGCGCACACCTCGGCAGCGGCGCTGGACATACTCAAAACCCTGTACGTGGAAACCGCACCGCTACGCGATCAAATCAAAGACATCGAGCCAGAAGATATTCACCTCGCCATCAAAGAGTCTGGTGTTCTTGAGCAGCATAGTGAATCTGCAATTGCCCATGGAAAAGAAGTGTTTGTTAAGACCAAAAAGGGCGTCATCAAACCAAGAACTCCTAATCAGGCGCAGTATCTGGTCAACATGGTCACGCACGACATTACCTTCGGCATTGGCCCAGCGGGAACCGGTAAAACCTATCTAGCGGTCGCTGCGGCTGTCGATGCTCTGGAGCGTCAAGAGATCCGCCGTATTCTGCTTACCCGCCCTGCCGTTGAAGCAGGCGAAAAACTCGGCTTTCTTCCGGGTGATTTGAGCCAAAAAGTGGATCCGTACCTGCGTCCGTTGTACGACGCCCTGTTCGAAATGCTCGGCTTTGAGCGCGTAGAAAAACTGATTGAACGTAACGTCATTGAAGTGGCACCACTCGCTTATATGCGCGGACGCACATTGAACGACGCCTTCATTATTCTCGATGAAAGTCAAAACACCACGGTTGAACAGATGAAAATGTTCTTAACCCGTATCGGTTTTAACTCTCGCGCCGTGATTACCGGTGACATTACTCAGATTGACTTACCTCGTGGTGCAAAATCGGGCCTACGCCATGCGATTGAGGTACTCAACGAAGTAGACGAAATCAGCTTCAACTTCTTCCAAGCTGACGATGTGGTGCGCCACCCAGTAGTTGCTCGTATCGTCAACGCCTACGAAAAATGGGAAGCGCAAGACCAAAAAGAGCGCAAAGCATTTGAGCAGCGTCGCCGTGAAGAACGTGATGCCAAACTACTGGAAGCCGCCAAAGCAGAACTGACCGCAACGCTCAATGCCGATAAGGAAACCACTAATGGCCATTGAACTGGACCTGCAATTCGCGGTCGAAGATCGGCGTGAATTACCCTCTGCAGAGATGTTGCAAAGCTGGCTGGAGAAAACCATCGCGCCGTTCCAGCCACAAGCTGAAGTCACCATTCGTATTGTCGATGAGACAGAGAGTCACCAGCTAAATTTCGATTATCGCGGTAAAGATAAACCAACTAATGTGCTCTCTTTCCCATTCGAAGCACCGCCCGGAATGGAGCTCGATCTGCTTGGTGATTTGGTGATTTGCCGCCAAGTGGTAGAGCAAGAAGCCATCGAACAGAATAAGCCCTTAATGGCGCACTGGGCGCATATGGTTGTACATGGTAGCCTGCATCTGCTAGGTTATGACCATATCGAGGACGACGAAGCAGAAGAGATGGAGTCCCTCGAGAGTGAAATCATGCAGGAAATGGGCTTTGAAGACCCCTATCTTGCGGAGAAAATGTAAGTATCTCGCGCGCAATATTGCGCAGATACTGAGATGTGAGCTATCACACATCTGGTAGCGTTACTAATTAGAGAAACAATGAACGAAGATAATTCTCCCTCTTCTAGCGAAGGTAAAAAAGAAAAGGCGGAAGGTCCGAGTAGAAAGTCCTTCTTTGAACGCCTTGGTCAATTATTTCAAGGAGAGCCGAAAGACCGCCAAGAACTGGTCGATGTCATTCGCGACTCTGAAATCAATGACCTGATTGACCATGACACCCGAGATATGCTCGAAGGCGTGATGGAAATTGCAGAGATGCGAGTGAGAGATATCATGCTCCCTCGCTCGCAAATGGTCACTATCGAGAGAAAAGACGATCTCGATACCCTTATCGCTCTCATCACCGATGCTCAGCACTCGCGCTATCCGGTGATCAGCGAAGATAAAGACCATGTCGAAGGCATTCTACTTGCGAAGGACTTACTCAAATACTTAGGCTCAGACAGTGCTCCATTTGATATCGAAGAGGTTATCCGCCCTGCGGTAGTGGTTCCTGAAAGCAAGCGTGTAGATCGCCTGCTCAAAGAGTTCCGCCAAGAACGTTATCACATGGCTATTGTCGTCGACGAATTCGGAGGAGTATCCGGCCTTGTCACCATTGAAGACATTCTCGAAGAGATTGTTGGAGACATCGAAGATGAATTCGATGAAGAAGAAGATGCTGATATTCGTAAACTCAGTAAACATACGTTTTCGGTCAAAGCACTCACCACGATAGAAGAGTTTAACGAACTCTTTGGTACTCGCTTTAGTGATGAAGAGATCGATACTGTGGGCGGTTTGGTGATGACGGCTTTTGGCCATCTGCCATCACGTGGCGAAATGATTGAAATTGAAGGTTACAACTTCAAAGTCACCGCCTGCGATAACCGACGTGTGATACAACTTCAGGTAACCGTTCCAGAAGCAATGTCTGTAACAGAAACTCCTGAAGAGTAACGCTCACTTCCTCACATGAGGAAAATCTGGCGAATAATGATGAATAACAACTTATTTCATCGCCTCAAGCGGCCCATTGCGGCCGCTTTTGTTGGCGCTTTAACCACTCTTGCTTTTGCTCCCTATCAAATCTGGTCGCTGGCGTTGCTCAGCCCGACGTTACTACTACTGCTCCTGCACCGACAAACACCACGCCAAGCGTTGGGGATTGGTTATGCGTGGGGATTGGGACAATTTGCCTCAGGAGTGAGCTGGGTTTATGTCAGCATCTCTGGGTTTGGTGGCATGCCGTTAGCGGCGAACCTGTTTCTCATGGGGGCGTTAATCGCTTATTTAGCCCTGTATAGCGGCCTATTTGCTTGGTGCTATCAACGCTTTCTTGCCGAAGCCACCTTGGTTAATTTGCTGCTTGCCTCACCAGCCCTGTGGTTAATCACGGACTGGTTACGCGGTTGGGTGATGACGGGCTTTCCTTGGCTATGGTTGGGTTACAGCCAAATTGATTCCCCTTTGGCAAGTTTCGCACCAATCGGTGGCGTTGAGCTACTGACGCTGCTGCTGCTTGTCTCTTCAGGCGCATTGGCTTACATGCTAATCCATAAACGTTGGTCGATGGCTCTGCTCCCTCTGGTGCTTTTTAGCACTGGCTTGGGTCTGTCCTCATTCGATTGGGTTACGCCTCAGGCTGACAAAACAACCAAAGTGGCGCTAATTCAAGGCAATGTTGATCAAAATCTCAAATGGCTCCCCAGTCAGCGCTGGCCAACCATTATGAAGTACACCGACCTGAGCCGGGAAAACTGGGATGCGGATATCATCGTCTGGCCAGAAGCCGCCATACCGGCGCTAGAAGTCGATCTGCCTTCCTACCTGCGCAATCTCGATAGTGCGGCCAAAATGAACGACAGTGCCATTATCACCGGCGTGGTCAACCAATCTGAGGATGGTCAGTTCTACAACAGCATTCTCTCGGTAGGGGTCACTGCTTATGGCGATTACCAGTTTGATCTTTCAAAACGCTACCACAAACATCACTTGTTACCTTTTGGTGAGTTTGTGCCGTTTGAGCAGCTTCTTCGCCCGCTGGCGCCCTTTTTTAACTTGCCGATGTCCTCGTTCAGCCGCGGCACCTTTGTCCAGCCAAACATTCGGGCGAACGGTTTTCACCTTGCGCCCGCACTCTGCTACGAGATTATTTTCAACGAGCAGGTACGGCAAAATGTCACCGATGAGACCGATTTCCTACTCACTCTGTCGAATGACGCTTGGTTTGGCCACTCAATTGGTCCACTGCAACACATGGAAATCGCGCGCATGCGGGCACTGGAATTAGGGAAGCCGCTTATTCGCTCTACCAATAACGGCCTAACGGCTGTCACGGATCACAAGGGCAAGATTGTCGCTTCCATTCCTCAATTTGAGACCGCCGTTCTGCGTGCCGAGTTAACGCCAACGCTTGGGCAAACACCCTACCAACGCTTTGGCACCTGGCCAATCTACTTGTGGGTTGCTGGCGCACTGAGTTTGGCCCTGCTGGCCAATCGCCGCAAGGTATAACTCAGATGCACAAACACAAAAGGTACGCAACGGCGTACCTTTTTACTGACTGGCAAACTCAACGATGCTTAACGGCTGAATTAAGGCTTGAGTGCCTGACGGCTAAACCCCGTGTGACCGCATTTAATGCAGGGAATAATCACCGTCGGATGGTTATAACTGGTTTTGTGTCCACACTCATCGCACACCAAATTCCCCAGACCAATCACCTCACCCGCTTCGTAGAGCCCTTGATGTTCAAGATCTTCAAACAGCTCAACCCACTCCACTTTGGTTCTATCGGTGATCTCAAGTAGCCCCTGCCAGATAGAATCGGCAATCGTCAGATAGAAAGGGCCACTTTTACTCTCTTCATAACTGTCGGCGAACTCTTTCAAATCCGCCTTCACATAAGCGGAAATCAACGCCAACTCATCTTTGGTCATGTCATTCGCGGCGGAGATCACCTTGCCCGAGGTTTGCAGTACTTGATTCACTTCGTCTGGGCTATGTTTCAGTGTCTCAATGACATCTTCCAACATTTCTTCATAACCGGTTTTACGTTTCGGCATAACTGACCTCCATCGGTAAAGATTGGCTATTGTTGTGCACCCTGCCTTTAGGTATTCTATGACGATCTATTTCAATCTGTTCTAACCGAACTCACAAATTCCAAGATAACCGGATACCATCGATGCAAGAACAATATAATCCACAAGATATTGAACAGAAAGTTCAACAGCACTGGGACAACAATAAAACCTTCGTTGTGACTGAAGATCCAACCAAAGAGAAATTCTACTGCCTCTCTATGTTCCCATACCCAAGTGGTCGACTGCACATGGGTCACGTGCGTAACTACACCATCGGTGACGTCGTATCTCGTTTCCAACGCCTACAAGGCAAAAACGTCATGCAGCCAATCGGCTGGGACGCTTTCGGTCTGCCCGCAGAAAACGCAGCGGTAAAAAACAACACCGCTCCTGCACCTTGGACTTACGAAAATATCGAATACATGAAAAACCAGCTGAAATTGCTGGGGTTTGGTTATGACTGGAATCGCGAATTTGCCACTTGCCGCCCTGAGTACTATCGCTGGGAACAAGAGTTCTTTACCAAACTGTATGAAAAAGGCTTGGTTTACAAGAAGACCTCTTCCGTCAACTGGTGTCCGAACGACCAAACCGTTCTTGCCAACGAACAGGTTGAAGACGGCTGCTGCTGGCGTTGTGACACGCCGGTAGAGCAAAAAGAGATCCCACAGTGGTTCATTAAGATCACCGCATATGCGCAAGAGCTGCTTGACGATCTGGATAATCTAGAAGGCTGGCCAGAAATGGTCAAAACCATGCAGCGCAACTGGATTGGTCGCTCTGAAGGCGTTGAGCTTAAGTTTGCGGTGCAAGACCAAGCGCAAGATCTGGAAGTGTACACTACACGTCCTGATACTCTGATGGGCGTAACTTATGTTGGTATCGCCGCAGGCCACCCTTTAGCTAAGCTGGCGGCAGAAAGCAATGCTGAACTCGCAGCGTTCATCGACGAGTGTAAGAACACCAAAGTCGCTGAAGCTGAACTTGCGACTATGGAGAAAAAAGGCATGGCAACGGGCCTTACCGCGATTCATCCATTGAATGGTCGTGAAGTGCCAATTTACGTCGCTAACTTCGTCTTGATGGACTACGGCACAGGCGCGGTGATGGCCGTTCCTGCGCACGACCAACGCGACTACGAGTTCGCCACCAAATACGGTTTAGACATCATTCCAGTGATCAAACCGGCTGACGGCAGTGAACTCGATATTTCAGAAGCGGCCTACACCGAAAAAGGCGTGCTGTTTGATTCCGGTGAGTTCGATGGCCTAGAATTCCAAGCGGCGTTCGATGCCATCGCAGCCAAGCTAGAAGCAGAAGGCAAAGGCACTAAAACTGTTAACTTCCGTCTACGTGACTGGGGTGTCTCTCGTCAACGTTACTGGGGTGCTCCAATCCCAATGGTCACCACTGAAGACGGTGAAGTTCACCCAGTTTCCGGCTGACCAACTGCCAGTGATTCTACCAGAAGACGTGGTGATGGACGGCGTAACTAGCCCGATCAAAGCCGACAAAGAGTGGGCGAAGACCACTTTTAACGGCGAACCTGCGCTACGTGAAACCGATACTTTCGATACTTTTATGGAATCGTCTTGGTACTACGCGCGTTACTGCAGCCCACAAGCGGACGACATTCTCGATCCAGAAAAAGCCAACTACTGGCTACCAGTTGACCAGTACATCGGCGGTATTGAGCACGCGTGTATGCACCTTCTGTACTCTCGCTTCTTCCACAAATTGTTGCGTGATGCGGGTTATGTCACCTCTGACGAGCCGTTCAAGCAACTACTGTGTCAAGGTATGGTATTGGCCGATGCCTTCTACTACACCAACGACAAAGGCGGTAAAGAGTGGGTGGCACCAACCGAGGTGAAAGTAGAACGTGACGGCAAAGGCCGCATCACCTCTGCTATCGACTCAGAAGGCCGCAATGTGGAGCACTCAGGCATGATCAAAATGTCTAAGTCAAAAAACAACGGCATCGATCCTCAAGAGATGGTCGACAAATACGGCGCAGACACCGTACGTCTGTTCATGATGTTTGCTTCACCAGCGGACATGACACTGGAATGGCAAGAATCTGGCGTTGAAGGAGCGAACCGTTTCCTAAAACGTGTGTGGAAGCTGGTCAAAGAGCACACAGAAAAAGGCGCTGCACAATCAGTAGATGTTGCAACGCTGTCTGGCGATCAAAAAGCGCTTCGCCGTGATGTTCACAAAACCATCGCCAAAGTCACCGATGACGTAGCTCGTCGTCAGACCTTCAATACCGCTATCGCAGCGATCATGGAACTGATGAACAAACTGGCCAAAGCGCCTCAGGAATCTGAGCAAGATCGTGCGATTCTAGACGAAGCACTCAAAGCGGTTGTTGCTATGCTTTACCCAATCACTCCGCACATCTGTTTTGAAATGTGGAACGCTCTGGGCGAAAGCAACATCGACAACGCGGTATGGCCAAACCATGATGAACAAGCCTTGGTTGAAGAGGAAAAACTCATTGTGGTACAGGTAAACGGTAAAGTACGTGGCAAAATCACCGTTGCCGCTGATGCCAGCAAGGAACAAGTTGAAGCGCTGGGTCTGAGCGAAGAGAACGTGGCAAAACATCTAGAAGGTGTCACAATTCGCAAAGTGATTTACGTACCGGGTAAACTGCTAAGCATCGTGGCGAACTAAGCATCGCTTGGTTGCGAACCTTTTCATGACTTTCTAGTCCAATCAGGGGCGGCTTACACCGCCCCTACTTATCTCAGTCTCTTATCTAAACTCATTGAGCCATCAGTGCGTTTAGATAAGAACCATGAAATACAGGCGCGCGCTTGTATTTGCTAACATCAGGAAGAGCCTCTCCATGCGTTTTAAGTCTCTATTCAAACTTGTCACTGTCCTGACACTCTCTAGCGTGATCTCGGCTTGTGGATTTCATCTTCGTGGGGAATTTTCCGTACCCGATGAATTGAGTACCCTTTCTTTCACCAGTTATGATCAGTACAGCCCCTTAACCCGCTATGTAAGCAGCCAGTTGACCCTCAATAAAGTCAATCTTGTTGCACCAGCAGAAAAGGTACCCAACTTGTATTTGATGGAAGAAAAACTCACCGAGCGGACGCTTTCACTGTACCAAAACAGCCGCGCGGCAGAAAAAGAGTTAACTTATGTGGTGAAGTACAAAGTCACGATGCCTGACGTTGGTAGCAAAGATTTCACCACCACAGTCAATCGCAACTTTCTCGATAACCCGCTAACTGCACTGGCTAAGTCAGTTGAGCGCGACGTAATTGAAGATGAGATGCGCGCTCAGGCGGCTAACCAGATGATGCGTCAGTTAGGCCGTCTACGGGCCGAGTTTGATGATCAAAATACGCAATAAGTACTATGAGAATTTATGCAGAACGGCTGGTGGAACAGCTCGACAAATCCCTAAAACCTGTCTACCTAATCTTTGGCAACGAGCCTTTGCTTGTCCAAGAAGGCCGCTTGGCAATTCAAAAAGCGGCTTTGCGCCAAGGCTTTGAGGAGCGACATCGTTTTGCCGTCGATGCCAGCTTAAATTGGAACGAAGTGTACGACTGTTTTCAAGCCTTGAGCCTATTTTCCAGTCGCCAAATTGTCGAACTGGAATTGCCGGAAACCGGAGTAAATACCGCGATTGCCAGCGAGTTACTCTCGCTTTCATCGATGTTGCATCCAGACACCTTATTGGTGGTGATTGGTAGCAAGTTAAACAAAGCGCAAGAAAACGCCAAATGGTTTAAAACGCTAACGCAGCATGGTCATTGGGTCAGTTGCCAAACTCCAGACATGGCACGTTTACCGCAATTCGTGCAAGGCCGCTGTCGCCAACTCGGACTCAAACCCGATCAACAAGCAGTACAAATGCTGGCACAATGGCACGAAGGCAACTTATTTGCCTTGGTGCAAAGCTTAGAAAAACTGGCGCTACTCTATCCTGATGGCGTGCTGAACTTGGTTCGACTGGAAGAGTCTCTCAGTCGTCACAACCATTTCACCCCCTTTCACTGGATCGATGCACTACTCGAAGGCAAAGCCAATCGCTGCCAGAAAATCCTACGTCAACTTGCCGCCGAAGGGGTAGAAAGCGTCATCTTGCTGCGCTCACTACAAAAAGAGCTGATGCTGCTACTCAAAATGGAGGCACTGTCGGCACAACTGCCGCTTAATGCCATTTTTGAGCAGCATAAAGTGTGGTCAAACAAGAAGCCACTCTACCATGCCGCGCTCACTCGGTTGACCCGCCAACGCCTTCAGCACCTATTGCGCATTCTCACTCAGGCGGAGCTACTGGCCAAAACCCAATATGAACAATCGGAGTGGCCACTTCTTCATCAATTGAGCTTGGAGATGTGCCTGCCTGACGCAGAGTTGGCTTGTAAAGTGTAAAAGCATGCTATATTGCGCCCCTTACCGAACGAATAGTTGCATCAACAGATAAACACTGAGGAAATTTGAGTGCTTCGCGAACAATTGAAAGACTTTTTGGCCGATAAAGCAGACGATATGAAAGCAGAAAACATCGTTGTTCTCAACGTTGAGGGCAAATCGAGTGTGACCGATTTTATGATCATCTGCAGCGGCAATTCGAAACGTCATGTTTCTTCGATCGCTGATCACGTTGCCGAAGAAGTGAAGAAAGTCGGGCTGACGCCACTAGGCATGGAAGGTGAGAAAGAAGGCGAATGGGTCGTTCTCGACCTGGGTGATGCCATGTTACACGTGATGCAAGAAGAGCAGCGCCAACTTTATCAACTAGAAAAACTTTGGGGTTAATGGTTTGAAGATTCAGCTCATCGCCGTTGGCACAAAAATGCCAAAATGGGTCGAAGAAGGTTTCCAAGAATACCGCCGCCGTTTCCCGCATGATATGCCACTCGAACTGATTGAAATCCCAGCGGGGAAACGAGGAAAAAATGCCGACATCGCGCGCATTTTGCAAAAAGAGGGCGAAGCGATGCTCGCCGCTGTGCCTAAAGGCAACCGCATCGTCACGTTGGATATTCCCGGCAAAAGGTGGGACACACCACAGTTAGCCGAGCAATTAGAGGCGTGGAAGCTCGACAGTCGCGATGTTTCTATCCTGATTGGTGGTCCAGAAGGTCTGGCTCCGGCTTGCAAAGCAGCAGCAGAGCAGAGCTGGTCACTCTCGCCCCTGACCTTGCCTCACCCACTCGTTCGCGTGGTGATGGCGGAAAGCTTGTACCGAGCATGGAGTATCACGGCGAATCACCCTTATCACCGTGAATAATTGTCTTTCCAACCCTGAGAACCTGCGTTAATGATACGGAAACGCCGAAGTCATATACGAGATTACCAAGCCGAAGCACGATTGTTTGCCCGTCGTGCCATTGTCTCTTTTATTGGCATCATTGCTTTGATGGGCGTATTGGTTGCTAACTTGTACAACATCCAAGTCAACCAATATCAAGATTACAAAACCCGCTCAAACGATAACCGCATCAAAATTGTCCCCATCGCCCCTAATCGTGGTCTCATTTATGACCGCAATGGCGTGCTACTAGCAGAAAACCGTCCGGTTTTTGACTTAGAGATCACCCCTGAAAAAGTCAAAAACATGCAGGAAACCATTGCGCAACTGCAGACGATTGTCGACATTACCCCAGAGCAAATCGAACGCTTTGAACGTGAGCGTAAACGCACACGACGTTTTAAATCAGTGCCTATTCTCACCCAACTGACAGAAGAACAAGTAGCGGTGTTTGCCGTCAATCAGTACCGTTTCCCCGGCGTCGAAGTGAGCGGCACTCTCAAACGCTACTATCCTTACGGCAAAGTATTAACCCACGTTATTGGTTACGTTTCTCGCATCAATGACCGCGACATGCAGCGCCTGATTGACGAAGAGAAAGACGCCAATTATCAGGCGACACGAGATATCGGTAAGCTCGGCATCGAAAAATACTACGAAGATTTATTGCACGGCACTGCTGGCTACCAAGAGGTCGAAGTCAACAGCCGTGGACGCGTGATCCGCACGCTCAAATTTGTCCCGCCGGTGCCTGGCAAAGATATCGTGCTCAATATTGATATTGAATTGCAGCTGTATGTCCATCAGTTACTTGATGGCCGCCGCGGCAGTGCCATTGTGCTTGATCCGAAAGACAACGGCATTCTGGCGATGGTATCGAGCCCAAGCTATGACCCGAATGCGTTCGTTCATGGCATCTCAGGCAAAGGCTACGCCGATTTGCTCAACGACAAAAATCGTCCGTTAGTCAACCGTGCTACCTTAGGTATCTATCCGCCCGCATCAACGGTGAAACCCTTTATTGCGGTCGCAGCACTGCAAGAAGGCATTGTCACACCGACCACCACACGTAACGATCCTGGCTATTGGCGCATCCCCAACTCTAACACCCGGGCATTTCGTGACTGGTTACGTTGGGGCCATGGTAGAGTCAATCTAGTGCAATCAATTGAAGAGTCGGTCGATACTTTCTTCTATCAAATCGCTTACGATATGGGGATCGATACACTATCGCATTGGATGAGCATGTTTGGTTTTGGTGACTACACTGGCATCGATATTTTTGAAGAAAGTAAGGCCAACATGCCCACTCGAGATTGGAAAATGTCGCGTCATAAAACGCCGTGGTACAAAGGCGACACTATTCCGGTCGGTATTGGACAGGGCTACTGGACCTCAACCCCTATGCAATTGGCCAAAGCCACCTCCGTGCTGGTGAAAGAAGGCAACGTCATCGCGCCTCACCTGCTGCGCGCGACGATTGAAAATGGCGAAGCGTTCGATACTCGTCAGCTCTCAGAATATGAAACTTATCCACCAATTCAAAACGTGGCAGATAAGTATTGGAGCCTAGCAAAAGAAGGGATGCGTTTGGCCAACCATGGTAAAAAAGGCACAGCGCGACGCCATTTTGCCAATATGCCTTACATGACCGCGGGGAAATCGGGCACCGCGCAGGTTTTTGGCCTTGCGGAAGATGAAGAGTATAAAGCGGACGAGATTGCCGAACACTTGCGCGACCATGCCTTGTTTACTGGTTTTGCCCCATTCGACGATCCTAAAGTCATCGTTACCGTGGTACTGGAAAACGCGGGGGGGGCTCCTCCAACGGCGCGCCAGTGGTGAGGCGAATTTTCGATAAAGCACTGCTCGACAAAGAAACTAACGAGGTCAAACGATAATGAAGCTTGATCCATCCACAGGTAAGAACCGGGCAATGTTTGAACGCCTGCATATCGACTTGCCGTTGTTACTGGGCATTTTGCTACTGATGGGCTTTGGTTTGGTGGTGATGTACAGCGCCAGTGGACAGAGTTTGGCAATGATGGACCGACAAGCCATGCGTATGGTGTTAGCCACCGTGGTGATGCTGGTGTTGGCGCAACTGTCTCCGCGTACTTACGAAGCACTGGCCCCACTGATGTTTGTCACTGGCGTCGCTTTGCTGTTCGGCGTACTATTCTTTGGTGAGGCGTCAAAAGGCGCACAGCGCTGGCTCAATCTTGGCTTTGTCCGTTTCCAGCCCTCAGAAACTACTCAAGCTTGCCGTCCCTTTAATGGTGGCGCGTTACATTGGACGTCGTCCTCTCCCGCCGACGTTCAAAACACTGTGCATCGCCATGGCGATGGTGTTTGTACCGACAATTTTAATCGCCAAACAGCCCGACCTAGGCACATCCATCCTTATTGCGGCATCAGGCATTTTTGTTATCTTTCTTGCTGGCATCAGTTGGCGCATTATCGCAGCCGCCGCGGTCGCACTGGGCGGATTCATCCCCGTGTTATGGTTTTTCTTGATGCACGAATACCAGAAAACCCGCGTACGCACACTGTTTAACCCGGAATCGGATCCGCTCGGCGCGGGCTATCACATCATTCAAAGCAAGATAGCGATTGGCTCCGGCGGCATCTCTGGTAAAGGTTGGTTGCAAGGCACCCAATCGCAGCTTGAGTTCTTGCCAGAACGCCATACCGACTTTATTTTTGCGGTGATTGCCGAAGAATGGGGCATGGTCGGTTTCTTGTTATTACTCTCGCTTTATCTGTTTATTATTGGCCGCGGCTTATACTTAGCCTCACAAGCGCAAACCGCATTTGGCCGCATGATGGCAGGCAGTGTGGTGCTCAGTTTCTTCGTCTACATTTTTGTCAACATCGGCATGGTCAGTGGGATATTGCCAGTGGTGGGTGTACCACTTCCCCTCATCAGCTACGGTGGTACTTCCATGGTGACCTTGATGGCCGGTTTTGGCATTTTGATGTCAATTCACACCCATCGCAAAGCATTCTCAAAGGCGACCTAATGCACTATTCGACCCATTTATCGCTACTCAGCTTTGTTACGATCTTATTGGTAGGATGCAGCTCTGCACCGACCGGACGTTACGCGTTAGAATCGGACGTCGCGCCGGACCAGCCCATTTCAGTCGCACACATCGAAGATGCGCATCCTCGCTACGAACCTTACAGTTTGGGTGGAAATCGCGACTACACGCTGCGAGGCCAGGAATATAAGATCGTTCGCGATGCCAAAGGTTTTCGCGAATCTGGCATTGCGTCGTGGTACGGCTCTAAATTTCAGGGGCACTTAACCTCAAACGGCGAAATCTACGACATGTATTCGATGACCGCCGCACACAAAACCCTGCCACTGCCTAGTTATGTCAAAGTCACCAATCAAGATAACGGCAGAAGCACCATAGTGCGCGTCAATGATCGCGGGCCGTTCCACGAAGGTCGAATCATCGATCTGAGCTACGCCGCTGCCTATAAGTTGGACGTGCTCAAAACGGGTACGGCGAATGTTAAGATTGAAGTGCTGACGTTTGATCCACCTACCGATGCCAAATCACTGCAAAATCACCCGCGTTACACAGTGCAAGTACTCAGTTCGAAATCCGCGGAAAAAGCGCGAACTTTAGCGCAAGATTTGAGTCAAAGTCTTAAGGTCGAGACATTTCTCGACAGTAACGACGAAATACATAGGCTGATGTTAGGGCCATTTACTGACTATTCTCTGACGCAACAACTGCTCGATCAGGTTAAGTTAGCGGGTTACCAAAGCGCCTTCATCAAAAAGTACACCGTGGCACGTTGACATGCGGCACAACACTTTCTAGTGTTAGACGCTCTGACTTACAGTACGAATCTGTTAAGATATGGACAATTAACCAAAAAATAGAATTACCATGAACAAAACGACAAAACTTGTGAAATCAATTCTCGTTTCTTCCCTTGCATTTTCTGCAACGCTAGCTCACTCAGTTTCTGCTGCTCCCGTCGTGGTTCCTGACGCTCCACAGATCGCCGCGAAAGGTTTTGTTCTAATGGATTACCATTCAGGCAAGGTTTTAGCTGAAAAAGAGATGGACACCAAACTCTCGCCAGCGAGCTTAACTAAAATGATGACCAGCTATGTCATTGGCCAAGAGTTAGGCAGAGGAAACATCAACCTCGACGACGATGTGGTGATCAGCAAAAACGCTTGGGCAAAGAACTTCCCTGATTCGTCAAAAATGTTCATTGAAGTTGGCACAACGGTCAAAGTCAAAGAGCTTAACCGCGGGATCATCATTCAGTCTGGCAATGATGCGTGTGTCGCTATGGCAGAGCATATCGCCGGTTCAGAAGATGCCTTCGTTGACCTGATGAACGCTTGGGCAAGCTCAATTGGTATGAGCAATACCCACTTTGCCAACGTACATGGCCTAGACAATCCAAACCTTTACTCAACTCCTTATGATATGGCTCTTTTAGGTCAAGCGTTGATCCGTGACGTGCCGGAAGAATACCGTATCTACGCAGAGAAAAAATTCACCTACAACGGCATTACTCAGTACAACCGTAACGGCCTGCTGTGGGATAAAAGCATGAACGTGGACGGTATTAAAACTGGTCATACTGACAACGCGGGTTACAGCCTAGTCAGTTCAGCAACTGAAGGTAAGATGCGCCTGATCGCGGTTGTAATGGGTACCAAAGATATGAACGCCCGTAAATCTGAGAGCAAAAAACTGCTCAGCTACGGCTTTCGCTTTTTCGAAACAGTGGCACCGCACAAAGCGGGAGAAACGTTTGTTGAAGAGAAAATCTGGATGGGTAACAAAGACACCTTGGCGCTCGGTGTGAACGAAGATACTTATGTCACCCTGCCACGCGGACAAGCAAAAAATCTGACCGCTAGCTTTGTACTAGAGAAAGAGCTGCAAGCCCCGATCAAGAAGGGCGACATCGTCGGTAAGCTTTACTATCAAGCCGATGGCGAAGACGTCGCGCAGTACCCGCTGATGGCACTGGAAACCGTCGAAGAAGGCAGTCTGTTCAGCCGACTATGGGATTACATTGTGCTGCTACTCAAGAGCTTGTTCTAAGCCAAAACAATGAGTTATTTTAAGCCGCCTTTTGGGCGGCTTTATTGCTCTTGAGATCACAACCGATAGACAGTACTATTTCGCCCCGCACAACCGAATATCAACCTGGAGTTATTCTCAATGCTAACCATCAACTCTGACGCCAAATTAAAAGATCTTCTTGAGTTTCCTTGTTCATTTACCTACAAGGTTATGGGTTACGCTAAGCCTGAGCTACCAGAAAAAGTGCTGGCGGTGATTCAGCGTCACGCACCGGGTGATTACAGTCCAGCGGTCAAACCGAGTGCAAAAGGCAATTATCACTCCGTTTCCATCAATATCACCGCCACCTCTATCGAGCAGGTTGAAACTCTGTATAAAGAGCTGGGCGAGATTGATATCGTTCGCATGGTTCTATAATTTTTTGATAGATTAAATTTTTTTTGAAAGCAGCAATTTGCTGCTTTCTTTATATTTATCATATGGATAGATATAAGAACTTACACCAATGAGTTAAAAAGCTGTTACAGACATATAGTTCAAACCGCTGAACAGGTTTATAATGCAAAAACTTTATTAAGCGATGACAGGATAAAGTATGCACAATCAACTGGTAGTAAAGCGCCTTGGTAGACAAGACTACTCCCCAGTCTGGCAGGCGATGCACCAATTTACCGACCAACGTAGCGAAGAGACCCGTGACGAAGTGTGGTTGGTAGAACACAACCCCGTATTTACTCAAGGCCAAGCAGGAAAAGCCGAACATTTGCTCAATACAGGAGATATTCCTGTCGTGCAAAGTGATCGAGGCGGACAGGTTACGTATCACGGGCCGGGACAATTGGTGGTCTACTTCTTGATTAACCTTCGTCGCAAAAAATTAGGGGTGCGCGATCTCGTCACTACGATAGAGCATCTCGTAATTAATACCCTAAAAGCCTACAATATCGATTCTGCAGCACGACCGGATGCTCCGGGCGTCTACGTGGATGGAAAAAAGATCTGCTCATTGGGCCTGCGTATCCGTAAAGGGTGCTCATTTCACGGTTTGGCTCTCAACGTCAATATGGATCTCTCCCCTTTCCTGCGTATCAACCCTTGCGGTTATCAAGGAATGGAAATGGTCCAAGTGAGTGAGCTTGGAGGCCCCAACGAACTCGCAACGATAGAGCAGCAACTAATCAAAGAACTGGTCAATTTGCTTGGTTATGAGCAAGTGACATTCAGCACAGAAGCAGAAGTAAGAGAAGCATGAGTAAACCAATTCAGATGGAAAAAGGCGTTAAATATCGTGACGCTGACAAAATGGCCCTGATTCCAGTCAAGAACATGCCGACTGAGCAGAAAGAGATGTTACGTAAGCCCGCTTGGATGAAGATCAAACTGCCTTCTGACAGTCAACGTATTCAAGACATCAAAGCGGCCATGCGTAAAAACAATCTCCATTCCGTTTGTGAAGAGGCGTCTTGTCCTAACCTTGCTGAATGTTTTAACCACGGCACCGCCACCTTTATGATCTTGGGCGCAATCTGCACCCGTCGCTGCCCATTTTGTGATGTAGCTCATGGCCGACCATTACCACCAGAAGCGGAAGAGCCGACCAAGTTAGCTAAAACCATCGCCGATATGAAACTCAAGTACGTGGTGGTGACATCGGTTGACCGTGACGATCTACGTGATGGCGGAGCGAAACACTTTGCCGATTGCAACCGAGAAATCCGTGCACTCAATCCACACATTCGCATCGAAACACTGGTGCCGGACTTTCGTGGCCGTATGGACGTTGCGTTAGACGCATTGAAAGATAACCCGCCAGATGTGTTTAACCACAATTTAGAAACCGCGCCGCGTCTTTACCGCAAGGCGCGACCAGGTGCGAATTATCAGTGGTCACTGGATTTGCTGAAGAAGTTCAAAGAGCAACATCCTAGTGTGCCGACTAAATCAGGCCTGATGATGGGCCTAGGTGAAACCAAAGAAGAGATCATCGAAGTACTGAAAGATCTACGTGCGCACGGTGTCACCATGCTGACACTCGGTCAGTACTTGGCACCAAGCCGTCATCACCTCCCAGTAGAACGTTATGTTCCGCCAGAAGAATTTGATGAACTGAAAGAGATTGCATTAGAACTGGGCTTTACTCATGCGGCTTGTGGTCCATTCGTACGCTCTTCTTACCATGCAGATATGCAAGCGCAAGGTCTGGAAGTCAAGTAACCGTCCATAATATTGCAAAGGCTGAATGTATATCACGTTCAGCCTTTTTATTTGTCTCATCTCATCTACGTTACTGAGGTTTAACCTTGCGATGGGTTGTCATCTCAACACCATTTATATAGGCTTGATGCAAGTGCATATCATCTCGGTTAACTATGCTCATTAGCATTCCCAACACAAAGGATTTTTTAGAATGAATAAGTTTGGATTTATCGCCCTGCTCTCTACGGCTTTCCTGGCGGGGTGCGCACAACAAAACACCGCGCAAGATAATTACCGCGAAGCATCTTTTGAACTGTGCAACACGGAAGTAAAAATTTACTCGGTGAGCAAAGATGGTCGTGTGCGCATCGTCTGTGCCGATGGGGCAAAATTTGCGCTCAACAGCGAAGAAACACTCAATACTATGCGTGATATCAATATCGATTATTGTGATGGTGAAGGGTTGGGTAAATTTAGCGAGACATCAAACTACTACTCATTCCAGTGTAAATCTGGCTCTTTGCTGAGTATCTCGAAAGAGAAATAATCTCTTATTCGATTGTGTTTTTTAACTAAACAAAAAGGCTTCCGCATGGGAAGCCTTTCTTTTATTACTTTAATACTTATGCGTAAACCGGAAGACGCTGGCAGATTTCCAGTACTTTCGCTTTGGTGGCCGCAATCACATCATCGTTACCGATGTTATCTAGTACATCGCACATCCAATCAGCCAGATTGGTTGCATCAGCTTCAGTAAAGCCACGGCGAGTGATCGCAGGCGTACCAACACGGATACCAGAAGTCACAAATGGGCTGCGTGGATCGTTTGGCACTGAGTTTTTGTTGACTGTAATGTTAGCAGCACCCAACGCAGCATCAGCATCTTTACCGGTGATCTCTTTGTCGATCAGATCCACAAGGAACAGATGGTTTTCTGTGCTGTTAGAAACAATCTTGTAACCGCGAGCTTGGAACTGAGCCACCATCGCTTTGGCATTTTTCACCACACGTTCTTGGTACGCCTTGAACTCTGGTTCCATCGCTTCTTTGAACGCGACCGCTTTACCCGCGATCACGTGCATCAGAGGGCCACCTTGGCCACCAGGGAATACCGCAGAGTTCAGTTTCTTATACATATCTTCGCCAGCGTTTGACAAAATCAAACCACCGCGAGGACCAGCGAGCGTTTTGTGTGTTGTGGTGGTCACAACGTGCGCGTGTGGAAACGGGCGTTGGGTAAACGCCTGCGGCAATTAGACCGGCAACATGCGCCATATCGACAAACAGATAAGCACCGACTTTATCCGCGATTTCACGCATGCGCTTCCAATCAACAATTTGAGAGTAGGCAGAGAAGCCACCGATGATCATCTTCGGCTTGTGCTCAAGAGCAAGGGCTTCCATTTCGTCGTAATTGATTTGACCTGCTTCATCAATGCCATAAGGGATGACATTGTAGTGTTTACCAGAGAAGTTAACTGGTGAGCCGTGCGTCAAGTGACCGCCGTGCGCTAGGCTCATGCCCAACACGGTATCGCCAGGGTTAAGCAGTGCCATGTATACCGCGCTGTTCGCTTGAGAGCCAGAATGCGGCTGAACGTTTGCATATTCACAACCAAACAGTTGGCAAGCTCGGTCAATCGCCAGAGATTCGGCTTTATCGACATACTCGCAACCACCGTAGTAACGCTTACCTGGGTAGCCTTCTGCGTATTTGTTAGTTAGCTGAGAACCTTGCGCTTCCATTACACGTGGGCTGGTGTAGTTTTCAGAAGCAATCAGTTCGATGTGCTCTTCCTGACGAAGGGTTTCTTCCTGGATAGCTGCGAATAGCTCCGGATCGTAATCAGCGATATTCATATCACGCTTAAGCATCTGTATCTCCTGACTCAGATTAGACTGAAAGTTGCAAAAAAACTGTCGAATGACCCAACGCAAACGTTTTCGTCACCGTAATGGCGCGCATTCTACATAATTTGATCTAGGTCATAAAGAGAAAAGTTCACTTTTCTTATGCAGTTTTTTCATGATGACATTTGAGAAGATTCATCTTCACCGATGATGATGACAAGGATGCGACTTCAACTGTCAATTTTTGCGTTTTACACCCTGTAAAACAACAATTACATAGGTTTACCCTAATTTTAGTCGTCTAGCTACCGAAAAGATCGGCTTTTGACTACTATGCTCGCCCCTTCTTGCGCATTAAATTTAGGAACTGATGGAAAAACACTCACACAAAGAGGACTGGATTGCTATCCTAACTGGCACCTTTCTGGTCGCCCAAGGCGTCTTCTTTCTGCAATCGGCACATCTTCTTACAGGTGGCACTACGGGGCTCGCTTTGCTGGTGTCTCAGTTTACTCCATTCACGTTTGGATTGTTGTACTTTTTGAGCAACTGTCCTTTCTATTTGCTTGCGTGGCGACGTTATGGCAGACGATTTGCTTTTAATAGTGCGATTTCTGGCGCTTTAGTCTCTATTTTTGCCGATAACCTGTATTTAGTCATCTCTGTCGATAACATCCATCCGGTCTACTGCGCGATTGCTGGTGGGCTTTTCATGGGTTTGGGAATGCTTATCTTGTTTCGTCACCGTTCCAGTCTTGGTGGTTTCAATGTTTTGTGCCTTTATGTGCAGGACAAATTCGGTATTTCGGTTGGAAAATCTCAGATGGCGATTGACGCAGCGATTCTGGCTGCCTCGTTTTTCTTTGTGACGCCAAACACGATTTTACTCTCGATTCTCGGTGCGTTCGCTTTAAATCTCGTGCTCGCCATGAATCATAAACCCCATCGTTACAAGGTGAATTATTCTTGACGTCAAGCTTATGACATATTGTCCTGTTTTGGCCTGTGAAAGTGCTATAGACTATCTATAGTGTTCATGACGTAACCCAATGTGATGCAAGATTTTTTAACCAAAGCGAAAGAACAGCAATGTCATATTCTAATCTGCCAGTTAGAATATGACCCTATCACCAGAGCGCTTGTTCTCGATGACGAAATCATCGATCTTGAACCTAGAACAGCCGAGTTAATTGAACTGCTTCTCACCCATGTCGGTGAGCCTCTCTCTGCTGACACCATTATTCAGACTATTTGGCAAAGTGATTTCATCTCGCGTAATGTGCTCACTAACCGCATTTCAACCTTAAGAGCCTTGCTACAGAAGCACTTACCCACTGAAGACGCCACCAAGATTCTCGTTACTTATCCGCGGAAAGGTTACTTCTTCAGTTTGGGGCATATCGCACTGAAAACGCTATCTCCTGCTCCTGACGACGAACCGTCTTCTAGCGTCTCTCCGCAACCAGAGGCCAAAGTTTCCTCAGGCTATCCCCAGATAATACGTCTTCTCTCTTTGCTGTGTACCGTATTCGCGCTAGTCGCATGCACCTTGAGTTACCTTTATTGGCATGAGAAGCACACAGCAATCGAAAAAGCGCGTGAGCATCAAGCGATTCAACTGCGAGAATTATTGCTTAATCGAGTTGATGCCATTGGATCTCTAGCGAGTTTCACATCGCAAAGCGATCAAAGCGCTTATCCTAGAGCAACAGATTGAATATCCATACACCGATGTCGTCAATCAGGACTCGCCAGATTATTTCGTTTCTCCACTCGAACACGGCCCTTATTTTCCTGGCGCTAAAAATGTTCGTCGCAGTGATTACGCATTGAACATTCGCTTAAAAGACACGCAAGACCAACAGCATCTCCAAGCTGAAGCACGGATTCAGTCTTCCAGATCAGAGAAGGTAGTGTTTAAAGCCATTTATTCAGTGGATGTTGAAGATCTCAGCGGCAGTTTACTGGCGCTACAACAAGACATTGCGCGCTTTTTTAACCTTCCCGTGCCAACGGGCTATGATTGGGCACTGAGGAATAGAGGAGAGCTTGAGCAGTTAGATAAAGCCATGGCCGAGGGTAAAATCAAACCCACCGATGAATTTACCGCTTTGTACATTGCAAGACATTTCGCTCTGGTTGAAACCGACACGGGTACCCGTAAAAGAGCACTGGAAGTACTGCAAACCTATTTCGCTCAATTGCCTGAGGAGTTGACCGTCTGGCTGGGCATTCTCCATTTCAAAGTCAGCAGTTTTGATTCTGCCTACGATTTTTTGCGTACTCCCGTTGGCAGCTCGAGAATCGACAACGCCTTTATCTATCTCTTGCTGTCGGATATTTCCTATCGACAAGGAAAAACAGAGCCATTTCGTCTCAACTACATGCTCTCGATTGTCGCGCTCTCACGCATTTTATCGACAGAGCAATTGTTTGAACGCTTGGCGCAGCCAGAATCGTCTGACACTTGCTATCAACCTTGGCAAAAATTGGGCAACAACTTAGATGACCCAAGCGTGATTGAAACTTGGCGCCCAGTGGTTAAAGCGTATTGTGAGAAGATCAGTGAAGAGTTGCAAAAAGCAAAGCCCTAAAGAGATAACGGCTAATTCTCGGATATAAATATAAGATTTAAATTCAATATGTTACGCCAAATTTAAGTATTCATTACTCATTGTGTCAATACATTTGTTGGCTGAGTCAAGGTACCTTTGTATTATTCACCTAAATTTTTCAATTGATTAGATTTTAATTATTAGGAGACTATAATGCCAAGGCACTTACTTTGTTTTTTCAGCCTTACAGCTTTTTTGTCATCACCCGTTTATTCCAGCGAGTATGAGCTTGGTATGTATATCGGTAGATATCACTTTTCCAACCCTAATGACGATATTCAATATATTAGTGATACATTCAAAAAACCAATTAACTTGTCTATAAACATTGGGAAGTACTACCCAATTAATAACCAACAAAAACTTAGTATTTACGGTCTATTTGATTATACAGATAATGAAGAAACACTTTCGACGGCGAGCTACTCGATAAGCGATAGAAAAGAAATGTCGATTCTAGGGCTAGGTAGTGCTTATCGATACCAATTATTCGAATCATGGTATGTTAAAGGCGCCTTAGAAATGGGTTACTACAACGACAAAGTTACATTTAAAGAAACCGGGAAAGAAACATTATCAAAGAGTAATTCCGGGCTCGCCTATACCTTCGGTATATCGACAGGTTATCAACTATCTCAACGATGGTCATTAGAGGGGAGTGAAATATATAAAACTCGATGAAAATAAATATGGTAGTTTTGATTTCAGCAAAGCAAGTAACACTTATTTCGGAGCTGTTTTCTCTTTTTAATCTTTAGACCTTTTTCTTTTCTCTTTAAAACGTAGTGTCTAAAACGACATCCATATCTTTCAGCCTCCTAAAGCACGAAGAAAAAACAAATAAAAACAACAACTTAAACTAAAATTAAGCATTAATTATTATCTATGTCAGTTTGTTTTTTGCTTATTAATAGCGACGACCTATACAATGTCCCTGTCTCATCTAGCCTATCACTTAAAATTATTTTGGATATTATTTTATGATAAAAAATTTCGCTCTTATGACTCTCGCCGCTATTGCTCTTACTGGATGTGACGGTAGTTCTTCTAAAAAAACCAAACCAGAAGCTCGAATTGATTATCCAATTATTGATGCTCAGTTTTCACCTAATAGTGCCGCGGTATTTAATTATAGCCAGATGGTCAATGGCGTAACACAAGATGACTTATCAGTGCGCTTTGAAAAACACAGTGGTGACTCTCTTTTGCAACTGATTTTAGATCAGGAGGAAGATAATTCTCCGCTGATCAATTTACTTAACTCACTGATTAATTATGACACGGATGAATTTTTCTTAAAAGAAGTCAAACAGAAAGAAAAAGAAAATGAAGCATCCATTTTCTTTGTGGGCCTCGACGGCAATTTACGTGAAATTACGGCTTATTACATTGATTTGTATGCTGAAGAGCCTCAAGCAGCTATACCGAAAATGTTCTTGTATTCGAAAAAATGGCAAACGGATGGCAATAAAATCAGTGAGAGAACTAGCCGTTCTATTCTAACTGAGGATATTTCAGGCCACTTGGCAAAAAGTTTACTTGATGATTTCTCCGACAATCTTTGGTTACGCGATTTATCCGATCAAAGTGTTTGCCAAATAACTAGGGAGTACCACAGAGTGGAAAACGCTGAACGAAAAATTGTGACTGTTTCTACCAAGCGCGTCGAAGCAGCCCGGACATGGGAACAAAACATTTATACACTTAACTGCGATGGGCAAGAGTCACCAAGGTTTGAGATTCTTTCTGCGTTCTGGTACAACCCGACACTGGGTGTCCTAGATCAATCTCAAACGTTGTCTGTTGATACAAATGTTAACACGACCACCATTTGGTTGGATTCACTACCGCTGTAATCGAGTAGGAGGAGGCCTCACGGCCTCCGCCCTCTCACACCACCGTACAAGCGTGGGTCGCATACGGCGGTTCCGAATATACCTTTAGTGACTCATACCCATCTCTCAATGAGTAAAGCCCCCTCTCCTTGAACCATTTGATTGGCATGGCGTGATTCAACTGGGGCGAGAGTGCTAAGCGCCACCACCCTTTATCAGACATCGCCAGTTTCCACGCATTTCGCTCTGTTACACCTTGGCGTTGTAACCATGTCGCTATGCTGTATCTGCGTTTGCGCTGTTTCAGGCGGTAACATCTCAACCGACGCCGTATCCATTCGTCCAAGCGCTGCATCGCACTTTGACCTATGGCGAGCTTGAAGTAGTGCTGCCAACCTCGTAGGTATTGGGTTAACTCGGTGATGATTACCGATAACTCTCGACCTCGATTTCGCTTCGTTATTTTCCGCACTCGCTTCTTCATTTGAGCTTGTGCCGATTTTGATATCAGAAGGGTTCCGTCTATCTTGAAGCTATGGCTTAGGTAGGCTCGCTCCGTCACTCTTGTCGCTGCACTTTTCTCACGGTTTACCGTGAGCTTTAGCTTCTGCTCCAAGAACTCCGTTATCGACTCTTTGACTCGATGGGCGGCTTCCTCACTACGAACGTAGATTTGGCAGTCATCTGCATATCGACAGAACTTATGCCCTCTTCGCGCTAACTCTTTGTCCAGTTCATCTAATACGATATTAGAGAGTAACGGAGATAATGGACCACCCTGTGGTGTTCCTCGTTGTCTTCGCTCTACTAACCCATCTCGCATTAAGCCTGCCTGTAGATAGGACCTGATGAGCTTTAATACTCGTTTATCACTGATGTCCTTAGATAATCTGTGCATCAGCCTATCATGGTTCACCGTGTCGAAGTATTTGGCTAGATCGATATCCACTACATAACCCCGCCCTTCTCTGATATAGCGGCTTGCTGCCGCAAGCGCATGATGCGCACTGCGGTTTGGCCTGAACCCATAACTGCTGTTGGAGAACTTCGGCTCATAGATGTCTGACAGTACTGATGTGATCGCCTGTTGGACTATCCTATCCAGTACCGTGGGGATGCCTAATTGCCTGACGCCACCAGTCGTTTTAGGGATTTCTACACCCAGAACAGGTTGAGGTTGGTAGCTTCCGTCCAGAAGACTCTGGCGGAGCGCTTGCCCGTTTGAAGCTTGTCGAAGTTTAGAGATGGTCGCTGTGATGTCGAGTCTGTCGACACCTGCGCACCCCTTGTTCTTCTTCACGCGTCGAAGGGCATGGTTCAAATTCGCTGAGGAGCTGATTTGTTCCATCAGCGCAGTGGGGGTCACCAAGACTCGTCCTCCTTTCTACGCCGATCATGCTTGTCATTCTTCGTGACCATGAGCTTTACTTGCGGTATCGCCCATTGGGGCGTAGAGATGATTTTCATCTTGCTATGACTCCACATGATTGAGTGTCTAGTGACTGCTTCTTGATATATTCAGTTCTGGCCTTCCTTTGAGTTGTACTTCCTCAAAGTACTATGCCTTCTGCTGACTTCTCATTACCCATCACACAACATCACTGTTGTGTTAGTCTCATCTGAGACAGGCAATGAGATCTCCCGAGGTAAGACGTTGCTCTTTCCCTTGGTCATGCCTGATTTACCTATACACACTTCCCGTCGAGGCATTGGGCTATTCTATCTATTGCTAGGTTACCCAAGTTGTACAGGCCTACTATCAGATTTCTGTTCGTCACAACCAAGTTTTGCCGTTTGCTTCCTTCAGGTTTCACCTCACGGTGAACACCCTTGCATAGGCTAACGGTTCTCGCTCGACTGAGCCCGTAGAGGACTTTCACCTCCTAGATCAACGCCATGCTCGGCGCACAAAACAAAAGGCTTGGGTGAACCAAGCCTTTTTTGAGTCGCTTTTTGGGGGTTAGCACTCAATCAGAAGAATCCGTGTCTCATAAGGTCTGAGAATTTGATGATGGGACGCCATCGCAGAGGCTACATTCTGATAATTAGACAGCAAACATTTCGCCTGCTGCATAGCGAGGTCCGCAGGGAGTACGCACTCGGTATCCACGCCGTAATAGTTGTTGATACAGATCAGCTGCTGCTTAGCGTTGCGTCTTAGGTAAGCAAAAACCTGCTTGTGCTCTGGCAGTAAATCCAAGTAATCCCCATCGGTAATCACCGCTACTTGCTTACGTAGCTCAATCAAACGCTTGTAGAAATAAAACACCGAGCCGAGATCCGCGACCGCCGCTTGGGCATTTACTTCAGGATAATTGCTGGCGACATCCAACCACGGCTTACCACGTGTGAAGCCTGCATTCTCATTTCCATCCCACTGCATTGGAGTACGCGAGTTATCACGAGATTTCTGCGCTAAAATCGCCATCATCTCCTCATGACTCACGCCTTGCTGCTGCACCATGATTTGATACATGTTGGTGCTTTCCACGTCACGGTACTGCTCAATATGACGGTAGCCAGGGTTGGTCATACCAATCTCTTCGCCTTGATAGACGTAAGGCGTCCCTTGCAACATGTGCACAGACGCAGCGAGCATTTTCGCCGACTCGACTCGATACCTCTGATCATCACCGAGGCGGCTGACAATTCTTGGCTGATCGTGGTTACACCAAAATATTGCGCCCCAGCCTTTGCCGTTCAGCCCGGTTTGCCAATGATTAAAGATCTGTTTGAGCTGAAGAAAATCAAACGGTGCCTTGGTCCATTTTTCCCCGTTAGGATAATCCACTTTCAAGTGATGGAAGTTAAACACCATCGATAATTCTTTGCCATCGAGCGAGGAATAGCGCTGGCAATGCTCCAACGTGGTCGACGACATTTCACCCACCGTGACACTGCCATACTGCTGAAAGACTTCCGCACTGATCTCTTGTAGATACTCGTGAACCCGCGGTCCATCGGTGTAAAAACGACGCCCATCACCGACGTCATCACTGCAAAAATCCTGCTGCTTTGAAATCAGGTTAATCACATCAAGGCGGAAGCCATCAACGCCTTTTTCTGCCCAAAAGCGGATCACCTGCTTAACCTCTTCCCGCACCGCTGGGTTTTCCCAGTTCAAGTCAGCTTGTTCTTTGGCAAACAGATGCAGGTAATATTGCCCAGTTTTCTCGTCCAACGCCCAAGCGCTGCCGCCAAACTTGGATTGCCAGTTATTCGGCACATCGCCTTCAAGCGGATCTTTCCAGATGTAGTAATCGCGGTATGGGCTGTTTTTGTCCCCTAATGCAGATTGGAACCAATGATGCTCAGTCGAGGTATGGTTCACGACGATATCCATAATGATTCGGATGCCGCGCTCATGAGCCTGTGTAAGCAGGGCATCAAAGTCTGCCATGGTGCCAAATTCAGGGTTGATGGCGTAGTAGTCGGAAATATCATAACCGTTGTCGACCATCGGCGACTGGTACACGGGTGTGAGCCAGATAGCATCGACACCCAAGTGTTGCAGATAATCCAGTTTGCTGATGATCCCTTGCAGATCACCAGTGCCTTTATCGCCACTGTCGCAGAAACTTTTCGGATAGATCTGATAGATGGTGGCCGTTTTCCACCAGCTCATCTCTTGGTTCGTTGTCGTCATGAAGTTGTTCTCACTTACCACAAAAATAAAGAAAAGGAGTGGCAAGCCGCCACTCCAAAAGGCGTTGCGCTTAAGCGCTTACAGGATCCAGTTCTCCTTTCGCCTGTGCACGCTTATAAAAGGCAAGCGTCAACACCGCTGGCAATGCGATAGCCACCAACATCGCCAGAGCATAAATCCCCCAGAACTGCGGCTGAATAGAAAGGATACCCGGCAGACCGCCGACTCCAATGCCGTTCGCCATCACCCCTGCACTGCCGCAAATGGCCGCCGCGATAGCACTACCAATCATGGCACTGAGCATTGGGAACTTGTATTTCAGGTTGATGCCGTACATCGCTGGCTCTGTCACCCCGAGGTAAGCCGAAATCGCAGCTGGAATTGAGATGTCACGCTCACCATGTTTTTTACTGATGATAATGATCCCAACCACCGCAGACGCTTGAGCAATATTCGAAAGTGCAATCAGCGGCCAAATCGGCGTGCCACCGAGCTCTTGCATCAATTGCAGGTCAACCGCGTTGGTGGTGTGGTGGATACCGGTAATCACCAGCGGAGCATAGAGGAAACCAAATACCATTGAGCCCAGCACGGCGAAATCGCCGGTCATCGCTGCTTTCGCCGCAATCGCAACCCAGTTACCTAACTCACGACCAAATGGACCAATGATTGAGTGCGCCAAAACAACCGATAGAATAATTGAAACAAACGGCACCACCACCAGATAGAGGTAAGAAGGGACAATGCGTTTGAGATTGGTTTCAATAAGGGCCAAGACAACCCCTGCCAGCATGGCCGGAATCACTTGAGCTTGGTAGCCCACTTTCTCAATCACAAATAGGCCAAAATCCCACACTTCCGGCGCTTGTTTACCGATGAGATAAGCATTCATCAGTTGCGGCGACACCAGCGTGACCCCCAAAGTGATACCGAGAATCGGTGTACCACCAAGTTTTTTCACCGTCGACCAACATACCCCAACCGGTAGGAAGAAGAAGATCGCTTCGCCAATCAACCACAAGAAGGAGTGCACGGTCGCCCAGAATTGGCTGATTTCTGTCAACGTTTGGCCATCAAACATCTTGATGTCGCCAATCACGTTTCTAAAACCGAGGATCAAACCGCCAGTGATAATGGCAGGCAGCAGTGGGACAAAAATTTCTGCCAAATGAGAGATCCCGCGCTCGAGAATGTTCATGTTTTGTCTAGCGGCCAATTTAGCGTCTTCTTTGCTAGCTTCACTTTTGCCCGAGATCTCAAGCAAAATTTTGTATACCGCATCCACTTCTGTACCAATCACCACTTGGAATTGGCCCGCATTGGTAAAGCAGCCCTTGACCATGGGCAATGCTTCTAGTTGTTTTACATCGGCAATCTCGGTGTCATTTAACACAAAGCGAAGACGTGTCAGACAATGGCTGACGCTAGCAATGTTGTCGCTACCCCCGACCAGCTCGATCAGACGTTGAACGTCTTGGCGCGCTATCTTACTCATAACTCTGTCCACCCTATTTTATGGATTTATGCAATTATAGTTGTTTTAATATGGGAACATTCCCATTTACAGATTAAATAGTGCCAGCTTTCATAAAAAAACAAAATGGGAACAGTCCCATTAATTGAGTAGGATCACAGTAAATTGGAAAAGCGTTTTATAATGAAGCGCTTAGCGAATCAATGGTGCTTGGGTAAGATGGGTGATGGTTTCGTGACCACTCAGTTGGGAAATCAACATCTTAGCGGCTTTTTCACCCGCTAGGTGATAGCCGGGGTCAACGCTGAAGATCTTGGGAAAAAGAAAAGAGAGTAGCTCATTGCCACCAACACCGGTCACACGGACCTCTTCACGTCCGAGTTCTTGTAGACGTTTGAGTACGCCCAGCGCCAAGGTATCACTGGCACAGACAATCGCCTGCGTCTGCTCAGTGAGGACTTTATCCACTAAACGATACGCGCTCTCATGGCTCAATTTGCCCGTTTGATAAACTGACGTCAGTTGATGTTGCTGACACCAGTTCCGATAGGCGTTGAGACGTGCCAAACCTGTGGTTCGGTCTTCAGGATTGACACCAATATACGCGATATGGCGCAGAGATTGAGCCTGCAAATGCTCCAGCGCCAGTTCAATTACGCGTTGGTTGTCGTAGTTAATTGAAGAGACTGAGGTCTCTTCGGTCGCAATCACTACCACGCGGTGTTGCCACTCGGCGACTTGCTGCATGTCACAATCGGTAAAGCCAAACAAGATCAACCCATCAACGTTGCGCCGCCGCAGTACATCTAGGTGTTCGTTTGTCTTTTCTCGATCAAACTGGCTCTCCATGATCACCACATCATACCCGGCTTGGTAGAAGATATTGAGCATGGTGCTCACCGCACGATTTTCTGAGGGAGAATCGAGACGCGAGATGATAACGCCCACCACTTTCTGGCTGCCACCGCGCATCGACTGCGCAGATTTCGACGGCACATAGCCCGACGCCGCAATCACTTCCTCCACTTTGGCACGCGTTTCTGGTTTGACTTTAGGGTCATTGGTCAGAAACTCGCGACACGGTGGATTTCCCTACGCCGGACAAACGTGCGATGTCTAAAATGGTCAGCTTTTTATTCATATCGAGTCAAGATCACTCATTGCAGAAGAAAAAGGCCGCTTAGCGACCTTTGAGATGTTGTTTCACGTACTCGGGCACCTCACGGATGCTCTCCAGCACCGCCGTTGCCAGCGCCTCGCCTTGCTCTGTGAGCGGTTTTCCGGTCTTCACCAATAACTTGGTGCCGACACCAGCCGCGTCAGCGGCCATCATATCTTCCGCTTTGTCGCCCACCATAATCGAGTTGGCCATATCGATCTTCAAGAAATCACGCGCTGAGATAAACATGCCCGGCTTAGGCTTGCGGCAGTCACAATCTTGCTTGTAATCGCCAATACCGTGCTCGGCATGATGCGGGCAATAATAGATGCCGTCGAACTCAACCCCGTTGTCAGCGAAATTCCAATCCATCCATTGAGTCAAAGAGAGAAAGCGATCTTCACTAAACTTACCACGCGCTATCCCCGACTGGTTGGTGACCAAAACCAGTAAGTAGCCCATCTCTTTCAGGGCTTTGGTCGCTGCGAATACACCATCGATGTATTCGAAATCATGCTCATCGTGAACATATCCATGATCGACGTTAATCACGCCATCACGATCTAAAAAAACAGCTGGTTTGGCCAAAATCTATATCTCTGTCAACAGGGTAACTTAAAGCGCGATTATAACCGAAAAGGCGACGTTTGCGAGTTTCAACTGCCATACAGCCAACTCAATCGCCCTGCATAGACTATTCTTCTCTATCTAATGACGATTTGATTGGTAAACCGCTAAACGTTTGGACGTCTAGACGTAAAAATATCTATTGACTTAAAAACGTGAAAGCCATAGCATCATCTGAAAAGTGAGCCAGCGCTCAAAATATTATTCTGTTGTCCCTGCACAGGTATAAAAATGATTGAAATTAGTCAGGTAAATAAAGTGTTTTATCAAGGCAGTAAGGAGATACATGCTTTGAAAAACATCAACTTACATATCGCAGAAGGCACCATTTTTGGTGTTATCGGATCATCGGGTGCAGGGAAAAGCACGTTGATCCGCTGCGTCAACATGCTAGAAGCGCCAAGCAGCGGCCGCATTGTGGTGGACGGAGTTGACCTCACTACCCTCAGCAAAGCGCAACTGGGCGAAGCACGCCGCAACATTGGCATGATTTTCCAGCATTTTAATCTGCTTTCCTCACGCAGCGTGTTTGACAACGTTGCCCTGCCACTGGAATTGGCGGGCAAGAGCAAAGAAACAGACCAAAGAGAAAGTGACGCAGTTGCTCAAACTGGTTGGCTTATCGGACAAACAGGAAAGTTACCCGGCCAATCTCAGCGGCGGGCAAAAGCAGCGCGTCGCGATTGCCCGCGCTTTGGCGAGCGATCCGAAAGTGCTGTTGTGCGACGAAGCCACCAGCGCACTCGATCCTGCGACCACGCAATCGATTTTGGAACTGCTGAAAGAGATCAACCGCAAACTGAAAATCACCATGCTGCTTATTACGCATGAGATGGATGTGGTGAAAAGCATCTGTCACGAAGTGGCGATCATCGGTGACGGCGAACTGGTTGAAAAAGGCACGGTTGGCGAGATCTTCGCCCATCCGAAAACCGAACTGGCGCACGCGTTTATTCGCTCTACCTTGGATCTCTCCATTCCGGAAGATTACCAAGCACGCTTGCGGCCAAATCGCGTTGAAGGCAGCTACCCACTGGTCAGGCTGGAATTTACCGGAGCAACGGTCGACGCGCCGCTGGTGTCTCAGATCTCGCGTAAATTCAATATTGATATCAGCATACTCAGCTCCGATCTCGATTACGCAGGCGGCGTCAAGTTCGGCATGATGGTCGCTGAGCTGTTTGGCAATGAAGAAGACGACAACGCCGCACTGGAATTTTTGCGCGAACATAACGTAAAAGTGGAGGTACTGGGTTATGTCCTTTAATACGATTGCACAGTGGTTGAGTTTAAATGGCGATCTCCTGCTGGGCGCAACTTGGCAAACCTTGTACATGGTGGCGGTGGCTGGCGTGGTCGGTTTTGCGATTGGCATTCCCCTTGGTGTGATTCTGCACACCAGTAAAAAAGGTGGTTTGTTGGAAAACACCAAGCTCAACAAAATCCTTGGCGCCATCGTCAACGTAGGCCGCTCGGTGCCTTTTCTGGTGCTGATGGTGGCGATTATTCCGGTGACGAAATTACTGGTGGGCACCTTTATCGGCACCACTGCCGCCATCGTGCCGCTGACCATAGGGGCGATACCTTTTGTGGCCCGTTTAATTGAAGGCGCGCTGCTGGAAGTGCCGTCGGGTCTGGTTGAAGCGGCGCAAGCCATGGGCGCTACGCCACTGCAAATTATCACTAAGGTACTGCTTCCTGAAGCGCTACCGACCATTGTTAACTCTGTCACTATCACTTTAGTGACACTGGTCAGCTACTCCGCGATGGCAGGAACCGTTGGTGGTGGTGGCTTGGGCGATGTCGCCATCCGGTATGGTTTCCACCGCTACGACGTGGTGATCATGGCGGTGACTGTCGTCATGTTGATTGTGCTAGTACAGATTATTCAGTCTATCGGCGATGCAATTGTACGCCGCGTAGACCACCGCTAAGAATTGCAAGATAAAAATATAAGGAGATTTACGATGAAATTTAGCCTCAAAGGTTTATTGACGATTGCCGCCGCAGCCTCAGCTCTGATTCTCTCTGGTTGTGGTGAAAAAGCCGCCGACAACAGCAAGATCAAAGTGGGCGTGATGGCGGGTGCCGAAGCTCAAGTTGCAGAAGTGGCGGCAAAAGTGGCCAAAGAAAAATATGGTCTGGATGTTGAGCTGGTGACTTTTACTGACTACGTCACACCAAACGCAGCACTGGATGACGGATCTATCGACGTCAACGCGTTCCAACACAAGCCGTACCTCGATCAGCAAGTCACTGACCGTGGTTACAAACTGACTATCGCGGGCAACACCTTTGTTTACCCAATCGCGGGCTACTCAAAGCAAGTGAAATCGGTAGCAGAAATCCAAGACGGCGCACGCATCGCAGTACCTAACGATCCCACCAACCTTGGTCGTTCACTGCTGCTGCTGGAGCAACAAGGCCTGATCAAACTGCGTGACAAAGTTGGCCTACTGGCTACCGTTCGCGACATCGTTGGTAACCCGAAAAACCTGACTATCCTTGAACTGGATGCCGCGCAACTACCACGCTCTCTGGATGACGTTGCTCTGTCTATCATCAACACCACTTACGCGAGCTCAATCAATTTGACTCCGCAAAAAGATGGCGTATTTGTCGAAGATAAAGAGTCACCTTACGTTAACCTGATCGTGGCGCGTCAAAACAACGTGCAAGCGGAAAACGTACAAAACTTTGTCAAAGCATACCAAACCGAAGAAGTGTACAAAGCGGCCTCTGAGATCTTCCAAGGCGGCGTGGTAAAAGGCTGGTAATTTCGCGAGCCGAAAGTAAGAAATCATTAGGGTTGACGTGTAAGCGTCAACCCTTTTTTTGTTCGGCAATTACTTTAAGTGATCCCAAGAGATATTGGAGACGATACGGCACGTATCGCATTTGAAGTGGAAGATGTCGTGCAGCGCCTGCGCTTGTAGCCACTCACCGCCACATTTCGGGCATTTTCGGCTCTGCTCGTCCGCCAGCGAGGTGCCACCAACACGATATTGATAGTAATAAGTCGGGATCTGCGTGAGGTACTCGATCCGCCCGCGCAAATCCCAGCCGCGACGAAACAGCACACTGTCAACATCACAAATCTCGTGCAGCGCGGCGTGCTCAGCGCGGCAGCCTCCCGCCATCTGGATCTCATCACACGCTTGCCATTCCGTTTGCCATTTGATCACCGCTTTATGATCGCCATTTAACGTCGGGCCATTACGATATAGCGGAATCGGCAGCAAGGTTTCTCCGCTGCGCAGCGGAGAGCAGGTGTGTACGTAGGTGGTGTAGAGGACTTGCCAGCTTGGTCTCTCTTCATCGGCCGCTTGTTCTGAGTTGATATCGCGCCCCAGCAAGCGCATTTTCGGCGCTAGAAGCGCGGCTTCAGACAAACGCTCCAAGCACACGCGCACAAAATCCGAATGGTAGCGAGGGTGCAAACTCTCTTTTTCCGGGCATACGGCGCGGACAAAAAACTCGCCATCGCCCATCACAATCGGAAACTCACGCCCCAGCACTTGGCCGTTATAGCGCAGCGCATCCATCAAACCGTTAATCGCTTTGTCGACCGCGCTCACCGTGGTGTTGTCAAAACATTCAAATTGCAATTCAACGACGTACATACTTACACCACAACCGCTAGGTTGGCCAAAAACTCCGCCACATTGGGCGCAAGCACTTCTCTTTTGTCGGTGCCGAGCCTTTCTAAGATCACGTTACCAGTGAGATTACAGATGGAAATCACATCCAACTCAGCATCGGTCACAGCAATAAACACCGTCGGTTTGAGTTTCAAACGACGCTGCGTCACCAAATGACCCAAAATGTTCTCCTGCAAGCGGCTGAAGTCCTCTTCGCTCCATACTTGCAGCAGCGTCAGCTCATTACCTTGCCAAGTGGCGTTCATATCCGCCGCATACTGACTGCCGTAAAAGGCTTTGATGTCATCGTGCAAAGTGAGCTCGATCGCCCGTTCAACATTGACAAAATCGGCTGCCTCCTCCAAAGCAACAGGCTGCCACCACACTTGATGTTCGGTTTTACGTTGGATGCATGGAGAGTCGAGATCAACCAGATCGTCACTGCATGGCAGTTCATTATGTGTCTGTTGCCAGCACAGCTGAAAACGCTGGCTGAATTCGGCAAGCGCTTGTGAGACTGGATTCGTCATGAAAACTCCTAGTTATCCCGAGTTGCAAGATGGCTTTTAAGCGATGGATTCAGTAAAATTCCCGCCATTCTAATCGAAAATGACTACAAGTATGAGCAAATATTCTGACGCCAAAGAGCTGGCAGGCCTGACTTTGGGCAAAAAAACCGAATACGCCACACAATACGACGCAAGTTTACTTCAACCTGTTCCGCGTAGCCTCAACCGCGACGATCTGCAATTGGGTGCGAACTTGCCGTTCGTCGGTCACGACATCTGGACACTCTACGAACTCTCTTGGCTCAACAGCAAAGGCTTACCGCAAGTCGCGGTAGGCGAAGTGTCTATTCCGGCCACCAGCCCCAACTTGATTGAGTCAAAATCCTTTAAACTCTACCTCAACAGCTATAACCAGACTCGCTTTGCCACTTGGCAAGCGGTGATTGAACGCTTAACAAGCGATTTATCCGCCTGCGCTGGTGAACCTGTAGCGGTGAAGGTCAATCCTCTCAGCCACTACACACAACAACCGATTGTGACCATGGCAGGTGAATGCATCGACGATCAAGATATTGAGATCGAGAGCTACGATTTCGACCAATCTCTACTGCAAGATGCTGCGGGAGAGACGGTGGTGCAAGAAACGCTACACAGCCATCTGCTGAAATCGAACTGCTTAATCACCAATCAACCCGATTGGGGCAGCGTGGAAATTGCTTATCACGGCAAACAGATTGATCGCGAAAAGCTACTACGCTATCTGGTCTCATTCCGTGAGCACAATGAGTTTCATGAGCAGTGCGTCGAGCGTATTTTTACCGACATCATGAAGTACTGTGCGCCACAAAGCCTCACTGTGTACGCGCGTTACACCCGCCGAGGTGGTTTGGACATCAACCCTTACCGCTCCACACAACAAGCCAAACCTGCGCACAACCAGCGTATGGCTCGTCAGTAACGATATCGCGTTGAGGGATTAAACATGGTGCGTTGGCAACGCCTAGTCGGCATTTTAGCTCTGCTTTTTTGCGTGCAGTTGCATGCTACGGTGCTCTCTTCCGTCTTATTGACAGAAGCAGAGCAGTTGGTGGACATCGAGCCAGCGCAAGCAAAGAAGATAGTGCAAAATTATCTGACACAACGCGAACTCACCAACAACCAAGACAAAAGCCCTTCCGCGATTTCCCGCGACGACACCGACCGAGCGCTACGTACGCCAAGTGGCAGTGTTGAAGCGTATAAAATTCTCGCCCGAGCAGAATTTGCTTTAGGCAACTCCCGCTCAGCGCTGGTGCAGCTCAATACCGCGGAGCAGTTGACTAAAACCTTTCAACTGCCTTATCTCAATTTGGATGTGAAGCTACTGCGTACTCAATTGTTGTGGCAATTTGATAAAGATTACCTCAAAGCCAAACGTGCGTTAGACGAAATCAGCAACCAGTTGGAGCTTGCCAGCACCTCTTTACAGATGACCGATAGCGTTAAGTACCGACTGTTGATGCAACAAGCGCGACTCGCATCACAGCAAAATGATTTGCCGCAAGCAGAGCGTTACTACAGCGAAGCGCAAGAGCTGATTAAAAACAGTCGCTCTGAAAATACTCTGATTGATTACCACATCGCCGTCGGTGAGTTTTATCTCTCTCATCAGAAATACAACTTAGCCCTGTCAGAGCTGCTGTTTGGCTATTGGAAAGCGATTGAAGGCAACAAAAGCGCGCGACTCGCCAAAGTGAATCGCTTGCTGGCACAACTTTTTGAAGAGCGCCGCGTGCTCGACAAAGCGCTGGAATACCTTTCGCAAGCGGCCGATTTTTATGATGCCTATCCCAATTCGCCCATCCTCGCTCAGGTTATGGAGAGAATGGGCAACATCTATTTTCGCCAAGGAAAGTACAATCTGGCGCTGGTGCACTACTTTAACGTGCTGGATCACGACAGCTCGACACGCGACGTACAGCAAGTGGTCAGCATTCGCCTAAGCCTCGCGGCAACCTACCTGCAACTTTATAACTATCCGTTGGCGGAGCAATATCTGGAACGTGCACTTGAAGTGTTGGAATTTGCCGATATCCCGAAACTCAAAGCGCAAGCGGCGCTGCTCAAATCCGGCTTGGCCTTCTATCAAAACGACAGCCAAGGAGTGATCGCTAACGCCAACAACGCACTGGCTATCACCGCGAGCGCCGCAGAAGAAAATTTGACGATCCGGCAACAAGCCTATCAATTGCTATCGCTGGGCTATGAACAAGGCAAACAGTTCGATTTGGCGCTAGAGAGTCTGAAGCACTACAACCAGTTAGTCAGCATTGAACAGAAAAAACTCAATCAGATCAGTGAAGATGCATTTCGTCAGCAAAAAGAGTTTGCCGAACAAACCATTCACTATACAGGCCAAGCTGAACAGCTCGAAAAAATTACCATCGAGCACGCCAAGTTCCAGAAAATCGCCTTTGCACTATTTTTGCTCTCACTGGTACTGTTTTTACTCCTGATGAGACGAGGCGTACTGCTGCAGCGGCAAACCACGCAGATAGAACAACTCACCGCCGATCTCTATACCCATTCGCGCTCCAAACTGCGTAACTTGCGCATGCTCAACGCGAAACTGTCCAACTCGCTGCGTAAAACCAATCAAACCTTTGAGCAGTGGCAACTCGGGGAACTGATCCACGAACCGTTGAATGATCGCCTACGTTTCGTGATGATCGACCTGCCCTTCCTGCGCAGCATGTATGTGCAACACGGTTACAAAGCGGGTTTAGAGCTCGAACGGGCATTTGGTGCGTTTCTCAGTGACAAAATCAGCAAGCCTTCCCGCTTGTACCATTTTTCCGACGCCAATCTGCTTTACATCGAACCCAACACGGAACGCCATTATTCTGCCGAGGACATTTTCGCCAAAGTGCAAGCTTGGGTCGATGAGTTTGCTGCCGCGCACCACATCAATCGCACTGTGCGCATGGGCATGGCCGATTACCCATTCTTACCTCGCGCCTACACGGCAATCAACGACCAAGAGTTGCTTGATCTGCTGCTGCTCGCCACACACTTAGCACGCGAAGTAAGCTTGTTGGATAAGTGCAGCCACTATGTTTACCTCAAGGCCATCGACAACGCGCCCGCGGCGAGCCTTGCATCCGGTAACATAAGGGATGCGGCACAACAAGCGATCCATCAAGGGTTGATAAAAATACACTCGTCTTACCAGAATGAGGACAACCTCAAAAATTTATTAAAAAATGGCTAAATCTCGCGCGCTTAAACCGCCAAATAGATGACGCTATAATGTTTTTTGTTATTATCAGATCCTTCGTTAAGTAGTACATGGACTGTGTTGTCGTTCACAATGGGCATTTTGGAATCCGATATTCAAGCGCAACTGCATCAGTTGAGTTGTCAATTAGACCAACTCAGGCTGACACATCGTGACACATCACTCAAATTCAAACGCGAACAGCTTGTTCTCAAGCGAATTGTGACTTCGCTGAGTGCCGCCTGTCAGGTGTCTGATGCTACACTGAGTCAAAATTTACAGGCTATCCAGCGCGAGCTGGAACAACAAAAAGATGTCAGTCGTTTGCTCCCGCGCTTGGTGGTGCTGGAAAGAATGCTGAGACAACGAACCGTGGCTATGGATAAACAGACCAGTTTTCTTGACGAGCAATTGAAGCACAGTGGCGAAACCCTGCAACGCGTAGCAGGCTTGCCCGCGCAACTCAAACGCGAGCTGCGCAACCTAATGGGGTTTAGCCATGGCCAAGGACGCAATGTCGATCACGCGGTCAAGCTGCTCAATATCTACGAACGCGCGTTAAAAATCATCACCTCCAACTCTCGGCTCAACTTTAATGAGCAAAACAGTCTCGACAGAAATCAACTGGACTGCTTAGCCACAGAGCTGCAAAACGCAATTACCGAGTTAGACTTTGAAGGCGAATCGGGCGATTTGCTGCTCGATATCCGCACTAAGCTGTTACTCGGAGTCTCAGCTGAGGCGTTGATCGAACTCACTTTGCAGGTTTTGAAATTGGTCATTGAAGGGACCCATTTCGAGCGCAAAGCGTCAGAGCAGTTTCTCGAACAGCTCAACGCTTCGCTTGCTGCCAATCTAAAAACCTCCCATCAGAATGTCGATCAAAGCCAAACTTACTTTGAACAGCGCCAGCAATTTAATAAAGAGCTAGGCAAACTGGTGGCAAAAAGTCGCTTTTCGGTCGATAGCGCCACCGAACTTGAGCAGCTTAAAGCCACGGTTTCGCCACTTCTGGCACAGATTGAATCACTTTCGCAGCGCTTGAGCCTCGCTGAAGAAAAAGAGCAGGTGCTGCAAGAGCGGTTGCAATACGGACAACATCAGCTTGAAGCGGTATTTGAAGTCACTCAAGATTATCGCCGCCGCTTGGAGGATCAGGCGCAGCGTATGCTGCTTGATCCACTCACCAAGGTGTATAACCGCACGGCGTTTAATGACCGTTTAGAGCTGGAATATCGACGTTGGATCCGCGCGCAACACAACTTACGAGTCGTGCTGCTCGACATCGATAGCTTTAAAGCGATTAACGACAGCTACGGCTACACCGCCGGCGACAAAGCGCTGAAAATCATTGCACGCACCATCCGTAAAGTCGCCGCAGACACAGATACGGTTGCCCGCTTTGGTGGCGAAGAGTTTATTCTGCTGATTCCCGAGCAAACCGATGAATACGCGCTGAACTTGGTGAAAAAGATCCAAACTGAAATCAGCAAACTGCCGTTTAAGTTTCGCGAGCAACAGATCACCATCACACTCAGTGCGGTTTCCACCGCGTTTGGTGAAGCGGATAACCCAGAATATGTCGTGGATCGCTTAGGCACTATGCTCAAAGAGAGTAAACAACGCGGCTTGAACCAGCTCTACTGGCGCTAAATGGTTGCACAAAAATGCAGCAGACGAACCTAACATCTCTGTCAGGTTCTGATTTTTCAACTAGTTATCACGTTTCTTTTCCATCATCCTTTGCTAAGCTAACAAAACTGCCATTAATTTTGTGCCACAGAGCATGGCTCTGTGGCAGCAATCCAGCCTGCACTCTCATTCGCCAATTTCTACAGCGACGTTATCTACAGGGCTCGGATTGCCACTATTAACCACGATGCTAATAACCACAACGCTAAGCAAGGAGGCCTTATGATTACTCATATCAGCCCTGCAGGAAGTATGGATCTGCTCTCTCAGCTGGAAGTTGAGCGCCTAAAAAAAACCGCCTCTAGCGAACTGTACCAACTGTACCGCAACTGTACACTAGCGGTACTCAACTCCGGTAGCCACACCGACAACTCCAAAGAGCTGCTGGACAAATATCAATCCTTTGATGTCAACGTGGTGCGCCGTGAGCGCGGCATTAAGTTGGAACTGACCAACCCACCAGAGCACGCTTTTGTCGATGGCGAGATCATCAAGGGCATTCAAGAGCACCTGTTTGCCGTGCTACGTGACATCGTTTACGTCAATATGCATTTGGCCGACAGCCAGCGCTTGAATCTAACCAACGCTACGCACATCACCAATCTCGTGTTCGCCATTTTGCGCAACGCGGGCGCACTGATCCCCGGCATAGAGCCGAACCTTGTGGTGTGTTGGGGGGGACACTCGATCAACCCAACAGAATATCAATACACGCGTGAAGTCGGCAGTGAACTCGGACTGCGTGAGCTGAACATTTGTACGGGTTGTGGGCCGGGTGCAATGGAGGGGCCGATGAAAGGCGCGGCCATTGGCCATGCTAAGCAGCGCTACGCCCATCAACGCTACCTTGGTTTGACTGAGCCATCGATCATTGCCGCTGAGCCACCAAACCCAATTGTCAATGAACTGGTGATCATGCCGGACATTGAAAAACGGTTGGAAGCGTTTGTGCGCATGGCTCACGGCATCATCATCTTCCCCGGTGGTCCGGGCACCGCCGAAGAGCTGCTTTACATCCTCGGTATCATGATGCATCCGGAAAACGCCACACAGCCGATGCCGATCGTCTTGACAGGCCCGAAAGAGAGTGAAGCCTACTTCCGTTCAATCGATGCCTTTATCGGCGATACCTTAGGCGAAGAAGGGCGTAAGCACTACCAAATCATCATTGACAACCCAGCGGAAGTGGCGCGAGTCATGAAACAGGCGATGGGTAAAGTACGTCAGCATCGTAAAGACACCGGTGACGCTTACAGCTATAACTGGTCTCTCAAAATTGAACCTGAGTTCCAGTTGCCGTTTGAGCCGACCCATGATTCGATGGCGAGCTTAGATTTGCATCTGAATCAAAAGCCGCAAGTGCTGGCCGCCAATCTGCGTCGAGCTTTTTCAGGGATTGTAGCGGGTAACGTCAAGGCGGAAGGCATTCGCGAAATCGAACGGAAAGGGCCTTTCGTGATTGATGGCGATCCGGTTTTAATGAAAAAGATGGACAAACTGCTGCGAGATTTCGTCGCGCAACATCGTATGAAATTGCCCGGTGGCAGCGCTTATGTGCCTTGCTACAAAATCGCACCAAGCTCAAACGGTGGTCGATAGCGCAGGGATTTTCCGTTACACTCAGGGGCCATTGGCCCCTTTTCTTTTTGCAGTATTTTGTTATGGCTATTCATCTTGTTATCATCGATGCGCTCAACCTTATCCGCCGAGTCCACTCCGCTCAGCCCGATCCGAATGACATCGCTAATACCATTACCAATACTGGCAGAACACTGCAACGCATTATCCGCGAAGCCCAACCCACTCATATTGTCGCCGTGTTTGATCACTTAGGCGCCGACCGAGGCTGGCGCGCAAAAATCTTGCCTGAATACAAGCAAGGACGCAAACCCATGCCAGAGCCTTTGCTGCAAGGGCTGGAAAAAATTCAAGACGCTTGGTGGGAAATGGGTATTGACTCTTTGCTTTGCGAAGGGGATGAAGCCGACGATTTGGTGGCGACACTGGCACAAAAAGTCGCCAGTCACGGCGAAAAAGTGACGATTGTCTCTACCGATAAAGGCTATTGCCAACTGCTCTCTCCTACCCTGCAAATCCGCGACTACTTTCAGCATCGTTGGCTAGATGAGCCATTTATTGCCAATGAGTTTGGCGTCAAACCGACACAGCTCGCCGACTACTGGGGTTTGGCGGGCATCAGTTCAAGCCAAGTGCCCGGCATTCCCGGTATTGGCCCGAAGGCAGCCAAAGAGATACTGACGCAGTTTGATGACATAGAGCAAGCCAATCAAAGTGATGCGCTGCCCGCCAAATACCGGAAAAAGTTTGACCAGCATATTGATCAAGCGCGCCGCTGCAAACAGGTCGCAGCGTTAAAAACCGATATTGAACTTGGCTTTAATCTGCAAGATCTGCGTTTTACCCCCTGATCTTCATCGCAATAGTGCCGGGCAAATGCAACAGAATAGCCCATTCTTCACCGTACATTAGCCATCGATATGTTTATCTCTCATGTGGTGTAATGGGTTACATTCACAATAATTAGATCAATTTAATCAATACCTTACAGGGTATTGATTATTCTATAATCATGATCACAGCACTATTGATAGATATCTCTATTTTTCATTGCTCCAACAAGGAGTACAACAATGAAAAATATCATCTTACTTTCCCTATCCGTCGTTTCTATCGCTGCCTGCTTTTGCTGAAACCTGTGGTCAACATTTGGAAAAAGGCATGCCTTCCGTTCACCCCGATCAAGTGTTGTGCCGTGAAGGCTACGCGGTCGGCTACAACTACACCACCAAGAATGCCGATTGGGTGGCTTACCACATCACGGCAGAGAGCGTGAATGCCTCGTACAAACGCAGCAACAGCTTTAAAATGGATAACGAGCTACCAGAGTATGCGCGCTCAACCTTAACCGACTACAGCGGCTCTGGTTACGATCGTGGCCATCTTGCCCCCTCTGCAGCGATGGATTTTAGCCAAACCTCGATGCAACAAAGCTTTTTGATGAGCAACATGTCTCCTCAGCTACCAGGCTTTAACCGCGTTGGTTGGCGACTGTTGGAAGAACACGTACGTGACTTAGCCAATGAGTACCATGAACTCTACGTCGTCACCGGGCCGATTTATCAAGGTGGCGACGGCAGTATCGGTAACGGCGTGGCAATCCCGAGCGCTTTCTACAAAGTGATCTTAGATCCCGCGTTCAACGACGCGATAGCGTTTATCGTGCCGCACCGTGATGTATCCGGCAGTGAACTGGTCAATTTTGTCACGACCGTAGACGAAGTCGAAAGACAGACTCAGCTCGATTTTTTCTCTGAAATCGCAGATGCCAGCGAAGAGAGTATGGAATCTCAATTGTGGGAAATGTGGCCAACATCGAACCAATGATTTGATTTTAACAACGTGAGAATGAAGAAACGCTCCGAGGAGCGTTTCTGTTTTAGCTGCGATTAATGCGGCGAGATGTTAGATAGACACTGCACGTGTACGGTGATCTCTTCACGGTCGTGATAAAGGTGCTTGGCTTGCAATCTGAATTTCACCTTGTTCTCAATCAGGAACATTTTCAGGTTTTCAATATCTTGCAATACCTCGTCGTAGCGGCCTTTCATTGGCAATTTAAGATTAAAGATCGCTTCTTTAGCCCAACCTTTGAGGATCCACTGCCCCATTAAGTGAGCAACACGCGCTGGCTTTTCCACCATGTCGCATACCAGCCAAGTGACGTTTTTACGATCGGGCTCAAACTTAAAGCCATCGACCATGTGATGACGGATCTGGCCAGTTTCCGTTAGGCTTTCCGCCATCATGCCGTTGTCCACACAGTGAACAAACATCGAACGTTTGACCAACTGATAAGTCCAGCCGCCCGGACACGCGCCGAGATCGACCGCCCACATTCCCGAAGCCAAGCGGGTATCCCACTCTTCGCGGGGAATAAAGACGTGAAACGCCTCTTCCAATTTCAGGGTTGAACGACTTGGCGCATCAGCGGGAAACTTCAGACGAGGGATGCCCATAAAGAAGCGGGAATTGTTATCCGAGTAGGAGTACCCGACAAAACAGTGTCCTGAGGCCACAAAGCAAACGTGCAGCACAGGCTTTTTCGCATGCTCTTTTGCCATAAGGAAACCTTTTCCGCGCAAGGCCTGACGCATTGGTACCGTGAACTTACGACAAAACTTCAGCAGCTCTTTCGCTTCATTGGTATCAGGCGTTTCAATACGCAGATCACCACACATGGGGAAGCTATCAACTTCCGCAAGTTCTGATAAAATCGGGCTAATGCGATCCTCTGCGGGGAGATCGGTAAACTCCGCTGCGACAGCAAACATCTGTCTTGCAAAGATCAGCGCGTTGAAATCCAACTCACGAGCCAGCCTGTCGGCATCGCCTGCTTGGTAGCACTCAAACAGCACGTATCCTGCGTTTTTAAACACGCGTGGAAAGCCATAAACCTCTAGCTGAGTCGCTTTATCTTGAATCTCACCGGCGCACTCTTTCTCAAAGCCGGGGCGACAATAGAGCATTAACTGTTTCACTTAGATACCTCGTTCGTTTTCAAAGCCGCGAGCATAAACACCAGCCAGCCGACCATAAACATCAATCCACCCAGTGGCGTTACAGGGCCAAACCATTTTATCCCCGTCAGCGCTAACGCGTATAAGCTGCCACTAAAGCAAAAGATGCCGATGATAAAGCAAATCGCGGCGATGAAAAAATAGTTTTGCGCTTTACTTGGCAACGCGCTGCGAAGCAGCAGTGCGCACAGCGCAATCGCCAAGGTATGCCAGAAACTGATACATCACTCCGGTTTCAAACACCTCGAGCAAATAGGGCGCTAAGCTGCTTTTCAAACCGTGCGCGGCAAAAGCCCCCAACGCCACCGCTGTCGCAGCAGAAGCACCAACAAAAGCGAGTAACCACTTACTTCTCATTTTGCATTCCTTGAATAAAGGCGGTTAACTGCACAACCGCTGTATTGATATTGTCCTGCTCACTCAGCCCTGAGCGTTTTCTCGGCTTAAAGCTGTGGTCACCATCGGGTAAAAACCGCATCTGCACCGCCGAAGAAAGCGGATACTCTGCGCACTCGCTTTGAGTGCCAAACGTGTCTCTTTCGCCTTGCAGGATCAGAGTGGGTTTGGTTATCACCGCAAGATGCTCACCTTTAAACTTCTCCGCGTTACCCGGAGGATGAAACGGAAAACCGAGGCAGGCGATGGCGCTGACCTGTGGATGGTCGCCTAGCAGGCTGGCCATTCGTCCGCCCATCGACTTGCCGCCAATCACCACAGGCACAGATGCAACCGATTCAATCACGTCGGTAAACGCTTCGAGCAGTTTGGGCGCGCGATCTGGTGGCCGCTTTTTACCATCTTGCGCACGCTTGTCCATGTAGGGAAAATTAAAGCGGACCACACGAATGCCGTTGGCGGCCAACCCTTGCGCCACAAGGGTCATGAAGGCGTGATCCATCGGCGCGCCTGCACCATGGGCAAAAATAAACACTGGCCCATCTTCAGGACCATCAACCAAGTAGGGCAGACTCATCCAGCACCTCTTCTTGTTCTTTACGTGCAGTTGCTAACATCCAATCGCGGAACGTGGCGATGCGTCCCATCTCCGCCTGCTGATCATGACAAACCACATAAAAGGCATTCTTAGAGAGCAAAATTTCATCAAATGGGGCAATCAAGCGCCCGGCTTCCATTTCTGGCCGCGCCAACACGTTGTTGCCGAGCGCGACTCCTTGGCCGTGCGCCGCCGCCTGCAACACCATGGTGGAGTGGCTGAAGATCGGCCCTTGATTAACGTTCACCTCATCTAAACCATTTTCTTTGGCAAACTGTTTCCAATCTTTTCTCGAGGTGTCATGTAGTAGGGTGTGATGTTTCAAGTCACTTAGAGATTCTAATGGTTTGTTGCTCAAAAGTAACGAAGGTGAACAGAGTGGGATCAGATACTCCTGATAGAGTTTGTCGGCACGCAGTCCGGGCCAATATCCGGCGCCATAGTAAATCGCCACATCAACGTCGTCGGTCAAAGAGCCTTCATCCATATCCACGGCTTTGATCCGGACATCGATATCGGGCTGCTGCGCGTTAAAATCGGCTAAGCGCGGCACCAACCATTGAATAGCAAAACTCGGCGGCAGACTGATGGTCAAAGCCCCTTTTTCACTACGTTCCAGCACTTTATCGGTCGCTTCGGACAAGGCGGTAAAAATGTCTTTGATATCGAGAAAATAACTCTGCCCCTCTTCGGTGAGCAGCAAAGAGCGGTTACGGCGACGAAATAACTTTAAGGAGAGAAACTCTTCTAATGCTTTAATCTGGTGACTGACGGCGGCTTGGGTAACAAAAAGCTCCTCAGCAGCACGGGTGAAACTGAGGTGTCTGGCGGCGGCTTCGAACACGCGAAGCGAGTTCAGTGGCGGTAATCTACGTGACATACAACTTACTTACCATTAGTTTTTTTAATCTGAAACATTATAAATTGTCCGTTGTGGAACAGCCAGAGAAATTCTATATTTCACCCCGCAACGCTGGCCTGAACGGCTTGATTCTCTTTGGAATCAATTGGCTTAGTTGTTGCGATGTTGTGTTTGCAAACTCGTATTTCGAGTTAGGTAGATTTCTACCATGATGTTTTGTCTCACTCCCTGTGACAAAACAGATACTTCCTGTATTTATTTTTGACCTGTCTGTCAAATTTGTTACACCGCCTATATTAGGCGGTGTTTTTTTATCTGTCGAAAACACCTTTTACCCTGTTAAAACTGACAGGTAATAAAAAATCCGAGTGACAACACTCGGATTTCATGGGCTTTGATAGATTCTCGGCGAACTATGGGCGATACACTTTCACGTTGTTAAAGCCTTGTTCTTGCAAATACAGCGCTTGCAAACGGCTCATCACCCCACGCGCACAATAGAGCAGGTAGGTTTTCGATTGGTCTAAATCACCAAACTGAGTACTGAGTTTGTAAAACGGAATGTGTTTAACCTCGATACCTTCGATTTCCAGAGGGTTATCATCCTCTTCATCCGGACTGCGGATATCAAGCACAACGGCATGTTCTTCAATCGCTTGAACTTGCTCAACTTCCGGCGCAGCCTGTTGAGATTCTTTGGCAATGTCGCGAATATCCATCTGACGAGCATTGCGCACCACTTGCTCGAGAATCGCAAAATCGAAGTTGGCTTCTTCTGCTTCTAGCTTCTCTTTCACCGCTTTAACGGTCGGCTTTTTCGAGATCACACCACAGTACTCAGGCATGGTCTTGGCAAAATCTTCAGTGCCAATGTCACGAGCTACTTTGATGATCTCATCTTTGTCCCAGTTAATCAGAGGGCGCAAAATCAAACGGTCGGTCACGTTATCGATATGACGCAAGTTGGTGAGGGTTTGGCTCGACACCTGCCCCAGTGCTTCACCTGTCACCAGTGCTTGAATGTCAAACTTCTCCGCAACCATGCCCGCTGCGCGCATAAACATACGCTTGAGTACCACCCCCATCTGACCATCTTCGACTTTCTCTAGGATTTCGCCCACCACAGGCTCAAAATCGACCGAGATAAAGCGCACCTTGGCCGAAGATCCGTATTTATTCCACAGGTAGTGAGCGACTTGCTTCACGCCAATCTCATGAGCCGGACCGCCGAGATTAAAGAAGCAGTAATGCACTTTTGAGCCGCGCTTGATGTGCAGATAACTCGAGACACCTGAGTCGAAACCGCCAGAGATCAGGCTGAGAACATCTTCCTGAGTGCCGAGAGGGAAACCGCCCAGCCCTTTGTAATGCGCGAGGATCTGATTGAGCTTATCGTCGATCACTTCAACTTTGATGGTCACTTCTGGGTTGTGCAGTTTGACCGATGCGCTCGCAACAGCTTGGTTTAAACCACCACCGACATAACGCTCAAGTTCAATCGAAGTGAAATCGTGTTTGCCACGACGCTTCGCGCGCACCACAAAAGTTTTGTTTTCGATGCGCTCGCGATTGAGCTCCAACACCTGCTCATAAATATGATGCAGGTCGTTAAAGTCAGATTGCTGCACTTCCAATATCTGTTGGATGCCCGGCGTGCTGGTGAGAATTTCCAACACTTGCTGACGATATTGGTCGCTGTTCGCTGCCACTTCGATGTGGTCGCGACGGTTAAATACAGCCACAGATTCAGTGCGATTCTGAATAATGATGCGGATGTTGCTCTCAAGAATCTTGGTAAAGCGCTTACGTACCGATTCACTCTTTACAAAAATTTCTGGATGGGGCTTTACAATAAATTTCATAGTTCGATTCGCAATCTGTTGACTATCAAATAACACCCGCGTTGCTGCGAAGGTGTCGGCGTTAGGGCGCAAGATTATACACGAATTATACCCATAAAAAAGGCGAGCATTACTGCTCGCCTTGGTAATCACTGGTGGTTATTGAGGAACCGCTGGTATTTCATCGCTATAGAGTGGCTCCCCTTGCATAATGCTGATCTCTACCCGACGGTTCTTCGCTCGGTTTTCGTCAGTATCGTTGGAAACCAATGGCTCAGTATCTGCCATTCCCCGCACACGCAAGCGTTGATGGGAGAAGCCACGCACCTTTTCCATCTCTTGCGCCACCGACACCGCACGCTGCGCGGAGAGATCCCAGTTAGAACGGTAAAGCTCCGAATCCAACTGCAAACTGTCGGTATGGCCGGAGATGCGCACAATGCCCGGCACATCTTTCACCAACTCGGCAATTTGCCTTACCAACGGACGAAACTTGGGTTGCAAGAATGCAGAACCTTCAGGGAAGGCGCCTTTTTCTCGCATACGAATGACAATTTGTTGGCCAAGGTTCTCTAGCTCGATCGCACCCTGCTCTATCTCTCGCTGCAATGCTTTCTTAATGCTTTCCATCACCGTTTCCATCTCTTGCGACATGGACTCGGCTTGCTGCTGCTGGCGCTCTTCCTGGGTATTTTGATTGCTTTGCGTCGAAGTTTCCGGTGACTGACCGCCGGTCAGTTTTCCTTCATCGCGCTTCGTACCGCCCGCGCGATCCGATTCACCATCGTGAAACTCTAACGTCTGTTGGGTAATATCGATCGTCTGCTGCATGATGACGTCAATCGGCGTTGGCTCGGGTCGCCCGGGGCGAAACTCTTGAGCAATAATGCTGGTGCCTTTGGGAATGTCTTTCACCTCAAGGCGGTTTTGTACCCCAAATGCAAATTTCATCGAACCTGCGATCTGCTTAAACTTGAGCACATCCATCTCAGAAAACGACAGCAGCAACACGAAGAAACACATCAGCAATGACATCAAGTCAGCGAATGTTCCCATCCACAATGGCAAGCCGGGAGGGGGACATTTACACTTCTCTTCATCGTCCATCACTCACTCCCGTGATTACTCGTTAATGTCGAGAGCGCGCTTACTCTCATTGAGATAATTTTTCAGATAACCGTCAATCACTCGTGGGTTTTGCCCATCTTGAATCGCGAGCACACCGTCCATAATCAGGCGGCGATTGAGCGTCTCTTGGTCACGGCGCAGCGCCAATTTGTCAGCAATAGGGAAAAACACCATGTTAGACAAGATTGCTCCGTACAAGGTCGTTAAAAGCGCAACCGCCATCGCAGGGCCGATGGACTTAGGGTCATCCATGTTAGATAGCATCGCCACCAAGCCAACCAGTGTACCGATCATGCCCATCGCAGGAGCAACGTCACCGAAGGCGCGAAATACCCCCGTTCCTTGGGTGTGACGTTCATCGGTCAGCGCTATGTCTTTTTGTAATGCAGCTCGGACCACATCGGCATCATGACCATCCACGAGCAAATCGATTCCTTTTTGCATAAAACTGTTGGAGATCTCCATCTCTTCCAACGCGAGGAAACCGCCTTTTCGCGCCGCGTCTGCCATTTCAACAATTTTGGCAATCAAATCCTCCGGCTCATCGGCCTTAAACATAAATGCTTTGCCAGCGATTTTGGCCGCGCCGAAAAATTGCCCCATTGTGAACTTCATTAACACAACAAAGACCGATCCACCGACAACAATCAGAATGGAGGTCACATCGACGAACATCATGATGCTGCCGCCAAGAATCATCGCCATGACAACGAACGCAAGGCCACCAATCAAACCTAAAAGGGTTGCTAAATCCACAAAGCACTCCTCATGCTATTTATGTTTTTACTGCTGCGGGAAAAAACAGATTATTTCTTTTATCGACAACGAGTAAGCTTCTTTTAGTAAAAACTTGGCTATTGAATCACAAAAAAGGCGGTCAGCGGCAAAATCTCCGTCAACCACCACGCTCCACGACTAAAGCAAGTGTACGACGATAGCCCATTTACTGCCATTGGCTTGGGTAAGTTTACTGCCATTTGTTAGGGTCTGTTGACCTTTTGCGGTTAAATTTTGTTCGAGATAAAAGCGTTTTAATCGCGGCGAGAGGTTTGTAGCCTAGTCATTCTAAGCAAAACACCTCTCAACAAAGAGTAAAACGCTTTTAGCTGAACCCTTCGGGCAGCGTTTGTGGCTCCTTTTTGCTGCGTTATCGGCTTATCATGTAGGCCCCTACAATTCAAAGCCTCTGCCTTGCACAAAGAACCCACAAACTGCTGCAAAAATCATCTAAAAAGGTCAACAGACCCTAGGAGTGGAAGCTTGTTTTTGTTCTCGCTCGATTCCTCTATAATAGTCGCCCTCAATTTCAGATAAATTTCCATGCTTAAATTTGACCAAGCAAGCACGCTAAGGTAACTTTCGGGCATTCTTTACAAGGCAGAAACAGTATGGCGACGAAGAAACCAGAAAATATGTCCTTCGAGGCAACCATCGAAGAGCTGGACGGTTTGGTAGATCAACTGGAAAACGGTGATTTGACCTTAGACGATGCGCTGAAAAAATTTGAGCGTGGGATCGCGCTCGCCAGAGCGAGCCAAGCGAAACTCAGCGAAGCAGAACAACGTGTCAGCATTCTTCTTAGCGAAGATGATCAAGCGCCGCTGAGCGATTTCACTATTCCGTCAGAGTAATTTTTTGCATGAATAATTCCATGGTTGACGTATTGACGTCGTATCAAAAGCGCAATAACGAGCAACTCAATCATTGGTTGGACGGTTTGCCGCACCAAAATCAAGCGCTGATCCAAGCGATGCGGTACGGTCTCGTTCTGGGTGGCAAACGTGCTCGCCCTTTTTTGGTTTACATTACCGGCGAGATGCTCGGCTGCACGCCACAAGAGCTTGATACGCCCGCTTGCGCCATTGAGTGTATTCATGCCTATTCTCTGATCCATGATGATCTCCCGGCCATGGACGACGATGAGCTGCGCCGCGGCCAGCCAACCTGCCATATTAAGTTTGACGAAGCGACCGCCATTCTCACCGGCGACGCGCTGCAAACTCTAGCCTTCTCCATTCTTGCTGAAGGGAGCTTGTCTGCACAAGGCGAGTCACAGCGCGTACGTATGGTTCAAGCACTCGCTGAAGCCTCCGGCGCTCAAGGCATGTGTGTTGGACAAGCGCTCGATCTGGCTGCGGAAAACCGCTTGGTCAGCCTAGAAGAGCTGGAAGAGATCCATCGAAATAAAACTGGCGCTCTGATGCGCTGCGCAGTTCGACTTGGCGCGCTCGCAGCGGGAGAAAAAGGGCGTGACATTCTGCCGCAACTAGACCAATACGCCGCCGCCGTTGGCCTCGCGTTTCAAGTACAAGATGACATTTTGGACATCATCAGTGACACCGAAACGCTCGGAAAACCACAAGGTTCCGACCAAGAGCTCAATAAAAGTACCTATCCTGCGTTGCTTGGTTTAGACGGTGCTATTGAGAAAGCTCACACTCTGTTACAGGAAGCACTTCAAGCTTTGGATGCAATCCCATACAATACCCAATTACTCGAAGAGTTCGCCCGATACGTCGTCGAGCGCAAGAACTAAACTATAAGCGCGCATATTTATGACTCTTGATATTTCAAAGTACCCAACACTCGCACTGGCAGAAGATCCTCAGGAGCTGCGTCTGCTCCCTAAAGAGACACTGCCAACGCTGTGTGATGAGCTGCGTACCTATCTGCTTAACTCCGTCAGTCAATCAAGCGGCCACTTAGCCTCTGGCCTTGGCACAGTCGAACTTACAGTCGCTCTGCATTACGTCTACAACACACCCTTTGATCAGTTGATCTGGGATGTGGGCCACCAAGCCTATCCGCACAAAATTCTTACCGGTCGCCGTGAGCAAATGTCCACGATTCGACAAAAAGGCGGTTTGCATCCGTTTCCTTGGCGCGAAGAGAGTGAGTACGACACCCTGTCTGTCGGCCACTCTTCCACCTCCATCAGCGCTGCGTTGGGAATGGCCATCTGCGCGGAAAAAGAGGGGCAGAATCGCAAAGTCGTGAGCGTAATTGGCGATGGCGCCATTACCGCAGGCATGGCTTTTGAAGCGATGAACCACGCAGGTGATGTGCACGCGGATATGTTAGTGATCCTCAATGACAATGAGATGTCGATTTCCGAAAATGTCGGGGCGCTCAACAACCATCTAGCGCGTCTCCTGTCTGGCAATTTTTACACCTCCATTCGTGAAGGCGGTAAGAAGGTCCTCTCTGGCGTGCCACCAATTAAGGAGTTGGTGCGCCGCACCGAAGAACACCTCAAAGGCATGGTTGTGCCGGGCACGCTGTTTGAAGAGTTGGGCTTTAACTACATCGGCCCGATTGACGGCCATGACGTCACGGAAACTGGTGAAAACACTGAAAAACATGCGTGAGCTGAAAGGCCCACAGTTTTTGCATGTGATGACCAAAAAAGGCAAGGGCTACGAGCCAGCTGAGAAAGATCCGATCGGTTATCACGGCGTACCTAAGTTTGATCCCGCCCGCACCTGTTTGCCCAAAAGCAGCGGCGGCAAGCCGAGCTTTTCGAATATCTTCGGTGATTTCCTTTGTGATATGGCGGCGCAAGATCCCAAGTTAATGGCGATCACTCCGGCCATGCGTGAAGGCTCTGGCATGGTGCGTTTCTCCAAAGAGTACCCAGAGCAATATTTCGATGTGGCGATTGCCGAACAGCACGCTGTGACGCTGGCAACCGGCATGGCAATTGGCGGATACAAGCCTATCGTCGCCATCTATTCGACCTTCTTGCAACGCGGTTATGATCAGCTGATTCACGATGTGGCCATTATGAACTTGCCAGTGATGTTTGCTATCGATCGCGCGGGATTGGTCGGGGCCGATGGTCAAACTCACCAAGGTGCATTTGACTTGAGTTACCTGCGCTGCATTCCCAACATGGTGATCATGGCGCCAAGTGATGAGAACGAATGCCGCCAAATGCTTTACACTGGCCACCAGCATAACGGTCCGAGCGCGGTACGTTATCCTCGCGGCAGTGGCATGGGCACACCGATTGAAGAGGCGTTTACCGCCCTCGAAATTGGCAAAGGCCGCCTCATCCGAAACGGGTGAGAAAGTGGCGATTCTCAGCTTCGGTACCTTCTTAGAAAATGCCCTCCAAGCGGCCGATAATCTTAACGCGACCGTCGCAGACATGCGTTTTGTGAAACCACTTGATGAAGCGCTGATCCGCCAACTGGTTGCCACACACGATGTGATTGTCACCGTGGAAGAAAATGCCATCGCTGGCGGAGCTGGTGCCGGTGTCGTGGAATTTTTGATGCAGGAAAAACTCATCAAACCTGTACTCAATCTTGGTCTGCCGGATAAGTTTATTCCTCAAGGGACTCAAGAAGAGCTGCATCAAGAGCTGGGGCTAGATGCCAATGGTATTGAGCAGGCTATTTTAGCTTACCTAGCCAAATAGTTCGCTCCTAGCAATGAAAAAGGGTTGGCTCAATTTGCCAACCCTTTTTGTTTTCCAACACTCACATTGCCATCTATAACGCCGCTTAGCTTAGCCAGCCTGCGTAGTATCCCACCAAGTAGAGAGCAACCGATGACATTACGCCCGCCACAATGTCATCAAGCATAATCCCTATGCCGCCATGCACTCGTTTATCCAGCCAGCCAATGGGCCACGGCTTAACCATGTCGAAAAAGCGAAACAGCACAAAACCGCTCACCAGCCATTGCCATTCACTCAACGGAATATTGAGCGCAGGCACAATCAGCATAGTGATCCAAAACCCGGCAAATTCATCCCACACTATCGAACCGTGATCGTGCACGCCCATATCCGCAGAGGTCACTTGACAGATTTTTATCCCCACCACACACGCTAGCAGTACAACCAATAGATAAATGGGCAATGGCAGGTAAGCCAGCAGAAGGAAAAAGGGCACGGAAGCCAGCGTCCCCATGGTACCGGGTACTACTGGTGACAAACCACTACCAAAACCGGTGGCCAGCAAATGCCAAGGATTACTCAATGAGAGCTTCGCCAACGGGTTACTCATTTGCTTTGCCCCTTAAAGTGGTCAAAACCGCTCAGTTGCCAATCCAACTTAATGCCGTTGTCATGCAGTTCAAAAAAGCCTTGCGGGCGAATTTGTCCAATGCAGGTCACTTTGCAACCAACATGCGCCAGTGAACTTTCTAACGAGCCGCGACTCTCTTCTGGGACGGTGAAACAGAGCTCGTACTCTTCGCCACTGGTGAGCGCATATTGCTGCGCTGTTTCTCGATCATCGAGAAATGAAAGCAGCTCAGGGGAGATAGGCAGTTTTGAGACGTCAATGCTCACACCAACACCTGAGCGCTGCAGAATATGGCCCAGATCCGCAACCAGACCATCGGAAATATCAATCGCCGCCGATGCCAGCCCCACCAAGGCTTGTCCGGCCAAAATGCGCGGCATACTCAGGTAGTGTGCTTTCTCCAGCGCCAAAGCCGCAGGGCGACTGCGCTGCGCGCTATTGAGAATCACATCAAGACCCGCTTTGGCATCCCCCAAGGTGCCCGTCACAAACACGTAGTCCCCCGGTTTCGCGCCACTGCGCTTGAGCGCTTTTCCTTCGGGAACATAACCTTGCACCGTCAGGGTTAAACTCAATGGCCCTTTGGTGGTATCACCGCCAATGAGCTGGATGCCAAAATAGTCGGCTAGCTTGAAGAAACGCATCACAAAAAGGCGCAAGCCAAGTTTCGTTTGGTTCTGGCATGGTTAACGCCAAAGAGACCCACGCAGGTGTCGCGCCCATGGCCGCCAAATCACTGATATTCGACGCCAGCGCCTTGTGCGCCACCCAAGCCGGATCGGCTTCGGGTAAAAAATGGGTACCACAAACTAGAGTATCGGTGCTGATAGCGAGTTGCACATTGGCGAGCGGTTTTACCAGAGCGCAGTCGTCTCCAGCGGCAAGGTAAACATCTTTACGTTGTGCCTGACGGCCAACGAAGTATTTTTCAATCAGATTAAATTCGCCTGAGATCAAAATCCTTTCCTTTGTATAAAAAAGGTCAGCGAGTGCTGACCTTTTCTGTAGAACGCTTGTTACTTTTTGCGAACATGCGGTGCGGCTTTATCCAGCACACCGTTGACGAATTTGTGGCTATCTTCTGCCGCAAACACTTTCGCTAGTTCAATCGCTTCGTTGATGACCACTTTGTAAGGAACATCTTCACGACGCGTCATTTCGTACATTGCCAGACGGAGCAATGCCAGCTCCATCATATCCAGATCCTGCATAGGGCGTGAAACGTAAGGACGAATCTTGCTATCCAGTTCCGCGTGACTCAATACAACACCGGTCAACAAGTCACGGAAGTATGCAACGTCAGTTTCAGGAGCAGCCAAGGCAGGCTCAGCAGCGCGATGTTCTTCTTCATCGTACTTTTCACCTGACAAAAATTGCTCTTCGATTGTGGCAACATTTTCTTTAGTAATTTGCCATGAGTAAATTGCTTGTAAAGCGAATTGACGTGCATTACGACGTGCGGCTGGTTTCACACTGGCCCCCATTAGGAATCGATTTCAGAAAGAACGTTGATCATCTCAAGCGCGCTCAGTGCAGCCTCTGCACCTTTGTTACCAGCCTTGGTTCCTGCGCGTTCAATAGCTTGATCGATCGTATCAACAGTCAAGACACCAAATGCGACTGGAATGCTAAATTCCATCGACACTTGTGCCAGACCTTTATTCATTTCACTACAAACATAGTCAAAATGCGGCGTACCACCACGGATAACTGTGCCCAGAGAAACAATCGCATCATACTTGCCAGTTTTAGCAACACGCTGAGCAACCAGAGGAAGTTCAACTGCACCAGGGCAACGTACGACAGTGATGTTGTCATCGCTAACTTGTCCGTGACGCTTTAAAGTATCGATGGCACCAGACAATAAACTTTCGTTAATAAAACTGTTGAAACGAGAAATAACGATAGCAATTTTTGCGTTTGGCGCGGGGAAGCCACCCTCGATCACTTTCATAAGCCTTCCTTTAACTATGTTCATCAAGTGAGAATCGCCGGATTCTAGCACAAATTTGTGAGCAATATCTAATGGTATTTCGCCGCCGATTATCCTGCCAGCGGGGCTGTTATCTGCCAGTTTTAGTCCGTTAGAAGGAAAAACTCAGGTAAAAAAACGCAGCCAAGCGGGGGCTGCGTTTCTCTTATCGGTCACACGAACGTCAGTTGGCTATTCACACACGTACTCAACCACGTTGAGGCCAAAGCCGCCCAGCGCATGATACTTCTTATTTGATGAGGAGAGCAGACGCATGTCATGCACCCCGAGATCGGCCAGAATTTGAGAGCCAACCCCAACACGGCGTGATGTTCCCTGCTTTTTCGCCAGCTTCGGCGCATCATCTTTATCTTGCGCTTCAAACATTTTCACGCGGTGGATCAAAAGCTCTGGCGACTCTTCGTTGCCAAGAATAACCAACACTCCACCCTCTTGGCCGATACGGGCCATCGCTTTATCGAGCGTCCAGCTGCGCTCAGCATTGCGGTCACTGCGCAATAGATCAGTAAAGGTGTCTTGCAAATGCACGCGCACCAATGGTGTGTTTTGTTTTAAATCGCCTTTACACAGAGCAAAATGGATCTGCTGGTCGATGATGTCGCGATAAGTCACCAACGTAAATTCGCCGTATTCCGTCGGCAGTTGGCACTGAGCAACACGCTCGATGGTGGTTTCGGTGTTGTTACGATACTCGATAAGATCAGCGATGGTGCCAAGCTTCAAACCATGCTTCTCGGCAAACAGTTCTAAATCTGGGCGACGCGCCATAGTGCCGTCATCATTGAGGATCTCGACAATCACGGAGGCAGGCTCCAACCCGGCAAGGCGCGCCAAATCACATCCCGCTTCGGTATGACCTGCGCGAGTTAACACGCCGCCATCTTGCGCCGCGAGAGGAAAAATGTGCCCCGGCTGAACCAGATCCGCCGCTTTCGCTTCTTTGGCAACCGCAGCTTGTACGGTACGCGCGCGATCGGCGGCAGAAATCCCGGTGGTCACCCCTTCGGCCGCTTCAATCGAGACGGTAAAATTGGTGGTGTACTGGGCGTTATTGTCCTGCACCATTGGTGGCAAGCCAAGACGCTTGCAGCGCTCTTTGGTCATGGTCAGACAAATCAGGCCGCGCCCGTGGGTCGCCATAAAATTAATCGCTTCAGGCGAAATGTGTTCTGCGGCCATGATCAGGTCGCCTTCGTTTTCACGGTCTTCGTCATCCATGAGGATAACCATTTTCCCCAAACGGATATCGTCGATAATTTCCTGTGGAGTGCTGATCGGCATAGTCTCTTTCCTGTCAATTAAGTGCAGAGCGTTACATTCTGTGTAGTCTGAATTATCGTCTCAATGTGTCAATAAGCGTGCTAACGTTCTGTGAACTAAGCAAAACCATTCTGTTGCAGAAACGCCATAGTAAGGCGAGATTCAGGTGCCTCTTGCGCCTGATTTCCTTGCAACAGACGCTCCATGTAGCGCGCTAGTACATCCACTTCCAGATTCACTTTGCGCCCAACGTGAAAATCATTGATGGTCGTCTCTTCGCCCGTATGCGGTACGATCGTCAGCTTAAAGGCGTTTTTACGCAGGTCATTGACGGTAAGACTGATGCCATCAACCGTAATCGAGCCTTTTTCAGCGACATATTTGCTTATCTCTGCTGGCATCTGTACCCAGAAACTCGATCGCCCGGCCCACCTGATTGCGCTCAACAATTTCCCCTACGCCATCAACATGCCCCGAAACGATGTGTCCACCAAAACGGGTGGTTGGCAACATGGCTTTCTCTAAATTGACTTTGGAGCCTACCTGATAATGCGCAAAACCGGTTTTTTTCAGCGTCTCCAGGGAGAGATCAGCGCTGTAATAGTTCGGGCCAAAATCGATCACGGTGAGGCAAACACCATTGGTGGCAATACTGTCGCCTAGCTTCACATCCGACATATCCAGCTTACCAGTTTGCACCGTCACACTGATGTCTTCGCCGCGCGGAGTGATCGCCGTCAGCGTGCCTACGGCTTCGATAATTCCTGTAAACATTTAATTTTCTTTCTCTTTAGGGGTCGCGATGATGCGGATATCAGGGCCGACCATGCGTACGTCTTTAATGGTTAAATCCATCACTTGCGCCATATCGCTCAGACCAAGTGCGCCAATCAGCCCGCGACCATCACTGCCCATTAACTTAGGGGCTAGGTAGACAATCAACTCATCAACCAAGCCTTTGCTGAGCAGAGCCCCAGCCAAAGTGGCCCCGGCTTCAACCCAGACATGATTGACGTTGAATTTGTGGGTAAGGCTTTGCAGCGTACGAGTCAGATCCAGACTGCCTTGCTCATCAAACTCTGGGGCAAGATCGCCAAGTGGACTGACGAACACTCGTTCCCCAGGCGTTTGGAAAAGCTTGAGCGAAGAAGTGAGTTGCGACTGACGATCCAAAATCACTCGTACGGGCTGGCGCAGGTCACTTTCTTCATAGTGCGCTTGCACTGAAGCGGGCAGCTCAGACCAACGCACATTGAGTGAGGCGTTATCTTCAATCACGGTTTTGCTGGTCGATAAAATCGCTCCCGCTTTGGCGCGAAACCGTTGTACGTCACGACGGGCATTCGCGGAGGTGATCCACTGGCTCTGACCGTTGCTAAGCGCACTTTGCCCATCTAAAGATGCCGCCATTTTCAGCTGCACAAACGGCATGCCCGTTTGCATGCGCTTAATAAAAGCAGGGTTGAGAGCGACGGCTTCGGCTTCCATGAGGCCGACGTGCACGTCAATACCGGCATCTCGCAGCATTTGAAAACCGCGTCCGGCCACTTGCGGATTGGGATCTTGCATCGCACCAATCACTTTCGCTACGCCCGCCTTAGTTAACCCTTCAGCGCACGGTGGAGTACGGCCATAGTGAGAACAAGGCTCTAAGGTCACATACGCCGTAGCGCCGCGTGCTTTTTCGCCCGCCATGCGCAGGGCATGCACTTCCGCATGTGGCTCGCCAGCTCGTACGTGATAACCTTCGCCGACAATTTCTCCGTCACGCACCAGCACACAACCCACATTCGGGTTTGGCGCAGTGGTATAGATGCCCCGTTTGGCAAGGGCAATTGCCCGAGTCATCATTTGGTAATCAAAAGCGGTAAATGGGGATGGGTTCATGGCTAATCTTCTAACCTCGCGATCTCTTCGCCAAACTCGCGAATATCTTCAAAGCTACGGTAGACAGAAGCAAAACGGATGTAAGCCACTTTATCGAGATGTTTGAGCTGCTCCATGACTAAGTTACCAATCATTTTACTCGGCACTTCCCGCTCACCAGTCGCTCTGAGCTTAGATTTGATCATGCTGATCGCCAATTCAATCGCATCAGCGCTCACTGGGCGTTTTTCTAGTGCACGCTGGATGCCACCAACCATTTTGTCTTCATTGAATGGTTCACGATTGCCGTTGGACTTGATCACTTTCGGCATCAGCAATTCAGCGGTTTCAAATGTGGTAAAGCGTTCATTACACGCCAAACATTGACGACGCCGACGGACTTGATGCCCGTCGGCCACCAAACGAGAGTCGATCACTTTGGTGTCGTTTTCGGAACAAAAGGGACAATGCATATCACCTCCCAATAATGGATAAACCGGTCAACACTCGAGGAGCAAAAATGGACTTTTCGCTTGTTTTATTCAGCCTAATTCGAGTGATGAAATGTGAGCTAGTGTAGCGGAATTGCCTAAGCGAATAAAACAAAAAGGGGCCATGATGGCCCCTTTCGCGCTGATATTCGCAGGTTATGTTAACTGCGTGGCAGGTAATTGGCTTTGCCGACCCATTTGTAGCTGGTGAGCTCTTCCAACCCCATCGGGCCACGGGCGTGCAGTTTTTGCGTTGACACGGCCACTTCAGCGCCAAGGCCAAATTGCGCGCCATCGGTAAAACGGGTAGACGCGTTGACGTACACCGCCGCCGAATCCACTGAGTTAATAAAGCGCTCAGCATTTTCCAAACTGTTGGTCATGATCGCATCCGAATGGCTGGCATTGTGCTCACGCATGTGTTCAATCGCTTGGGCCACATCCGCCACCACTTTCACACCCAGTGTGTAGCTTAGCCATTCCGTGTCAAAATCGCCCTCTTGTGCATCGCGCAGATGGTCGGCACTTCCCATCAACGCTTTCGCTTGCGGCTCTGCGACAAACGTCACTTTGTCATTCAAACGCGCCACCAGCATAGGCAGGAACTCTGCTGCAACCTGCTGGTGGACTAACAGCGTGTCCAGCGAGTTACACGCCGATGGGCGCTGCACTTTGGCGTTTTCAACGACATCGAGTGATTTTGCTAGGTTTGCGCTCTCATCAACAAAAATATGACTGATACCAAAACCGCCGATGATGACCGGAATGGTACTGTTCTCTTTGCACATTTTGTGCAGACCAGCACCGCCACGTGGAATAATCATGTCCACGTACTCATCCATTTTCAGCAGTTGATTGACCAACTCGCGATCAGGCTTTTCAATATACTGCACCGATGCGGCTGGCAGATTGGCTTTGGCCAGTGCCGATTGAATTACATTCACCAGTTCCATGTTGGAGAAGAACGTCTCTTTCCCGCCACGTAGAATGCTGGCATTACCCGTTTTCAGACACAGCGCCGCGATATCAATCGTCACATTCGGGCGCGCTTCATAAATGACGCCAACCACCCCTAATGGCACGCGGCGGCGAGAAAGCTGCATGCCGTTTTCCAACACTTTACTGTCAATCTCACTACCGACTGGATCAGCAAGGCTGATGACGTTACGTACATCGTTAGCGATGCCATGCAAGCGCTGCTCATTAAGAAGTAGACGATCCAGCATAGCGTCGCTTAAACCCGCCTGACGCCCCAGTTCAATGTCTTTGGCATTCGCTGCTAAAATATCCGCGGCGTTAGCCTCAAGCTCATCGGCAATCAGCGCCAATGCACGGTTTTTCTGCGCCGTGGAGGCGGTCGCGAGTTGAAAAGCGGCCTCTTTTGCCGCTTTGCCTAAATTGGTCAATTCCACCTGAAATCCTCTTTGCTGTTGCCGACTATTCTTGAATCACTACCATGTCATCACGGTGAATCACTTCTGAACCATAGTCGTAGCCCAAAATAGAGATGATGTCTTTACTGTGTTTCCCTGCGATTTTTGCCATATCTTGGTGCGAATAGCTGGCAATACCACGAGCGATCAGCTGGCCTTTTTCATTAGTGATGCGGACCACTTCACCGCGAGAAAACTCGCCCAACACCTTAGTAACCCCTTTCGCCAGCAGACTGCTGCCTTTTTCCAGCACCGCTTTCACCGCGCCGCCGTCGATGACGATGTCTCCTGACGCGGCAGGGCCGGCCAAGATCCAGCGTTTGCGGTTTTCCAATGCCTCTTCGCATGGCAAAAAACGGGTGCCTTGCGGCGTATCGCCCAGTGAATCAAAAATCACGTTTTCTGCGCGGCCAGCAGCGATGATGACTTCAATACCTGCGCGGCGAGCAATATCGGCCGCTTGCAGTTTGGTCGCCATGCCACCAGTGCCAAGCGTGGTACCACTCCCACCCGCGATTTTACGTAACGTGTCATCGATGGTTTTCACTTCTTTGATCAGCTCCGCATTGGGATCTTTGCGCGGGTCGGCCGTAAACAGCCCTTTTTGATCGGTGAGCAGCAAAAGCTTATCTGCACCGCATAAGATACCGACTAAGGCAGAAAGGTTGTCGTTGTCGCCGACTTTGATTTCGCTGGTGGCGACGGCATCATTTTCGTTGACCACCGGAATGATGTCGTTTTCGACCAAGGCATTGATGGTGTCACGCGCGTTAAGAAAACGCTCGCGATCTTCTAGATCCGCACGAGTGAGCAGCATCTGGCCGATTTTTATTCCGTAGATGGCGAACAACGATTCCCACGTCTGAATCAACTGGCTTTGCCCAACAGCCGCCAGCAACTGCTTGCTCGCCATCGCATTGGGTAGCGCCGGGTAACCTAAGTGCTCTCGCCCGGCAGCAATTGCCCCTGACGAAACAACGACCACCGAATGGCCTTGCTTTTTGAGTTCTGCACACTGGCGAGCCAGCTCAACCATATGAGCTCGGTCAAGTGCCAATGTCCCACCGGTTAACACACTGGTGCCCAGCTTAACAACGACCGTTTTTGCCTGGAATGCTGCGCTGCTTTGTTGATTCGTAGTCATGATGTCTTCTAAAATGAAACACAAATTAAGATAAGAGTGGTTGTTTTAGCAATCTAATCGGCAATTCACAAGCAGAAAAGGTGCGAAAATCGCACCTTTTTAATTGTTAGAGCGCAAGCCTTAGAAAATCAGACAAATTCTACCGACTCGTCATGATAGGCGACGGTTAACTTAAACTGTTCATCCAAGGTTTTCACCAGCTTGGCATGAAAACAGTGCTGAGTTTGGTTCACTTCCGTCGCGACTTTTTTAGGCAGCGCTTCATTGAGCCAGTTTCCGTCTGTATCGTATTTCCCTGCATGGTATTTCGCCGTGAATCCCCCTTCGACAGATTCAAGCACCATCCACCAACCCCAAAACTCACGCAGTTCAGGGGATTTTCGATCATCTACACAAACAGACAAGCAGTCAAAGTAGTAATGCCCTTCCTTAGACTGAGGATCTCTCAGGTAAGGTCCCATTGCACGCAGTTTGGTCAACAAACGGTTATGAGTTGGGTTATTCGTCACTTCTGACATATTGAATCTCCATTTTCTTCAATGTTAAGAATGACAATAATTTTTATTTATCATGAGGTTATTTTATTAAACTCATATTTCACTCTTAACTAAATTAGGAGATTTGTCACCTTAATAGTTCATCTTCCAGCCACTTTATCGCCAAATCGAGGGATTGCTCATATCCTTGTGTAATTGTTTTGGCGCTAATTTGCTTCGCTTTGCCATAATTGCTGTAAAGCGCAACTAACTGATTGTCTGAATGGGGAGAAACGGGGTCGCCTTCTAAACTCATTGCCAAGATTGGCACTTTGGTTTTACGGCTTGAGAGGAATCCTTGCACTTTTAAAGACCATGCCGCCATTTGCCCAGAGAGGCTGTAAATATCCACGACATTTTTACCAAGCCTCGAAGCGAGGACATCGAGATACATCTTCGGCATGCTTTGCAGTTTTTGCGGTGAAGCAAATACATGATGAATCGGTGCACCAAGCGTCACACACGCTTTGATCTTGTCCTGCTCAAGGAAAGATAGACGCACCATGGTGTTGCCACCAAAACGAAATCCAATCAGGCCAACACGGTGATGGTCCACATAAGGAATGGAAAACAGTTCATTCAATACAGCTTGATGCAGACAGCTGTAGTCCTCGGTTAACGGCCATTTGGCGCTGTAGCCGACGGAGGGCATGTCTACCGTTAGCATGGCAATGTCATGTTTAGCCAGATGATCACGAAACAGCCGCCACATATCAGTTTGCAAGCTGTCGAGACCAGCACTGACGATCACCACCGGATGCGGTTTATCGGTATTAGTCAAATGCAGATGAGCAACAATGGTGCCCTTTTCGTAAGGGATCTCCAGTTGCTTGATGATGTATTGACTCTTCTCGGCGGCCTCGAGATAAGCGCGATTTGCCAGCACCTGAGCTTGCAGGGCTAAATTGTCATTTTTAAGGTGAGGATATCCGGCAATGCTGTAGCAAAGTGAGGCGGAAAACAGCTCTTCTGCCGCTTTTTCCTTAGACATCTCAGCAGCTCGTTTTTGATGCAACATCCCCAGTTTTGTCCACTCATAAGCCCAGTTGCCACTGTGATACCCCATGACGGTATCCAACCACTGCTCATCCGTGCGGGAGTGTTTTGAAGAGGCGATAGAGGCCAAAACTTGCTCTTGCTCGATAGGGTCAACGCCCTGCCATACCCACTGCAAACGGCGCAAGTTGCGGTACCAAGCGTAACCCGTTTTGGCTTTCTGTTTCGTCCAGCAGTGACTGGCTGGTTGGCATATATTGAGTTAATGCCGAGGTTTCTTTCGCCTGTTTATGCTTCACAAACAGAGTTTCAGACAAGTTTTTGCTGGTTTCTTCTTCAGACATACATGACTCAGGGCACTTAGCTAACATCAAAGACTTAGGCGAAACAGTATAACAGCAATAAAAAAAATGGCCCATGCAAGGGCCATTTTTTTACGCTTTGACAACGGTTTTACTTTTGCTTGCGATTGACTGGCTCTGCATACGAGAGCGCCATGTCCCAAGGTTGTTCAATCCATGTATCTTGTGCAATATCAACAACGTAGTCATCGAGCAGCGCTTTGCCTGATGGCTTGGCACACACCGCAATCAATTTCGCTTTTGGATACATTTCACGCAACTTACGCGCCGTGTCACCACTGTCGACCAAATCTTCAACGATCAAATAACCTTCACCATCGCCCTCAGGCGCTTTGATGACGGTCATGTCACGTTGGTGATCATGATCGTAGCTAGAGATGCAAATCGTGTCGACGTAGCGAATACCCAACTCACGTGCCAAGATAGCACCAGGAACCAAACCACCGCGACTCACGGCCCAGATACCTTTCCACTGCTCTGCTGGCATTTGTTGCTCAGCCAGTTTGCGGCAGTAAGTTTGCATGGCATCCCAAGTAATAACGAATTTGTTGCTCATTGTAATAACCTAATTATTTGAAAATCTGTTGCCCCAAACGGTTTTCGGGCTCTCATAATGATGAGAGCCCGAAAAGTAATAGAATGTCTGGGTTTCGAGCTGCGCAAACGATTATTCTACCGGAACGCAGCAGCAAAAGCTATTAAGCGAAAAGATACTTAACGATAAAGATCGCCGCCATCACCCAGACACTTAAAGAAACATCGCGCCCCTTACCACTGAAAAGCTTAATGGCCGCGTAAGCAATAAAGCCAAGCGAAATGCCTTCTGCGATAGAGAACGTGAGAGGCATGAGCAAACAGGTTACTACCACTGGTGCCGCTTCGGTAAGGTCGCGCCAATCAATGCTCACTAGGCCCGAAAGCATCAAGATTGCTACATAGAAAAGAGCACCCGAGGTGGCATAAGCTGGGATCATGCCTGCAAGAGGAGAGAAGAACAGTGCTAAGAGGAACAGCACGCCCACAACGACCGCAGTCAAACCAGTACGACCACCTGCCGCTACACCAGCCACACTCTCAATGTAAGAGGTTGTGTTGGAAGTACCCAACAGAGCACCAACCGAAGTTGCCGTCGAGTCCGCAAGTAGTGCTTTGTTTAGACGTGGGATTTTGCCGTCTTCTTTGATCAGTTCCGCTTTAGTTGCTACACCGACTAAGGTGCCAGCAGTGTCAAACAGGTCAACGAAAAGGAAAGCAAACACCACCGAAATCATGCCAACTTCAAATACCGCGGAGAAATCTAGCTGTAAGAACGTCGGAGCAATACTTGGCGGCGTTGACATCACACCCGCCCATTGCACGTCACCAAAAACCAGACCTAATCCGGTTACCGCAAGAATAGCGATCATTACTGCACCTTTGACGCCGCGATGCACCAAAGCGATAGTGAGGAAGAAACCGATAGAAGCTAGAACCGGAGCCAGCGAAGTAATGTGGCCAATTGACACCAAGGTGGCTGGGTTATCAACGACAATGCCCGCATTCTTGAGCGCGATAAAGGCTAGAAATAAACCGATACCCGCAGAGATACCCGTTCTCAGTGCATGTGGAATGGAGTTAATGATCCACTCACGGATCTTAAAGATACTTAACAAGATGAACAGCACACCAGATACAAACACCGCCGCTAGAGCTACTTGCCAAGTGTAGCCCATCCCCAACACTACTGCGTAAGTAAAGAAGGCATTCAGGCCCATGCCTGGTGCTTGTGCGATCGGGTAATTAGCCCACAGGCCCATAATGAAACAACCAATCGCCGCAGCAAGACAGGTTGCAACGAATACCGCTCCACGATCCATTCCTGCATCGGCAAGAATCGCTGGGTTAACAAAAATGATGTAAGCCATCGTTAGAAAGGTGGTCACACCGGCGATGATCTCAGTGCGCACATTGGTGCCATTTTCACTGAGTTTAAATAGCCTTTCGAGCATAATCGAATCCTGTAAGGGTAAAAAGTAAACGGTTGCGTAATCGATTGGCTGCCGATTATAAAGTTATCAAATAACAAATTCCAGATAGATTTTTTACTCGAATCGAGATTTCACTGGCTTCAAAGACAGAAAAAAGTAAATCAAACGATAGGTAATGATATTTTTCTTTATAAAACAATAAGAAAAAACAACAGCTTTAAGAATTGTGTTGTGGAAAAAATCGACAATGTCATAAACTTTCAATAAATAAATCGACCGCTTTGCCGTTTTTGCATTACAAAAATGCGGTCAAACAGACCAAATGCAGTCAATAAAATGCATAGAGGAGAAATCGACGCGGGAGAAAATGCAGACATAAAAAAACGCCACTCAACAAGAGTGGCGGTAGAATCATGTCAGCACTATTACTGAAAGAAAATTCCAATTTATAGGGGTGAACAAACTGTTCAGGGTCACATGCCGTTGGTTAACTGGATTATTTGTAACCAAAGCTTGTTGGGTAAGCAAAGTTGCTGGTGTAAACCGAGTGGTTGGACCAAAACATTGCAGAAGCTAAACCTTTCATAACTATCACCTTTACTAAATCAATAAGACATGTTTGATTTCTCGGTTCCTTGGAGGCGATAAAACGGACTCATCCTTTGAGCATTTCTTTCTTCGCTTAAGAAGTTGGTTATAAATATACCACTAAGAAATTTTATTACAAGTTTTTTAGTGACTTTTATCACATAAATTTCATTTATTGACTATCATCAATTTTTTAACGTAATTAAATTACAAAAATATCATTCAGCACTTTGCATAACGAAAAGAAGCCACAAAACGTACACAAATAGACAGGTGAACGTTCACAGAATGTGACACTCTCGTTGTAAGCGCATCATCAACGCAACTACTCGCCATACTCTGCTAGTGGTATGCTTGCTGCTGATTTATTATCAGCAGGCTGGGCATTTATGCGCAGAAATCGGTCTGCTGCAGTACGCCTTCTGGCAAATAATATGTAAAGGAGTCATCCGTGTCTGAATTCCATTCTGAAATCAGTAGTCTGTCCCCCACTCCCCTTTGGCAGTTTTTCGACAAAATTTGTTCTATCCCTCATCCATCTAAACATGAAGAAGCGCTCGCACAATACATAGTGACTTGGGCAACGGAGCAAGGTTTAGAAGTTTCGCCGTGATCCAACGGGCAATGTATTTATTAAAAAACCAGCCACCGCGGGTATGGAAAATAAAAAAGGTGTTGTGCTGCAAGCACACATCGATATGGTTCCACAGAAGAATGAAGACACCGATCATGACTTTACCCGCGATCCTATCCAGCCATACATTGATGGTGAATGGGTAACCGCAAAAGGAACCACGCTTGGCGCAGATAACGGCATCGGTATGGCATCTTGCCTGGCTGTATTGGCATCAAGCGAGATCAAACACGGCCCAATTGAAGTACTGCTAACCATTGATGAAGAAGCGGGCATGACTGGCGCATTCGGCCTTGAAGCAGGTTGGTTGGAAGGTGAGATTCTACTCAATACCGACTCAGAGCAAGAAGGCGAAGTCTACATGGGCTGTGCAGGTGGCATTAATGCAGAGCTGTTGTTTGATATCCAACGTGAAGCGCTACCACAAGGTTATGTTGCCCGCCAACTTATCCTTAAAGGGCTCAAAGGCGGCCACTCAGGCTGTGATATTCACACAGGTCGTGGCAACGCCAACAAACTGATGGCACGCTTTTTAGCTGGCCATGCCAATGAACTCGACATGCGTCTGATTGAGTTCCGTGGTGGTAGCTTGAGAAATGCCATCCCTCGCGAGGCTTTTGTCACCGTTGCGCTGCCTGAGGAAAACCTCAGCAAACTGGCCGAACTGTTTGAGTTTTACACTGAGCTGCTCAAATCTGAGCTCGGTAAAGTCGAAACCAATTTGGTGACCTTTAATCAAGAAGCATCCAGCGACGCGCAAGTCTTGCTGATGGCCGATCAACAGCGTTTGATTGCCGCGCTCAACGCTTGTCCAAATGGCGTAATGCGCATGAGTGATGAGATTGAAGGCGTGGTTGAAACATCGCTCAATGTCGGTGTGATCAAAACCGAAGAGAATGAAGTAAGCGTGTTGTGTCTGGTTCGCTCACTGATCGATTCAGGCCGTACTCAAGTGGAAAGCATGCTGAAATCAGTGGCAGAGCTTGCCGGAGCACGTATTGAACTTTCTGGCGCGTACCCAGGTTGGAAGCCAGACGCCGATTCTGAAATCATGGCTATCTTCCGTGACATGTACCAAGGCATTTACGGCCACAAGCCGAACATCATGGTAATCCACGCAGGTTTGGAATGTGGTCTGTTTAAAAAACCTTACCCTCACATGGACATGGTTTCTTTCGGTCCAACGATTAAGTTCCCTCATTCACCCGATGAGAAAGTGAAGATTGATACCGTCCAACTTTACTGGGATCAAATGGTTGCTTTACTAGAAGCCATTCCAGAGAAAGCATAAAACGCAAACCAACGGGCGAGAACCTAACGCCCGTTGGTTATTTGCTGGCTAAGAACAAACTCAACTTCGAGCGTAAGCCGCTAACTCATCCATAGATGTTTGCGCAACCATCTTACCATTGATGTAGTAAGTCACAGATTCTCCATCACGAATGCCTGTCAACGTCGCTTTTTCACCGTTATTGTAAGTGATGTCCATTTGTACCGTATTCTCATCGATTGGCTGCATCGTGCCTTGCTCAATCGAGCGGTGCTTTGTCAATGGAGCAATCGGAGCTGTTTTTAGCGAGTCATCCAACTGGTGATTAACATCGATGTAGGTATCCATTTTTGTATCAAAAATATGAGGCTTACCATTGAGTGGGTTTTTACCCGTCCAGAATTCAAGGGAGTTGAACACGATGTAATCGGCTGCAACAGCCAAACCGTACACTGGTGCCAACAACATATTTAGACCACCACGAGCATAACGATTATCAACAGCTTTTAAATTGAACCCCATAACGTAACCCGTTACTGCATTGCTACCTACACAGCCAGACAATGCCATTGCTGCTACTGACAATGCCACCACTTTAGTGATCGTCTTTTTCATATTTACCTCGAGTTGTCATTTGAAGAACAGAAATTGGGGGCGCATATTAGCGCATGTAAAAACCTTCATCAAAGTAAGAAAATCTCATGCTCGTAGAGCAATGTAAAAAATATATTTCTTATATAACAATGATATATATTTAATCCTTAGGGATTAACCAAGAAAATTCCATGTAAGCTCCATTAACCGCTTTTCGACAAAAATCAGGAAAAAGGAAATCAACGATTAGCAGTTTTTATCGTAATCTTAATAAGGTCGAATGGTTTGATATAGGTTGCGTGTTAGAGTCAGTGGAATAAAAAAGGCAGGAAGTACTATGGTTCGCAATAAGAAAAATAAGATATTTGAGATTTTGGGGCATAAGATTAAACCGGGGCAGAGAGAAGAGATTGAGTTAGATGCGGCTCAGCTCTACACGCACTCACCTCTGTCGATTCCTATTGAAGTGATCAACGGCCGCTATGCGGGACCGGTTATCATGGTCAACGCGGCCATTCACGGCGACGAAACTCAATGGGGTGGAAATTGTTCGCCAGCTCATCAACAGCTTAGATCCACAAAAAATCCGTGGCACTGTAATTGCCGTGCCGATCGTCAACGTCTTTGGTTTCATTCACAAATCACGCTATTTACCAGACAGGCGCGATCTTAATCGCTGTTTTCCGGGCAGTGAAAAAGGGGCGCTGGCATCACGTATGGCCCATACGTTTTTCAACAATATAGCGCTCAGAGCGGACTATATTATCGATCTGCATACAGGGGCGATTCACCGTACCAACCTGCCGCAGATCCGAGCCAATCTCAGCAATCCTGAGACACTGAAGATCGCCAAAGCTTTTGCAGCCCCCGTGATCGTCGATTCTGCGCTGCGCGATGGTTCCCTTCGCTCGGAAGCAGAAAAGTGTCAAATTCCGGTCTTAACCTATGAAGCAGGTGAAGCGCTACGTTTTGATCCGCTTTCTATCAGCGCCGGTGTGCATGGTGTCAAACGGGTGATGCAGTCCATTGGCATGCTGCGCGCCAGCCGTAAACGCTTCCCTGATCCGGTGATTGCCAAATCAACCAGTTGGGTACGCGCTTCGGGCAACGGCATTCTGCGCACTGTGGTCAACCTCGGTGCCAAGGTAGAGAAAGGAGAAACACTCGCCTACATCAGCTCTCCCCTTGGTCATGATGAAGTTGAGCTGCTAGCACCGAAAGGCGGGATTGTGATTGGCCAACAAACGCTACCTCTGGTGAATGAAGGCGATGCCATCTTTCATATTGCCTACTTCCGTCAAGACGATGACTCAGTAGAACAAGTGGTTGAAAGCTATATTGAAGAGTTGGTCGACGCCGACACTGACACCATCACCACCGGGCAGATCCCATTGTAAGCTCGCCCCGGTTTTTACTGGGGCCATACAAATCAATACAAAAGCATAATTGAACAGTGTTTAATTCGTCTTTATGATGTTTGGATGTTATTTCCAGTGTCGATTCTGATTCAATGCTACCCAAACGTTTCCATCTCTCGCTCAGCGCTATGCTGCTGAGCCCCTCTCTTTTCGCACACTCTGCTGGAGAGCCAAGTGGCGAAATAGCCCAGTACCTACAAGAACAGTTCACCGTTCAACGACTACAGAACGATACTGACCTTTTAGCTCAAACAGCGCCAACGGACTTAGATCTGGATGCACGGCCCACTCAGGTTGAATGGCAAATCGACGGTGTACAAAATCGAGCCAAGTGCATTTTGTCACAAAAAGAAAAAGCCACTTCTCACTTAGATTTCGATTACGGTGAAGCCAACGATCTGTCGGATGGCTTGCAACATATTGATCTACCAAAGCATAAGAGCAGACAGATTTATCAGCAAACGCTTGTACCATCAGGTAAATGGGGTAATCAACCGCCGTATGTCGTAAAAAACGACGCTTCACTCAGCCTATCGATTTCATCCGATTGCTTCGAATAAAAACGGCAACGCCAAAAGATGAAATCGAGTAGGAGGAGGCCTCACGGCCTCCATCCTCTCACACCACCGTACAAGCGTGGGTCGCATACGGCGGTTCCGAATATACCTTTAGTGACTCATACCCATCTCTCAATGAGTACAATCCCCTCTCCTTGAACCATTTGATTGGCATGGCGTGATTCAACTGGGGCGAGAGGGCTAAGTGCCACCACCCTTTATCTGACATCGCCAGCTTCCACGCATTTCGCTCTGTTACACCTTGGCGTTGTAACCATGTCGCTATGCTGTATCTGCGTTTGCGCTGTTTCAGGCGGTAACATCTCAACCGACGCCGTATCCATTCGTCCAAGCGCTGCATCGCACTTTGACCTATGGCGAGCTTGAAGTAGTGCTGCCAACCTCGTAGGTATTGGGTTAACTCGGTGATGATTACCGATAACTCTCGACCTCGATTTCGCTTCGTTATTTTCCGCACTCGCTTCTTCATTTGAGCTTGTGCCGATTTTGATATCAGAAGGGTTCCGTCTATCTTGAAGCTATGGCTTAGGTAGGCTCGCTCCGTCACTCTTGTCGCTGCACTTTTCTCACGGTTTACCGTGAGCTTTAGCTTCTGCTCCAAGAACTCCGTTATCGACTCTTTGACTCGATGGGCGGCTTCCTCACTACGAACGTAGATTTGGCAGTCATCTGCATATCGACAGAACTTATGCCCTCTTCGCGCTAACTCTTTGTCCAGTTCATCTAATACGATATTAGAGAGTAACGGAGATAATGGACCACCCTGTGGTGTTCCTCGTTGTCTTCGCTCTACTAACCCATCTCGCATTAAGCCTGCCTGTAGATAGGACCTGATGAGCTTTAATACTCGTTTATCACTGATGTCCTTAGATAATCTGTGCATCAGCCTATCATGGTTCACCGTGTCGAAGTATTTGGCTAGATCGATATCCACTACATAACCCCGCCCTTCTCTGATATAGCGGCTTGCTGCCGCAAGCGCATGATGCGCACTGCGGTTCGGCCTGAACCCGTAGCTGCTGTTGGAGAGCTTCGGCTCATAGATATCAGTCAGCACCGATGTGATCGCCTGTTGGACTATCCTATCCAGTACCGTGGGGATACCTAATTGCCTGACGCCACCATTCGGCTTGGGGATTTCTACACCCAGAACAGGTTGAGGTTGGTAGCTTCCGTCCAGAAGACTCTGGCGGAGCGCTTGCCCGTTTGAAGCTTGTCGAAGTTTAGAGATGGTCGCTGCAATGTCGAGTCTGTCGACACCTGCGCACCCCTTGTTCTTCTTCACGCGTCGAAGGGCATGGTTCAAATTCGCTGAGGAGCTGATTTGTTCCATCAGCGGAGTGGGGGTCACCAAGACTCGTCCTCCTTTCTACGCCGATCATGCTTGTCATTCTTCGTGACCATGAGCTTTACTTGCGGTATCGCCCATTGGGACGTAGAGATGATTTTCATCTTGCTATGACTCCACATGATTGAGTAAATAGTGACTGCTTCTTGATATATTCAGTTCAGGCCTTCCTTTGAGTTGTACTTCCTCAAAGTACTATGCCTTCTGCTGACTTCTCATTGCCCATCACACAACATCACTGCTGTGTTAGTCTCATCTGAGACAGGCAATGAGATCTCCCGAGGTAAGACGTTGCTCTTTCCCTTGGCCGTGCCTGATTTACCTATACACACTTCCCGTCGAGGCATTGGGCTATTCTATCTATTGCTAGGTTACCCAAGTTGTACAGGCCTACTATCAGATTTCTGTTCGTCACAACCAAGTTTTGCCGTTTGCTTCCTTCAGGTTTCACCTCACGGTGAACACCCTTGCATAGGCTAACGGTTCTCGCTCGACTGAGCCCGTAGAGGACTTTCACCTCCTAGATCAACGCCATGCTCGGCGCACAAGAAAAAAGCCCTGATTGCGAATCAGGGCTTTTCTGTTTGGTCAGAGAGCGTGAGCTTACGCTTCGTCGTCTTCTTCGTCATCCATTTCAGCGTCACGTGTGCGGCGTAATTCAGCTTTACGAATTTTCGCGCTTAGCGCTTCCGCTTCACGTTCCTTGCGCATTTGGCCTTTGCGCTCGTTACGAACAACTTGGTTTTGCACAAACTCAGCCAGCTCTTTTTCCGCCCAAGCTTGAGCCAGCGCTTCACTTTCAAAACCCATTTGGCGCTTGGAGACAACTGTCTTACGAGATGTCACTTGACGAGTGATCTCTGCCGCCCAACCTTCACGTTTTTCAGTTACGCGGATAGCAAATTTTTTGTTTTTCGACATTTGAAAGTTTCCTAAGGGATTATTAAGGGATCAACGCCATCCCTTGGCAAGCGCGGTATTAGAGCACAAATAAAAGAGGTTGGCTATCCATCACTGGATAAAAAAACCGCCAGAGCAAAGCCCTAGCGGTTGAAGAGATAAGGTACTGTTACTGGCGATTAACCGAGATTCTTACGTGCGTTCTGGAACATACGCATCCAGGCACCATTTTCACCCCAGTTATCTGGGTGCCATGAGTTCGCCACCGTGCGGAAGACACGCTCTGGGTGCGGCATCATGATGGTGACGCGGCCGTCTTTGGTTGTCAGACCGGTAATCGCATTTGGCGAGCCGTTTCGGGTTGTTCGGGTACTGCTGCGTCGGGTTACCGAAGTTATCCACGAAACGGACGGCAACCGTGCCTGATTTCTCAATCGCACTGAGGTGCGCTTCGTCGCGAACTTCCACGCGACCTTCACCGTGAGAGACCGCAATCGGCATACGAGAACCTGCCATGCCATCGAAGAACACAGAATCCGACTTCTGCACTTCAACTAGACTAAAGCGCGCTTCAAAACGCTCCGATTCGTTGCGCACGAAACGTGGCCACAAGTCTGCACCCGGGATCAGATCTTTCAGGTTAGACAGCATTTGACAACCGTTACACACACCTAGCGAGAACGTGTCCTGACGGTTGAAAAACTGCTCGAACTGTTCGCGAGCCTGTGCATTGAACAGCACCGATTTCGCCCAACCTTCACCCGCGCCCAGCACGTCACCGTAGGAGAAGCCACCACACGCAACCAGACCTTGGTACTCATCCAGTACCGCTTGGCCAGTCAGAATGTCGCTCATGTGAATGTCGACTGCGTCAAAGCCCGCACGGTCAAACGCTGCCGCCATTTCAACGTGTGAGTTCACGCCCTGCTCACGCAGAATCGCCATCTTAGGCTTCGCGCCTGTGTTGATCATCGAAGCGGCGATGTAAGGTGCCGCGACGTCTTGGTTGACATCAAAGCTCAATGACACGTTCAGACCTGGATCTGAGTTGTCTTTTTTCGCCGCAAATTCTTGATCGGCACACGCTGGGTTGTCGCGCATTGCTTGCATCTTGTGTGTCGTTTCGGCCCAGATGGTACGCATTTCGGTACGTGAACGCTGCAGAAGGACTTGTTCACCCGAAGTCACCACAAATGCATCTGATGCGTCAACTTCACCGATAACGTGTGAACAATCCGCCAGACCATTAGCCGCCAGCGTGGCCAATACCGCATTCAGTTCATCGTTCTTGACCTGAATCACCGCACCCAACTCTTCGTTGAACAGCGCAGCCAGCACGTCGTCACCCAGCGTTTCAATGTTGGCTTTCAGACCACAGTGACCCGCGAACGCCATTTCAGCCAGCGTGACAAACAGACCGCCGTCGCCTTTATCGTGGTAAGCCACTAGTTTGTCGTTGCGAACCAGAGTTTGCATCGCATCGAAGAAGCCTTTCAGTTGCTCGGCGTTGTCAACGTCAGCCGGCTTATCACCCAACTGCTTGTAAACTTGCGCCAGTGCCGTCGCGCCCAGACGATTCTGACCGTTACCCAGATCCACCAGCACCAGAGACGTTTCACCCAGATCGGTACGCAGTTGTGGTGTGATGGTCTTACGCACATCTTCCACACGCGCAAACGCGGTGATGACAAGCGACAGCGGCGAGGTCACTTCTTTGTTTTCGCCGTTCTCGTTCCACTTGGTCTTCATCGACATCGAGTCTTTACCAACCGGAATGGTCAGGCCCAGCGCAGGACACAGCTCTTCACCCACCGCTTTCACCGCTTCGTACAGACCCGCATCTTCACCCGGGTGACCGGCAGGAGACATCCAGTTCGCTGACAGTTTGATGTGTTTGATATCGCCGATATCCGTCGCCGCGATGTTGGTTAGAGATTCACCCACCGCCAGGCGCGCCGATGCGCCGAAGTCAAGCAGAGCGACAGGAGTACGCTCACCCATAGACATCGCTTCACCGTGATAAGTGTCGTAGCTTGCTGCCGTTACCGCGCAGTTGGCCACTGGCACCTGCCAAGGACCCACCATCTGGTCACGGGCCACCAGACCCGTCACGGTGCGGTCACCGATGGTGATCAGGAAGGTTTTCTCAGCCACAGCCGGCAGACGCAGCACGCGATCCACCGCTTCATTGAGTTCGATACCGCTGCGGTCAATCGCCGGGCTGGTCACTTTCAGCGTGGTTGCTTCACGGTGCATTTTCGGCGGCTTGCCAAGCAGAATGTCCATCGGCATGTCGATTGGCATGTTATCGAAGTGGCTGTCTTCCAGAGTCAGATGACGCTCTTCCGTTGCCACGCCCACGACTGCATAGGGTGCGCGCTCACGCTTACAGATGGCATCAAATGCCGCCATGTGCTCCGGCGCAACCGCCAGCACATAACGCTCTTGCGATTCGTTACACCAGATTTCCAGCGGGCTCATGCCCGGTTCATCGTTTGGCACGTCACGCAGCTGGAATTTACCGCCACGATCGCCATCGTTAACCAGCTCTGGCAGTGCGTTCGAGATACCGCCCGCGCCCACATCGTGGATAAACGCGATTGGGTTCGCATCGCCCAGCTGCCAGCAGCGGTCGATCACTTCCTGACAACGACGTTCCATCTCTGGGTTTTCACGTTGTACTGAAGCAAAATCCAAATCTTCTGCCGACTGACCCGACGCCATTGAAGACGCGGCGCCGCCGCCCAGACCGATGTTCATTGCCGGACCGCCCAGCACGATCAGTTTCGCGCCAACCGGGATTTCTTTTTTCTGTACGTGTTCGTCACGAATGTTACCCATGCCGCCAGCAATCATGATTGGCTTGTGGTAACCACGGATCTCTTCACCCGCGTGCGAGGTGACTTTCTCTTCATAAGTACGGAAGTAACCCAGCAGGTTTGGACGACCAAATTCGTTGTTGAATGCCGCGCCGCCCAGAGGACCTTCAATCATGATATCCAGGGCGCTCACGATACGGCTTGGTCTACCAAAATCACTTTCCCAAGGCTGAACAAAGTCAGGGATGCGCAGGTTAGATACCGTAAAGCCCACCAGACCCGCTTTTGGCTTACCACCGATACCGGTTGCGCCTTCATCACGAATTTCACCGCCGCTACCGGTTGACGCACCTGGCCAAGGCGAAATCGCCGTTGGGTGGTTGTGCGTTTCCACTTTCATCAGAATGTGGGCGTCTTCGTGGTGGTAGGTGTATTGACGTGAGTCCGGATCCGGGAAGAAACGGCCGACTTTCGAACCGGTCATCACCGCCGCGTTGTCTTTGTAGGCAGACAGCACGTGATCCGGCGTGGTTTCGAAGGTGTTCTTGATCATCTTGAACAGCGATTTGTCCTGATCAACACCGTCGATAGTCCAATCCGCATTGAAAATTTTGTGACGACAGTGCTCAGAGTTGGCCTGAGCAAACATCATCAGCTCGATGTCATTTGGGTTGCGACCCAACTTGATGAAGTTCTCCACCAAGTAATCAATTTCATCTTCCGCCAGTGCCAGACCAAGGGAAACGTTGGCTTCTTCCAGCGCAACACGACCACCAGAGAGGATATCCACCTGAGTCATTGGCGCTGGCTCTGCCACGCTAAATAGCGCTTGTGCCGCGTCGAGTTCCGTGAACACCACTTCCATCATGCGATCGTGCAGCAAGGCTTGCAGAGTGGTTACCTGCTCTTGCGTCAGCGCCACTTCGCTCTCAACGTAGTATGCCGTACCGCGTTCCAGACGTTTGATCGACGCCAGACCACAGTTGTGCGCAATATCCGTTGCTTTAGAAGACCAAGGAGAAATAGTGCCCGGACGAGGCGTCACCAGCAGGAGTAAGCCCTGTGGCTCGTGTTCTTGAATGGTTGGACCGTAAGTCAGCAGCTTCTCTAACTTTTCCAGTTCCTGAGCGTCTAACTCGGTTTTGAGGTCGGCAAAGTGCATGAACTCAGCGTAAATACCGCTCACAGGCAGGGCTTGTTCACGACAAAGTTCCAGAAGTTTGTTAACACGAAACTCAGAAAGAGCTGGGGAGCCACGCAAAATTCTCATGTGCTTAGGTCTCTTATGCAATTGATTAAGGTGATATTGGAATAAATTCAAAAACTTAATGAAAAACTTGCGAACTTATGCCGATTCCACCTCTCCTTTGCGGGCGCATTATAATGGATTTACTTTTGTGATGTAACAGCAAAAGCAACCGTTTGCGTCATTTTTTTTGTCAAACTAGCAATACAGGCAAAATGTTCTGTCGCTTAAACATCGGCGATGAGAAATCAGGCTTTTACTTTGCCAGTGCAGCGAGCTTTGATATAAAGGGACCTATTGCTTCTTGAGAATATCGTTAATGCGCTTGATCCCGTTCGCCAGAATCCGCCACTATCTTCTACTCTCGGCCGCCGTGCTGATGCTCTCTGCCTGTCAGATAGAGTCAAAACCCGCCAGCGAGCTGGATCAGATCAAACAACGTGGCGTACTGCGCGTGGGAACGCTCAATAACCAGCTCTCTTACTACATCGGCCCCGATGGTCAAGCCGGTTTAGATTATGAACTGGCCCGTCAATTTGCTGATCAACTCGGCGTGCGTTTGGAAATCAAACCCGCTTACCGCCAAGCAGAACTGTTTCCAATGCTCAAGCGTGGTGATATTGACCTGATCGCGACCGGATTAAGCCAAAGCAAAAATGCCGTTAACCAGTTTCGCCCGGGACCTGCGTATTACTACGTCAGCCAACAAGTGGTGTACAAGAATGGCGATTTACGCCCGCGCAACCTTGAGCAGCTCATTAGCTACCAATCAGAAAAACAACAGAAACGCCAGCAGCGAAGCGCAAGACGATGACAGCATCAATGACGCCGCAGCGGCTACGTTACAAGTGGTTAAACAATCTCAGTACGCTTCCACGCTCAGAAGATTGCAGAAGGATTACCCCGAGCTTGCCTTCCAAGTGATCTCCAACGCTGACACCAACGATCTGCTGAAAAAGGTTTCGCAAGGTGAACTGCGTTTTACCGTAACCGATTCGGTTGAGCTCTCTCTTGCCCAGCGTTTGTATCCGGATCTTGCGCTGGCTTTTGAGCTGACAGAAGATCAGCCCGTCTCTTGGTTTGTGCGCCGCTCGCCAGATGAATCGCTGTACGCCATGTTGATCGAGTTTTTTGGCGATGTGAACCAATCGGGGGAGCTGGCGCGTCTCGAAGAAAAGTACATCGGCCACATCGGTTCCTTTGATTATGTCGACACACGAGCCTTTATTCGTGCGCTCGACAGCCGCTTACCGAAATGGGCACCGCTGTTTGAGCAATATTCAGCGGAATTTGACTGGCGCTTGATCGCTGCATTGGCCTATCAAGAGTCCCATTGGAACCCGCTGGCTAAATCGCCTACGGGTGTGCGCGGCATGATGATGTTAACCCTACCCACGGCGAAAAGCGTTGGGGTGAGAAATCGCCTCGATCCGGAACAATCGATCAAAGGTGGTGTTGAGTATCTGCGGCGTATTGTCTCACGTGTGCCAGAATCGATTCCCCAGCATGAGAAAATTTGGTTTGCCTTGGCCTCTTACAATGTTGGCTTCGGTCATATGATGGACGCGCGCCGTTTGACCAAAAAACAGGGCGCTAACCCCGACTCTTGGGGCGATGTCAAAGAGAGATTGCCACTGCTAAGGCAGAAGAAATATTTTAGCCAAACCCGCTACGGCTTTGCCCGTGGTGATGAGGCGAGAAATTACGTGGAAAACATTCGCCGCTACTATCAGTCGATCATCGGTCATGTGGGGCAACGATCTTATTTACAAGCCAATGATGACGGGGAAATATTGGTTATTCCACCGCTTGAAGGCGAAGAGTTACTCACCCCCGATGAGATATCGGATGTTGCATCTGAACCGTCGGATGAAGCCGAGCTCTCATCTGTCTCGGCAGAAAAGTAGTTCCTGCCGAGGATTTTTCTCGTGGTGGATTGATTTTTGGGGAAGGATTTCTCTAAAATCGCCCATTCGCTATTTACTGGCGCGTTGTCACTGAACGCGCCTTATTAGCCAGTAGAGGCGGCTTTAGCGCGTACTGCGCTTGAGTTCTCAGTCAACCATTTCCATTCATTCTTCACTCCCAGTGATGGGAACAAGCAGAGCTGATGGGGATTTTTTGTCGTAAGCAGGAGGTCGTGATGTTGAGACGTCGTGTCCAATCAAAACGCCTAAATAAAACCGTTGCCGCTAACCGCCGCAAACGTAAATTAGCCAACACTAAAAGAAAAATTAGCGCACGTAACCGTATTTTCGTTCATCTTGTCAATCACGCTTAATCATTCGCAAACATCTACGCTCGGTAGATGTTTGCCCGCTTATCTCTCTTCTCGTTAGTTAGTCGCGCCATCATCTTGCCCAGCATCGCGCTTTGACGCCTCTTTCTGCGCTTTGATCTCTTTGCGCCGACGTTGAAAAAACGCCTGCAGTTGCTGGCGGCATTCCTCTTCCAACAACCCCTTTTCCACCGTGGCATAGTGATACGCAGCCTGACTGCTGAACAGATCCATCACTGTGCCTGCCGCACCGGCTTTGAGATCCGGCGCACCATAGACGATGCGTTTAACCCGGCTGTGCAGCAAGGCACCCGCACACATAGGACACGGTTCAAGCGTCACATACAAGGTAGTATCGAGCAGACGATAGTTATGCAGCGTCGCACCCGCTTTGCGCAGCACTTGAATTTCGGCGTGCGCAGTGGCATCGCAGGCACCAATGGAACGGTTCCATCCTTCCGCAATGATCTCGCCATCCTTGACCAGCAACGCACCGACGGGCACTTCACCTTCTGCTTCAGCCTGCTGGGCAAGTTCCATCGCTCGGCGCATGAAATGTTCATCTTCAGGGGTAAAAGTGGCGGTTGTATCTGTCATGGAAACCTCATCTGTTGGGGGCGCAATTATAGCGGCATCGCCGGTGCAGATAAATGCTGCGCCAGATAATCCACCAGCAAACGCACTTTCGGCGATAAATGGCGGTTTTGCGGATAAAGCGCCCAGACCCCTTCCCGGTCATCACGATAGCTTGGCAGCACTTCGACCAAACGGCCCGAAAGCAGATGCTCTTCGACGTAATAATCCGGCAGTTGCGCCAGCCCCATACCTTTGAGCACCGCATCTAACAGCACGACGCCGCTGCTGCAACTGAGGCGTCCTTTGACACGAATCGAGCGCGACTGCTGATTTTCTTTGAAACGCCAGTGATCGTATGTCCCGACCAGACAACTGTGTTTAGTCAGTTCAGACAGAGTGTGCGGCGTACCACATTGGGCAAGATAGTCCGGCGTTGCACAGACATACAAATGGCGATTACTCAGGCGGCGGGCAATAAAGCTGGAATCGTCCAACTGACCAAGACGCACCGCGACATCCACGCCCTGCTCAATCAAATCCAGTTTCTGGTTGGTCAGAACCAATTCCAACTCCAGCTTCGGATGCTGCAGCAAGAAGTCGTTCAGCAACGGCGCAATTTTCTGTTCGCCGTAGGTAACCGGCGCCGTCACTTTCAGTTTACCTCTCGGCGTTTGTTGCATCTGAGTCACCGTCAGCTCAGCCTGCTCCAGCCCCTCCAGCAATGCACGGCATTGCTGGTAATACACCTGACCGGCTTCGGTGAGCGAGACTTTACGCGTCGTGCGCAGCAGCAACTTGACCCCCAACCGCTCTTCCAGCAACGCAATCCTTCGGCTGACATTCGCCACCGAGGTTACCAAGCGTTTTGCTGCCTGAGTAAAACTGCCTGTCTCTGCGACGGCAACAAATTCACTCACCCCTTCCCAACTCGCCATTTCATCTTATCCGTCGCTGATTATTACAATGCCGTAAAAGTTATTCTCATTTTGACCCAATTATACCGCGAAATGAAAGGACTATACTGACAATCTTGGTTGGGCGTTTAGCCGCGCCCCCCACTCGATTGCAATGTATGAAAAGGAATCACTCCATGTCTCAAGACAAATTCATTAAATCTCGTGCCGCGGTTGCCTGGGGCCCAAATCAACCACTGAAGATAGAAGAAGTGGACGTTATGCTGCCACGTAAAGGCGAAGTGCTGGTGCGCATCGTCGCATCGGGCGTTTGCCACACGGACGCGTTTACCCTGTCTGGTGATGATCCTGAAGGCGTATTCCCGGCGATCCTTGGCCATGAAGGCGGCGGTATCGTTGAAATGGTTGGTGAAGGCGTCACCAGCGTGGAAGTGGGCGATCACGTCATTCCACTCTACACCGCCGAATGTGGCGAATGTAAGTTCTGTAAATCAGGCAAAACCAACCTGTGTAGCGCCGTGCGTGCCACTCAGGGCAAAGGCTTGATGCCAGACGGCACGACGCGTTTCTACAAAGATGGCGAACCCATTTTCCACTACATGGGCTGTTCGACCTTCTCTGAATACACCGTGCTGCCAGAAATCTCGTTAGCGAAAGTCAACAAAGAAGCACCACTGGAAGAGATCTGTCTGCTGGGTTGTGGCGTGACCACGGGTATGGGCGCAGTCATGAACACCGCCAAAGTGAAAAAAGGCGACACCGTTGCCATCTTTGGTCTGGGTGGTATCGGCTTGTCCGCGATCATCGGCGCTCGAATGGTTGGCGCGAGCCGTATTATTGGTATCGATATCAATGAGAAGAAATTCGAACTGGCGAAACAACTGGGAGCGACCGACTGCATCAACCCACAGAAATTCGATAAGCCGATTCAGGACGTTATCATCGAGATGACTGACGGCGGCGTCGACTTCTCGTTCGAATGTATCGGCAACGTGAACGTGATGCGCCAGGCGCTGGAATGCTGTCACAAAGGTTGGGGCGAATCCGTCATCATTGGTGTTGCGGGCGCAGGTCAGGAGATCTCTACCCGTCCATTCCAGCTGGTGACTGGCCGAGTATGGCGCGGCAGCGCATTTGGCGGCGTGAAAGGTCGTTCACAACTGCCGGGCATTGTTGAACAGTATCTGGCGGGTGAATTTGGTCTGCAGGAGTTCATTACTCACACCATGCCGCTCGACGAGATCAACCAAGCGTTTGAGCTGATGCATTCGGGTGAAAGCATTCGCTCGGTGATCCATTTCAAATAATCGCCAACCCTCAGCAATGACGGGCGATGCTGACCGGATAATAGAATGTTGCAGCCAGCAAAGCTGCAACATTGTCTGGGCAGGCAATACCTCGTCAAAGGAGTCACCATGAGTTTAACCAATCTTACTCAGGCCAAAGTGTTTGATGGCTGGCACAAACAGTATCAGCATCATTCGGACGTGTTGAGCTGCGACATGCGCTTTGCGATTTATCTGCCGCCTCAAGCCACCGCGGGCACACCAGTCCCCGTATTGTACTGGTTGTCCGGGCTGACCTGCACCGATGAAAACTTCATGCAAAAAGCCGCCGCGTTTCAAAAAGCGGCTGAACTCGGCATTGCGATTGTCGCACCGGACACCAGTCCCCGTGGCGAGCACGTACCGGATGATCCCGACGGTGCGTACGATTTCGGCTTGGGTGCTGGTTTTTACCTTAATGCGACGCAGGAGCCATGGAAAGCCAACTATCAGATGTACAGTTACATCGTTGATGAATTACCAGCGCTTATCGAAACCCATTTTCCGGTCAGCACGCGTAAGGCGATTTCCGGCCACAGTATGGGCGGCCACGGCGCATTGACCATTGGTGCGAAAAACCAGAACCACTACACCTCAATTTCTGCCTTCAGCCCTATCTGCCATCCGATGGCAGTGCCATGGGGTCAGAAAGCGTTTCGCCATTATCTGGGCGACGACAAATCGGCCTGGGAACACTACGACGCGGTCGAACTGTTTAAATCGCACTTGGTGCGCACCCCCATTCTGATTGATCAGGGCGAAGCGGATAGCTTCCTGCAAGAGCAGCTCCAGCCGGAAACACTGATGAGCGTCGCTAAAGAGAGGGATATTGATATCACGCTGAGAATGCATCCTGGTTATGACCACAGCTACTTCTTTATTCAAAGCTTTATTGCCGATCATTTGGCGTTTCACGCGAAGTACCTCAAAGCCGACTAACGGCACTGATATGAAAAAGCCCGCTGTCGCGGGCTTTTCTTTATTTACATGCTGTAGGTGTATGGCGCCTGAATACCAAGCGGAATGCCCAATGCCCAGTAAGCAAGCAGGAATAACGTCCAGCCAATCAGCATCGCAATCGAGAATGGCATCATCAGCGACGCCAGTGTGCCGATCCCCGTCGCTTTCACGTAACGTTGGCAGTACACCACCACCAGCGGGAAGAACACCATCAACGGTGAAATGATGTTGGACACAGAGTCGCCCACGCGGTACGCCGCCTGAGACAGCTCAGGAGAAATCCCCACTGCCATTAGCATTGGCACTAGGATCGGGCCGATCAACGCCCATTTGGCAGACGCAGAGCCAATCAACAAGTTAACTGAAGCGGTTAACAAGATCATGCCAACAATAGTCGCTTCACCGGGCAAGTTCATCGCTTTAAGCCCTTCTGCGCCGTAAAGCGCCAGCATGGTACCCAAATTGGATTGTGCAAACGCAGCAAGAAACTGAGCGCAGAAGAATGACATGACGATATAAGCGCCCATGGTCGACATGGTATCCGCCATCGCTTTAATGATGTCATTACTGGTTTTAAATGTGCCCGACACTTTGCCGTACACATAGCCCGGAATAATAAATAGGATAAAAATCAGTGGCACAATCGATTTCATGATCGGCGCAGAAAAAGCGGTGATTTCCCCTTCTGGCGAACGCAGAGCCGAGTTCTCTGGCAGCAACGCCACCACTAAAAGCGCAATGCCAGCCAACATCGCCCAGCCCGCGTAACGGAAAGCTTTCGACTCGATGTCAGTAAAGGAACCGAGATCAGGTGCTTCTTCAGCATCCACGTCTACAGGCATTTTCTGCAAGCGTGGTTCGATGATCTTCTCGGTCACATACCAGCCAATCGCGACAATAAGAACTGAGGAGAGACCGGTGAAGAATATATTGGCCAGAGGGTTAACCACATATTGAGGATCAAGTACTTGCGCAGCGGTCTGAGTAAAGCCAGCCAACAGAGGATCGATACCAGAAGGAATAAAGTTGGCAGAGAAACCGCCGGATACGCCAGCAAACGCCGCCGCAATGCCCGCCAGAGGATGGCGACCCGCTGCATGGAAGATAATCCCGCCCAGTGGAATCACCAGTACATAGCCTGCGTCCGCTGCGGTGTGCGATACGATCGCAACCAAAATCAGCATTGGTGTGAGCAATTTCGCAGGGGTGAAGTTGAGCATTTTCTTCAGACCTGTGGTGATAAAGCCTGAAGAGTCGGCAACCCCAACCCCCAGCATCGCCACCAACACAATACCAAGTGGCGCAAAGCCTGTGAAAGTTTTCACCATGTTTGCGAGGAAACTTGCTAAAGATTCGCCAGTCAGAAGGTTGTTTATCGCAAGCGCTTCACCGGTGCGTGGGTTGGGAATGTCAAACGTCACATTCGACAACAGAGCAGACGCGGCCCACGTGATGATTAATGCCCAGAAGAACAAAATAGCGGGATCTGGAATTTTGTTCCCCGCCCGCTCAATAAAGTTTAGAAAACGGTCCATTCCGCTCGGCTTCGGAGAGGGCGCTTGATTTACTGCTTGGTTACTCATGGTAACTCCATAATCAATGATGTTGCTGTGTCAGGCGAATATAACTAATCGCTTTCGCCTCTTTTTCAACGTCATATTCTATTGAAAGCGCAAATCAAAAGCACAAGATTCCGTCACTTTTTCCATATTCGGAGACATATTTTGCAAAAAACGCGATAAGAACAAACAATTCACTAACATCATCAATCATGAAAATGCAACAAAGTCAGTACCAATTTCTAATACATTGTGGTTATTTTTATCTGCAACCAAGACAGAAAGCAGCGAAAAGCAATTTAGTGCGTATCAAACTCGCTGTATTTGGAAATCATGGTTTCAAGTTCAATTGAGTGCTCTATTTTTGTGCGATCTGACCATTTAGCAACGACTTTAATTGATTTCACTGATGTAGAAAGAGCACTGGATGGACTCGTTACAGACCAAGTCAATCCATTGGCAGTATCGGCCCCATCGACAATATCAACAAACTTAATTGTCCCAGCACCACTGCTGGCCCCATTTAAAGAAACGAGTACGAAAACTCTCTAGTTTTGCTTCCGCTTTGTGCAATGCGCTTAGACTACTTGCAGCAAATTCAGCTTTTTGCTCCATATAAGCCTGAAGTTTTGCTAAACCCAACACTCCAAACGCAATAAGCAGAAAGGAAATCATCACCTCAATGAGAGTGAAACCTTTTTGTTTAGAAGTCATGCCATGATCCTTTTATCCAGCGAGGTTGGGCAAATGGGTCAAATACACTGCGAAAAACATCACCGTTGTACCGCATATTTAATGATGTATTAAACAATGCGGCTTGCCCGTTAATATCAAGAATTTGCCCTCCCGTCATAGTAAAGGCTCCGTGTTGATAAAATGTGGCTTTGCTCAAGTACTCTGTTGGAAAATTTCCGTTGGCAGCACCTGCAGGATAAAGTGCATTTTTAGCATACAAGTTATTCCAATGGGTGCCATTGACTTGAGGTGAAAAGTCATAGTTGAAGTGAAATAAAATACCTTTGATCTTTTCACCTCCCGTGCTACCTCCCATCAACGAGAGAACACCGTCATGAACAAGTATTAATACGCCGTCAGTTGCCATAGAAGCGGTCGCCAAAGCTTTATATTCATCCGCCTTAATTTCACAAGAACCTTCTACCCAAATATAAAGCTTATCTTGAGTTATTTTATTTTTTATCTCTGTACCACAATCATTAGCGTGATTACTTATTTTCGTAAAAATGCCATTGTCGCGAACTTTATTATGCTCATCAGGTTCCACACCAAAAAAATCATAGAAGAGATTCATTGACGCATCTTTAAGAAAGTCACTTTGAGTCGGCTGACTGGAGTCCGCGACATTCGTTTTGTGATCTGTTCTACAGTCTTTACCTTGGTTGTTAAAACCAGCAAAAGGCATATCGCCATGAATAACGCCACCATTAGTAATAGAACCATGAAAGTCCCATTGATTCTTATACCGGAGCGCTACACATTCCCAACCATCAGTTGTAAGTTCGCCAGGATCGGGGGTAGAAAAGGTTGTTGATGTATGAAAATAAAGATCGGCCGAACTCTGTATAGCTCCTCCACGAGAATTAAACCCTTTTGAATATGATTTTTTAACTTTTGTTCCAGAAACATTTGCAGTAATTGTGTACTTCGTAGGTGAGGGTGAGTTCAATGAAATGGTAAGTGACGGTTTGGCACAATCGTTAAAATTGGTAGGAGTAGATTTCATTGATGCAACCAACGCAAAAGCACATTCGACGCCCCCCTCAGCCAGCCAATGTGCTTTACGAGAGTCAATTTCATTTTGCGCACGTTTTATTTGGAAAAATAAATTTCGATAAGAAGCCAGCGACATCGCTAACGCAGCAATAAGCAAAATACTCGCTACGAATAAGCTGACCGCGCCCATCTGCTTATTCGTTCTCATAACCAGTTCCTTTGCTTAATCGTAGTGCTAACAGTTTTCTGATATTTTCCATTATTCATTGCGGCTGTAAGCGTTATTGTAATCAAAGATGATTTCGTACTAGCTAAAGGAGACTTCGTGACCTCGAAACTCATCACCTGTACCTGTAGCTCATCAAGCATGGAATATTTCGCTTTACACACATCTGATATGGAACTAATCACGTTTTGGCTTTTAGAACATGTTTTTAGCTTGCCGTCTTCCAAAAAGAACGTGATATGCTCATACTTGTTATCTGGTGTTTTGTATACGTAGCTTAATGAGTTTGAAGTTGTTTCTATTACACCGACTGCGCCACTAAGCTTCACACTTTCTCCCAATACACCGTTGTAACCAGCGCGCAAAGCATCTTCTTTTATATATCTAAGCGCATCACCTACACTTTGCAGGACGAGTAGCTCATGGCTTCTCTGTGTTGCGAGTTTCTGCCCAGAAACAAAGACACTCCCTACAACAGCCAACGCCACCAAACCAAACATAGCCGCCAGCATAAACTCAACGAGTGAAAAACCTTGTTGTCTTCTATAAATGCGGGCAATTTGGATAGCCATAACCTCTCCCAGCTTCTTCGCATACTCGAATACGTCCAGCACCTACGTGAGTCATTACTTTTGTCAACATATTAACGCCACGATTAACCTTTATATTTTTACTTTCCAAAGGCTTACCATTTATCCCTTCAAAGCGAATGGTCGAAGCTGAAGCACTAACTGTAACGCTGGGATAATTGTTACCATCGAGATAAGCAATAGCGCCACTCTGGCCGTTACCGTAGCCAACAGCTGTATTATTCGCTCGCAGTGATAGTTCCCATTTGTCATCTGAAGATTTGGCAAAATGAACCCATAAATCCGTATTTCTCATGACCGCTTCTGATTTAGCATTCATCAAAAAATGCTGAATATCTGAAGTCACTCGAAAGACTCGATTCTTGTCTATGACTGTGTTGAATGAAGGAGCTGCAATCGTTGCAAGGACTCCCATCACTACAACCACAATTAGCATCTCTAACAGAGTAAACCCGCGAGCCATTTCCCATATTCCTGTGCAACTTTGTCTATCTGAATAATTCCTCTTGATTCGATGCTAACACCAACTAAAAATGGCCAATCAGATTTGTAGGAAGTAATGGAAATGATTCGAAAAATTCTATGTAAGAAAAGAGTTATACGACATAAAGGGATGACTTTGATCGAATTAATGATTGCTGTCGTCATCATCGGTATTCTCACTGCGATAAGCTATCCCGCCTACACAAGTTATGTGATCAAAACTCATCGCCACCAAGTCATGGCAGATTTAACTAAAATTCAACTGTACCTTGAAGATAAACGAACAACTTCAGGAAGTTATGACTTCACGATCATCTCTGGTGGTACTTGCTCCTTTTGTGATAATGACATAGAACGTTACATTCTCAGCATTGATAGTTCAGGTACTGGAATGGATAGCTATGTGCTCAAAGCTGTACCTCAAGAAACAAGAGGGCAAAACGACGACGCATGTGGAATTTTGAGCTTAAATGCTGCAGGTGTAGGTAAAGCAGCAAAGGCGGGGAACACAGTTAGCGGTTGTTGGTAGAACTGCATTTACGATCTAACGAAAATATGCAAAAAGCCCGTTTGGCAACACCAGACGGGCTTTTTTAGTTTAGAAAACTCTACGGACTAGCTCGTGAGATCGTCGAAGAACTTCTTCACGCCGTTAAAGAAACCTTCCGATTTTGGCTTATGCTTAGTCGCTGCTTCGCCGCCGCAAGATTCCTCAAACTCTTTCAAAAGCTCTTTTTGACGAGCACTGAGGTTGACTGGCGTTTCAACCACAAGCTTAACAATCAGATCGCCGATGGCACCGCCACGAACACCTTTAACGCCTTTGCCGCGCATGCGGAACATACGCCCTGTTTGCGTTTCGCTTGGCACTTTTAAGCTCACGCGACCGTCAAGTGTCGGTACTTCTACTTCGCCACCCAATGCCGCCATCGCAAAGCTCACTGGCACTTCACAGTAAAGGTTGTTGCCATCACGTTCAAAGATATGGTGCTCTTTGACATGAACTTGTACATACAAATCCCCTGCTGGCGCACCCATTTCTCCCGCTTCGCCTTCGCCAGAGAGACGGATACGATCGCCGGTGTCGACCCCGGCAGGAATTTTCACATTGAGCGTTTTCTTCTTGTGCTTGCGACCTTGGCCGTGGCAAACATTACATGGGTCTTTGATGATCTTGCCTTTACCATGACAGGTAGGACAGGTTTGCTGCACAGCAAAGAAGCCTTGACGCATTTGCACTTGGCCGTGGCCATGACAAGTCCCACAGGTCTCTGCCGAAGTGCCTTTCTTCGCACCGCTGCCGTCACACGAGTCACAGTGCACCAAAGTAGGTACTTCGATCTCTTTTGAAACGCCACGCACCGCTTCCTCTAGGGACAACTCCATGTTGTAACGCAGATCGGCACCACGTTGAGCACGAGGACCACCACCACGGCGACCACCGCCGAAGATGTCACCAAACACGTCGCCAAAGATGTCGCCAAAATCCGCGCCGCCGCCGCCAAAACCACCGCCGCCGAAGCCGCCGCCACCTTGCTCAAAGGCAGCATGACCATACTGGTCATACGCCGCTTTCTTCTGCGGATCGGTCAGAATCTCGTACGCTTCTTTTACTTCTTTAAACTTATCCGACGCTGAATCGTCACCCTGGTTACGGTCTGGATGGAATTTCATCGCCAGACGCTTATACGCCTTTTTGATGTCGCGTTCAGAGGCATCACGGCCAACGCCTAATACTTCGTAAAAATCACGTTTTGACATGTTCTTCGTCACCAATTATTTACTGCAAACGGCACTGAGCCTGGTGTTTGTATCGATATAGATAAAGGTTCGAAACAATGACTACCCTTTATCTATAAACACACAATTTTGTACAAACTTGCGGGCGTAAGAGTTACCCCAAACGCCCGCAAACAGGAAGTTAAGTACCAGATGGCCTTAGCCATCTGGTTAAACAAGATTATTTCTTGTCGTCTTTCACTTCTTCAAACTCAGCATCAACAACGTCGTCTTCTTGAGACTTAGCACCAGCATCAGCTGAGCCTTGTTGTGCTTGAGCCTGCTGCTGAGCAATTTCCATCAGCTTTTGAGCTGCTGCCATCAGTGCTTGGATTTTCGCTTCGATCGCTTCTTTATCTTCGCCTTTGCGAGCTTGCTCAAGTTCTTCGATTGCCGTTTCAATCTTCGCTTTCTCGTCTGCTGGAAGGGCTTCACCCGCTTCTTCCACTTGTTTACGAGTACCGTGAATGATCTGGTCTGCTTGGTTACGTGCAGTCGCTAGCTCTTCGAACTTCTTGTCCGCTTCTTTGTTCGCTTCTGCTTCCTGAACCATTTTCTCGATTTCAGCATCGCTCAGGCCGCCAGAAGCTTGGATGGTGATCTTCTGCTCTTTACCCGTTTGCTTATCTTTCGCTGATACGTGCAGGATACCGTCGGCATCGAGGTCAAAAGTTACTTCGATTTGAGGCATACCACGTGGTGCAGGGTTAATACCCTCAAGGTTAAACTGACCAAGCGATTTGTTGTACATCGCTTGCTTACGCTCACCTTGTAGCACGTGAATCGTTACCGCACTTTGGTTATCTTCAGCCGTAGAGAACACTTGGTTCGCTTTGGTTGGAATCGTGGTGTTCTTCTCAACCAGCTTGGTCATAACGCCACCCATGGTTTCGATACCGAGAGACAGTGGAGTCACGTCCAGTAGCAATACGTCTTTAACGTCACCAGCCAGTACGCCGCCTTGAACTGCCGCGCCTACGGCAACCGCTTCATCTGGGTTTACATCGCGACGAGGCTCTTTACCAAAGAATTCTGTTACTTTTGCTTGAACCATTGGCATACGAGTCTGACCACCGACTAGGATTACGTCTGTGATGTCGCCTACAGAAAGATCCGCATCCGCTAGAGCAACTTTTAGTGGCTCAAGTGAACGTTGTACAAGATCTTCAACCAGAGATTCCAGTTTCGCACGTGTTACTTTGATATTCATGTGCTTAGGACCGGTCGCATCCGCCGTTACGTACGGTAGGTTTACGTCGGTTTGAGTGGTTGAAGAAAGCTCAATTTTCGCTTTTTCTGCCGCTTCTTTTACACGTTGCATCGCTAGAGGATCTTTCTTCAGATCGATGCCTTGCTCTTTCTTGAATTCAGCAACTAGATAGTTGATCAGACGGTTATCAAAGTCTTCACCGCCAAGGTGAGTGTCACCGTTGGTTGCCAGAACTTCGAAAGTTTTCTCGCCTTCAACTTCATCGATTTCGATGATTGAGATATCAAACGTACCGCCACCTAGGTCGTAAACCGCGATAGTACGGTCGCCGCCTTGTTTGTCTAGGCCGTAAGCTAGCGCTGCTGCCGTTGGTTCATTGATGATACGTTTCACTTCCAGACCCGCGATACGGCCTGCATCTTTGGTTGCTTGGCGCTGTGCATCGTTGAAGTAAGCAGGAAACTGTGATAACCGCACCTGTTACTGCTTCACCCAGGAAGTCTTCTGCGGTTTTCTTCATTTTCTTCAGAACTTCAGCAGAAATTTGCGGCGCAGCCATTTTTTGGCCTTTTGCTTCAACCCAAGCATCACCGTTGTCAGCCTTAACGATTTTGTAAGGCATGATTTCGATATCGCGCTGAACTTCTTCGTCTTCAAAACGACGACCAATCAGACGCTTGATTGCAAATAGCGTGTTTTCTGGGTTTGTAACTGCTTGACGTTTCGCAGGTTGACCAACCAGAGTCTCGCCATCGGTGTACGCAATAACAGAAGGAGTTGTACGCTCACCTTCTGCGTTTTCAATTACGCGTGGCTTGTCGCCGTCTAATACAGCAACACAAGAGTTAGTAGTACCTAAGTCAATACCAATGATTTTACCCATCTGGCTATCTCCAAATAAATTCGATGTTCGTTTTGCTATACCCCTAATGTGGGGATGGAGAATCGGGTTTCAACCCCCGCTCACAAACAAAAACTGGTATGTTTGTTTCTCGTATGCCCCTTAAATAAGGGCAGCAACGTCCTTTTCAAGGGGAAATCTGAAAAAAGTTTCAATTTTTCACATAAAAAAGCGAAGCCCTTAGGCCTCGCTTGATTTTACTTAATTTAAAAAGTCAATTTATCGTGATTCTGACGCCAGTTCGGTTTGCTCTTCATCACGCGCCAGTTCACCCTCACTTTTGGCCACAATGGTATTCACCGCCGTATCACCAACCACATTTGACGAGGTACAGAACATATCGTTAATGCGGTCAACCGCGGCGATAATCGCAAGACCTTCAGGTGGCAAACCCAGTTGATGTAATAGAACGCCGACCATCACCACGCCACCGCCCGGAACACCACCGGCACCAATTGAAAGCAGCAGAATCGTCAGACCAAGCGTGAAAATATCTGCAGAGTTAATAGGCTGACCAAAGGCATTGGCAACAAAAATGGTGGCGAGTGCAATATAGATAGACACGCCAGACATATTCATGGTCGCGCCTAGTGGAACGCCAAAACCTGCCACCGATTTGGATACCTGCAGCTTTTCTGTCAACGTGCGCATGGTAACGGGAATGGTCGCATTCGAGCTCGCCGTTGAAAGAGAGAACAGTACCTGTTCACGCGTCGCGCGCAAAAATTGCTTGGGTGACACACTGGTCGTCATGCCCACGACCATTGGGTAGAAAACGAAAATCCAGAACACCAGCATAGCAACAACCAGTGCCACGTAACCTGCTACTGACATCAAGGTATGCGCATCCAGCGTCGCGCCCAGTTGGATCATCAGAGCAAATACGCCGAAAGGGGCCAGACTCATCACCAAGCCAACCAGTTTCATCATAATTTCGTTGGCCAGCTTAAAAGTACGAATTGCCGGACCACCACGTGAGTCCAATGCTTGAATCGCCAAGCCAGTTAAAATCGCCATAAAGATGATTTGCAACATGTCGCCATTGGCAAAGGCTTGTACTGGATTGCTCGGAACAATATTGACCACCAAAGAGAAGATATCCGGAGTTTCTGTGGTCGTCAGCTTCACCGACTGCGCAACAGTACCAACCAAATTGGCATCCGCGCCGGGTTGGAAGATCATCCCGATCGTCAAAGCTGCCGTAATCGCGATGACCGTGTTAATGATGTAAAGCGCAAAAGTTTTCGTGCCTAAACGGCCAAAAGCGGAGATGTCTTTTAGATCAACAATGCCACAGACGATCGAGACATAAACCAGAGGAACGACCAGCAGTTTAATCAGCGAAACGAACATTCCGCCCGCGCCTTCTGCCGCGCCTAACAAATAGACATCAAACAGCGACATTCCTTGAAAAAGATATTGAATGGCAGAACCAAGCAGCAGGCCAGCAAACAAGCCTATAAAAATTTTTGACGAGAGCGATTTATCCATCGTTCCACTCCAGATTGTTGTGTTGGGTATTTATCATTATGAAGTCGTTTATGTCACCAAAGGCGCTAAACGTCCGCGCATAATACACACACCAATAACAATTCGAAGTATTTATTTACAAAAGTGTTACATTGAGCAAGTTGAAATTTTCATCAGATTTAGCCCATCCAAACAGCATAAATCTCTAAATAATTGAAAGTGTAGAGTTTTCCAATTCCAAACAGAGAAAATTTAGAATCTCCTTAATTAACAAGCTTTCGCTTATCGATTTCAAACAAAAAAAGAGAGGACTATGCCTCTCTTTTCATAAATGATGATGGTGATTTATTTTGCAACCATAACCATCGCCGGACGAATCACACGACCATTCAGTTCATAGCCTTTCTGCATCACAAACATCACTGTGTTTGACTCATGATCTGGGCTTTCCTGAATAGACATCGCTTGATGGAATTCTGGATTGAACACTTCGCCCTCAGGGTTGATCTCTTTCAGACCAAACTTATTGACGGTATCGACAAACGTCTTGTGCGTCAGTTCAACGCCCTCAAGCAATGGCTTCACAGCCTCGCTTTCCACATCCGCCGCTTGAATTGCACGCTCTAAATTATCGATAACAGGCAATAACTCTTCAGCAAACTTGTTCAGCGCATACTTACGTGCTTTATCGATTTCCTGTTCGCTACGACGACGCATGTTCTCCACATCCGCTCTGGCACGCAGCACCGCATCTTGCTGCTCTTTTACTCGAGATTCACTTGCAAGCAGTGCCGCTTCCAGCTCAGCAATTTTCGCTGCTGCTTCGTCGCTTTCCTCTGCTTGGTTCCATTCGATATCAGCATCCGTACCAACAGCATCTACCTCGATGTCCGCAGATTCGTTCTGTTTTAGCTGTTCTTCGTTGATTTTATTTTCTTCGTTGCTCATGATATCTCCAGAATTCAACACTTTGTCCTTTAAAGCCAAGCCTATGTAACTGGCTTTAACTTCACAAAAATTCGCAATAGTGGCTAACTTGCCATTATTATGGGGATGATAACGCCCGATTCAAGCCTCTTTAACGCGGAAAAGCTATGAAAAAACCATTTAACGTGATCGCTATTATCGGAAAACCCAGAGATCAGAAAGCGATACAAACGCATCGCGATTTGTATCACTGGTTAACCTCACTCGGCTATCAAGTGTTTATTGATGACAGGCTTGCGCATATTTTGGATGACGTTCCCGCTGCACACTTTTCGGGCTTGGTTGAATTAGGCGAAAAAGCTGATCTGGCGATTGTCGTTGGCGGGGATGGCAATATGCTGGGCGCAGCAAGAATACTATCTCGCTTCGACATCTCAGTGATCGGCGTCAACCGAGGCAATCTCGGCTTTTTAACCGATCTCAATCCGGAGGATTTTCAAGCGGCGCTCGAAGCGGTTTTGAACGGGGCATACATCGAAGAAGAACGTTTTCTATTGGAAGCGGAGATTCATCGGCACGGGCAGATAAAAAGCCACAACGCGGCGTTAAATGAGGCCGTGCTTCACCCGGGGCAAATCGCTCATATGATTGAGTTTGAAGTGTATATTGACAACTCTTTCGCTTTTTCTCAGCGCTCAGACGGCCTGATTATCTCAACACCAACAGGCTCCACCGCTTACTCTCTCTCTGGCGGCGGCCCCATTCTATCCCCCAGTTTGAACGCCATTTCCTTAGTCCCAATGTTCCCACATACGCTATCGAGTCGCCCACTGGTTGTCGATGCCAATAGAAGAATCAAACTGCTGGTTTCTCCAGATAATCGGGGCACGCAAGAGGTCAGCTGTGATGGGCAAGTTTCTCTGCCCGTCTCTCCAGGCGACGAGATCCACATCTATCAAAGCCCGAATAGGCTACGACTTATTCACCCGAAAGATTACAGCTATTACCATGTGCTGCGTAAGAAACTTGGTTGGTCGAGCAAGCTTTTTTAGCTGACTGAAACGAATAGATAGAAAGGTTGATGGTCACTCATCAACCTTTTTTTGTGGGCGATTTTTGTGTTTCCGATGAGAGAAGATGGACGATAAATAAAATCTGACTCACAAATTTTTACTCACACAACTTTACTGTATAAAGAAACAGTATATACTGATTTTACATACAGTATTGTTCAGTTATACAGGTAAACTAAAATGCTGGCTCATCTAAGTGTGAATAATTTTGCCATTGTTAAATCTTTACAACTCGAGCTATCTAAAGGAATGACTACTATCACCGGTGAAACCGGTGCTGGTAAGTCAATCGCGATCGACGCATTGGGCTTATGTCTAGGAGGCCGCGCCGAAGCGAGCATGGTCCGACGCGGCGAAGAAAAAACCGAGGTCAGCGCTGCATTTTTATTGGATAACAACCTTCACGCCTCACGTTGGCTTGAAGACAACGAACTACTAGATGGCAGTGAGTGCATTTTGCGCCGCATTGTGACTAAGGAAGGGCGTTTCGCGCTCGTTTATCAACGGCAGCCCGGTTCCCCTTTCTCAATTGAAAGCTTTAGGGCAGTTATTGATCAATATCCATGGCCAGCATGCTCATCATCAGTTGATGAAGAGTGAACACCAAATGGCGATGCTCGACCAATACGCAGGTCACTTAAACCTGTTGAAAAATACTCGTGTCGCCTATCAAAACTGGCGACAAGCGGATAATCATCTCAAACAGCTAAAAGAAAACAGCTTACAGAATCAGGCTCAAAAACAACTGCTGGAATATCAAATCAAAGAGCTCAATGAACTTGCTATCGGCGAAGACGAGTTTATTGAGCTTGAACAAGAACATAAACGTCTCTCTAACAGCGGAGAGTTGGCTAGTACCTGCCAGCAGGCAATTGAACTGATATACGAAGGCGAGGAAGTGAATGCGCTTGGCATTTTACAAAGTGCCAGCAATGCACTGATTGAATTGGCTGAGTTGGATCCTAAACTGGCGACTCTGCCGGATATGGTCGCAGAGGCCATCATTCAGCTAGAAGAGGCGAATAGCGAATTACGCAGCTATCTAGACAACATTGATGTTGATCCATCGCGACTCGCCTATGTAGAAGCGCGCTTTTCTAAAGTGATGTCGATCTCTCGTAAGCACCATGTTTTGCCAGAAGAGCTGTACCAACATCATCAGGAACTACTGGCACAGATCGAAGCATTAGATTGCTCCGATGAGAAGATGGATGAACTGGCTGCCAATGTCGAGGAAAAATATCACCGTTTTCTTGAATGCGCAGAGAAACTGCATAAATCTCGCTGCCGCTACGCCAAAGAGTTAAACAAACTCATCACGCAAAGCATGCATGAACTGAGCATGGAAAAAGCGGTGTTTAGTATTGAAGTCAGTAATGAAGGAACACATCCATCACCATTGGGTTTAGATAGCGTCTGTTTCTTGGTCTCAACCAACCCAGGCCAACCCTTGCAACCAATCGCCAAAGTGGCGTCTGGTGGGGAACTTTCGCGTATTTCTTTAGCAATTCAGGTGATAACCGCCCAAAAAGTCGACACCCCAAGCTTGATTTTCGATGAAGTCGATGTCGGTATCAGCGGCCCAACTGCGGCGGTCGTCGGTAAAATGCTGCGCAAACTGGGAGAATCCACTCAAGTGTTGTGTGTTACCCATCTACCACAAGTAGCTGGATGCGGCCACCAACAGATGTTTGTCGCCAAGCACAGCAAAAACGGCACCACAGAGACGCAGATGAATCTCTTGGATCAAGAGCAGCGAGTATGCGAATTAGCACGCTTACTTGGCGGTAGCCAAATCACAGAGTCGACGCTCGCAAACGCCAAAGAGCTCTTGATCGCTGCATAAAATCTTTTATTAGAGCCAAGTTCCCTTAACTTGGCTTTTTGACACATAATTGCAACTGATCTCAAAATTCGTTGTCAGAGTGACCGATACATTACAGAGAGCTTTTTACATCTGCACTTAGCTTGTTTATTATCTGGCGCAGTATTTTTTGAGGTTACTAAGAATTTAGCTATGCAATTGAAGAAGTGGTTGGTTGCCCTACCGTTGGCAATGACGATGCTGACTGGGTGTTCAGTATTGGAAAAATTGGTTTATCGAATCGACATTAACCAAGGCAATTATGTTGAGCAGCAAGCGGTAGACAAACTCAAGTTTGGTATGACCAAAACTCAAGTACGCTTTGTCATGGGTTTCGCCCATGTTGGTTGAAAACGGTTACCCAAATACTTGGTACTACATCTATCATCACACCGAAGGGCACAAAGCATCAGTACAAAAGAATCTGATTGTCAGCTTTAACAACGAAGGGACATTGGTCGATATCGCGGGTGATTTTCCCGCCAGTGACAGTTTTTTCGAAGAAATTCGTTAATCTCAACTCCCAAGCACCGCCTCTAATAAAAACCCGGCAGTCAGTACTTGCCGGGATTTCTTATTGATAATTAGTCAAATTCCACAACGGAACAAGGCAATAGCCACCTTTTCGCGCTAGCGATTCTGTTGCTCTGCACGTTTCCTTCGGATCTCTTTCGGATCTGCCAACAGTGGGCGGTAGATCTCTATCCGATCTTTATCGCGCACAGTGGCATCGAGTTTCACCATTCGGCTAAATACTCCCACCTTGTTTTTGCTCAGATCGATCTCAGGATACAGTTCCAACACCCCAGACTGACGGATGATCTCTTCCACCGTCGCCTGCTGTTTTACCACCAACTTAAGAATTCGCTGCTCTTGTGGTAGCGCATAGACCACCTCAACGTGGATCATTTCATCTTCAATGCTCATAGATACACCTGCTTCGCTCGTTGCGTAAACGCATTCACCATATTGCCGGTGAGTTCATTAAAGATTTTACCAAACGCCAGTTCGATCATTTTGCTAGAAAACTCAAACTCCAGTTTGAGCTCTACCTTACAGGCTTGCTCATCAAGGGCGGTAAAAAACCAACCGCCGCGTAACGTCTTAAAAGGGCCATCGACTAAGGTCATCAGAATCGATTCCCCGGGAGTTAATGTATTGGCGGTAGTAAATGTTTTGCTGATTCCCGCCTTTGCTACATCCACGGAAGCAATCATGCTCGATTCAAGCGATTCAATCACTCGTGTACCTGAGCAACCTGGTAAGAATTCAGGGTATTTCGCCACATCATTGACCAGGGCATACATCTGTTCTGCACTAAAAGAGACCAATGCAGAACGGGTGACTTGCTTCATAGCTTCTCCTCTCAGGGACATTCTTTTTACGACCTGCACAATTTTACTTTTATTCTCAGCCAGCGCAAATAAAAGCATTTCCTATCAAAGTTGCACACCGTATAATAAGTCCACTATGGCAAATAAAAACTCGAAACAAAAAGCCGGTAGCAACACTATCGCGCTGAACAAAAAAGCTCGTCACGAGTATTTCATCGAAGATGAAATCGAAGCTGGCATGGAGCTACAAGGGTGGGAAGTGAAAGCGCTTCGCCAAGGTAAAGCCAATATCGCTGAAAGTTACGTTTTTATGCGTGACGGCGAAGCCTTCGTTAGTGGCATGACTATCACTCCTTTGAATCAGGCATCAACACACGTAGTGGCTAACCCTACCCGTGTGCGCAAACTGCTGATGAGCCGTCGTGAACTTGATAATTTGCTTGGGCGTATCAACCGCGAAGGCATGACGTTAGCAGCTCTTTCACTCTATTGGTCTCGTTCTTGGGTGAAAATCAAAATCGGTGTGGCAAAAGGTAAGAAGCTGCACGACAAGCGCGAAGATATTAAAGATCGCGATTGGCAACGCCAGAAAGCTCGCGTGATGAAGAGCTCACTGCGTTAAACTTAACCACTTAGACGCATACTACTGGACAGGCAGTGCTTTTCTGGTAGTATGCGCCAAATACCTTGGGGCTGATTCTGGATTCGACGGGAATTTTGCAGTCTGAGGTGCATGCCGAGGTGCGGTAGGCCTCGTTAACAAACCGCAAAAAAATAGTCGCAAACGACGAAAACTACGCACTAGCAGCTTAATACCCTGCTCAGAGCCCTCTCGCCCTAGCTTCCGCTTGTAAGACGGGGAACAACGAGGGGTCAAACCAAATCAAGCTGGCGTGGATTCCCCCACCTGAGGGATGAAGCGTAAGAAACAATTCAGGTTAGCTATTCATTCGCGTGTCGGTTCGCAGGTGGTAGTGAAATTAAAGATCGACTAAGCATGTAGTACCAATGATGAATGGTTTTCGGACGGGGGTTCAAATCCCCCCAGCTCCACCAATCACTAGTAACGGGACGTCTCAGGACGTCCCGTTTTCTTTTCTAAACCCTTGTCCTATCTAGCTTTAAGTGGTTCAGGGCGTCTCATCGAGATTCACTTAATATCAGTCATTTAGTAACATTCTGCGTAACACTGCCACAGCTCACCTCAACCATTTTGTTCATTCAAGGTAACTGTTCATTTATTACGAACAACCTGCATCACTGAACAAACAATTAACGCCCCACTCCCTATCGCGCTTTCATAGCTAAAACAATCCATTCTGCTCATCAACAATTTTGACTTGCAGGATATGAGTAATAATTTACTCATAAAAAGTTTCCCCACACATTAATGAGTAAGATTTTACTCGTAACTTGAAAAAAAATAACTTTAAGAGTAAAGTTTTACTCATTGATAAGTAGAGGTGTTGTCGATGGAAGCACTAACCGTACAAGCTTTTATCAGAGGTGAATGGATAGATATTGGTATCATCTCATTCCCTAAAAGTAGCCAACATAATTTCCGAGTGACTGAACTCAACTACCTCGGCGACTATGCGCTAGAACACCACGATAAAGATGACTTTCACGCTGTTTCACTCAACCACCCTATCTCGTTCTTTTTTGATGATATGGGTAAACCTGGATGGCTAAAGTTTCTAGACGATATTATGCCTAGTGGCGCTAGTAGACGATACTGGGTTAAACACCTAGATATTGAAGACCTTAGTTCTGATGAACAAGACTATGTTTTGCTCAAGTTTGGCACAATGTCGCCTATTGGTAACTTAAGAATAAAAGACTCTCTTCCTGAGCGCTACGAAGTCGCAGACAACCTCTACTTCTCTGTTGATGATGTTAAAAATCGAGCAGGTGATTTCCTCGACTATGCACAGCAAAGAGGAGCAGCCGCAGGTGGTGCAACTGGGGCTGGAGGTGAAGCGCCAAAGCTGATCCTCCGATGTGGTTTCGATCATGGATCTGGCAGCGAAAAAATATGGATTGATCCATACCAAGATGACAATAGCAACCACGACTTACATTACTTAGTAAAGTACCCTAGAGGCTCAAGAAGCACCATCGACTGTAATATTCTAAGAGCTGAGTTCTACTTCTACCACGAGCTAACTGAAATGGGAGTTGAAACGATCTCCACCGACGGTATGCGCTTGGAGGAAGGATTAAACTACCCTTCCTTATGGCTTCCTCGATTTGATGTTCAAATTATTGATCAACAAATAGAGAGATTTGGCATGGAATCAGTGTATTCCATTTTAAACAAAGGCGCTGGAGTCACTCTTGATCACGAAACAACAATCCGAACTCTCATAGAAAAAATTACTGAAAGTAATATGGTTAAACACCAAGGGTATAGGTTTGATACCCAAGCTTTCGTTATTGAATGGGTGAAGAGAGATCTACTCAACATCTTGTTTGGTAATAGTGATAACCATGGCAGAAATACTTCATTCTTAAAGGGTGATGGAGTCATAAAGCTTGCTCCCATTTACGATTTCGCACCAATGAAAGCCGATCCTGCAGGAATTCCAAGAACAACAAAATGGAAAGCCCCACTAGAGGTTGGCGGAACTTACGACTTTGTCGGCATTGCAGACACCTTATCTGATCTGGTGCCAAAGGAAATGTTATTAAAAGAGCTAGCAATTACTGCAAGTAAATGCGTAGGCCTAAAGCAGAGACTCGCTTTACGAGGAGTACCAGAACAAATCTTGGAGATGCCGGCCGTTGGACTTAATTATTTATCAGAAAAGCTCACTAAATGGGGGCTACTATGAAGCCAAGCAATAAAGAGTCCGTACAAGATACGGTAGCTCGTCTAAGAGCAAACCGAAATCAACATCAGCCCAAGACTGGGACGGATGCAACTCATTCGACCAAAGAACGATCGCAACTTAATACTCCGACTAGATCAAAAACCTCAAAAAACGCCAAAGCAGTAAGTGCAGCAGAACGCAAAACCGAGGCAAACAAAATCATCAAACACTTATTGCTTGGAGAGCTAACACAGGGCCAAGCGCTGAAAAGTCTACGCATTAATATACTGGGACTCAAACAGGATGTGTTCGCAAGACTTGTCAATGTCTCAAGAAAAACACTCTCAGACATAGAGAATGATCGGGGCAGCTACAATACAGAGATTCTCAATAAGGTTTTCAAGCTCTTTGGTTTAAAGGTCGGTCTGCTCCCCTCTTCTCCAGATGCCTTAAAATCTCTATTAATCGATGATGAGGCTGAATAAAACGCTCAGTATTCGCGCTCTTGCTTTAGATTGAATGACTATAACCAGTCAGCGTGTTTTTAATATTCATTCCCCTCCTGCCACTTCTTTGATGTTTAGGTACACGATTGGGTACACACAAAACCACACATGAAATTTATGTATCGGTTGTGGCAAGGGGCGACAGCGCTTAAAAGCGTGCCGCCCCTTTTTTGCTTTTCTTCCCTCCATTATTGAGGTAACCGCGAGCTACATTCCGTAGCGAAAGGTTTTTCCTGCTTGCACCATGTCACGATGCACTGGCGCGAGCGCATTGGCATAAGCCGCCAGCAATGAGATGGTGTATTCGCTGCGAGCATGAAGTTGCTCGTCTGCACATCTGTGCTCTTGATTAAACAAGGTGTCGCATTGGCGGAAAATAAGATGATCCGGTAAGAAACAGACATGATTGTTCTTATTTCCCGTCATACGCAGCTCGCTGATAGGGTACACGCCGTTGACACTGGCAGACACACTGACCAGTAATGCTGGCTTGTGGGCCAGTTCATCATCGGTGGCTAGCATCAGAAAGTTCTTCAAGGCTGGCGTTGCCATGCCGTGCCACTCCGGTGTAATAAAAATAAAGGCGTCTGACTGCATGAGCATTTGCGCGATGGGCGACCACACTTGCCACTCTTCACTGCCCTGCCAAACCCCTTCATTCCAAAATGGCAGGTTGAGTTGATGCAAATCAAGCACGTTTACCTGATTGAAATGCTTCTGCGCCAGGGTTTGTAGATAGTGAGCAACGTTGGCGCTTTGCGAGTTGGCACGCTGGCTCCCAGAAACGATAGTGATGTTCATATTAGATTCCTTTTAACGATAAAGTGGTTTGATTAGCTCGTGGCTCAGAGCGAGGCACTGCCAGTAAAATGGCGAGTAAAATAGCGCCCGCGCCGAGTAATTGCGGCCAAGTCAGCGCTTGATTGAGCAACAGATAGCCAAGAAAACAGGCCGAGACACTGCTGAGAAAGCCGAGAAACGAAACAGTAACTGGTGGCAGCTTTTCGATGCCTCGAAACCAGAGAAAGTAGCCAAGCACTGCGCCAATCAAACTCAAGTACCCGTAACCTAGGTAGTTAGTAGGGGTCAGTTGGGAAGGAATGCCTTCTAGCCACAGCGATACTGGCAATAAAGCCACACCACCAAACAGTAGCTGCCAACCTGTAAAACCCAGCAGTGACATACCCCTTGGCCGGCCCCACTTTTTGGTCAATACCACACCTGATGCCATACTCAACGTACCCAATGCGGCAATCATTAACCCTTGTAGATTCAGGGCGACCGAACTATTGAGGACCAAAAGCGCAATGCCGATCACCCCTACGCCACTCGCCAACCACTGCCTTGATGTCACTCGCGCATTCAACCAGAACCAACTCAAAAGCATGACCAGCATCGGCTGAAAAGACATCACCAAAGACGCCATACCACCGGGCAAATAGGTCGCCGCAAAAAAGAGGCAATAGAAAAACAGCCCAATGTTCAGTAAGCCTAGGGTCGCAAGGCGCCCCCACCAGATGCCTTGCAGCCAAGTTCGGCTCAGAAGCACCAGCAGAATGCCCGCAGGCAGCGCGCGAATAGTCGAGGCGATCAACGGACTTTCCGGCGGTAAGGCTTGCGTGGTCACAATATAGGTACTGCCCCACACCAATGGTGCAACCGCAGTAAGGATAATGGTTTTTACCGAATTCACTTTATTCATGGCTCACCTGACTTGTGTTGTAAAAAAAGTATCTCAAACAAAAGATACTTTTTAAAAAATAATAGAGAATTCACTTTTGATCAAGTATCTTTTTGGAAAGATATTAAGTTGAGAGAAAAGTATGGAGAACGATCAAGTCGACACGATTTTGTCGCAGTGGCGTGAAGTGAAACCCGATATGGATTGTTCCAGCATGGGAGTGGTCGGAAGGCTGAGACGCACTAGTGAACTGTGGAAGAAACAGTTAGAAGCGGTTTTTCAGGCACATGAGCTGAGTAGCATTGAGTTTGATATGCTCGCGACCATGCGTCGCAGCAACCGTGACATCACCCCAACCGAGTTGTATCAGACACTGATGCTCTCTTCCGGTGCGGTTAGCACACGGATAGAACATCTGGTACAACGCGGGTTGGTGCAGCGTATCGCCAGTGAACACGACAGGCGCAGTTGCAGCGTGTCACTCACCGAACAAGGTGTTGACGTCATCGACAAAGCGTTACAAGCACACGTGGCCAATATGGATCAGATGCTGAGTGTGTTGGACAAACAAGAGCAAGCACAACTGGCGGAACTACTGAAAAAGATTTTGCTAGCACAGTAAGTACCGACAGAAACGCGTGCGTTTGGCGAGCACACGGTTTGCTCGCCAAGGCTTTTTAATGTTCCTGATGGGCGATAAACGCTTTATCCCATTCGGTTAAATTGTCGGTTACTCGCGCCACCAGCGGTAACAAAGTGGCCGCTTCGCGCTCTTTGAAAGGATGATTGGTGATCACCGCAAATCCTGCAACGTAACAGACGCCACCTTTGCGGTGGATAAAGCGAGCGATCATGCTCACCGCTTCTTCACTGTATGATTCAATTTTGTAGAGAGATTCCATTGTCATCTCCTTTTTAATTTGCTCAACGACGAAATAGTGTTGCCAGATTTTCGCCGCTTAGTCGATGGAACAGACTGAGTCCTTTGTCTGATTTTTAAGCATATTTGATGCCAGCTATTTTCGGTCACCGATGCATTGGCATTGCTCTCGCATCTTGTTAGCAGTTGAGTATAATGTCGCCTTTGTTTTAAACCGCGCCTTCTGGCAAACGCCATGGTGTTGGGTAAGATTGTTATCTGGCCTTCGTATTAGGCCGCCCCAGAGGAAGTCACATTGAACACGCTTTATCTTTCTGCCGCTGAGCAAAAAGAGATCGGCCAGGCTAAAGAGCTGCTTGCTCAAGGTGAGCTGGTCGCTATCCCGACTGAAACGGTTTACGGTCTGGCGGCAGATGCCACCAACCCAGAGGCCGTTAAGAAGATTTTTGCCGCGAAAGGAAGACCGGCTGATCACCCGTTGATCGTGCATATTGGCCAAGTTGAACAGTTGACGGATTGGGCTGTCGAGATCCCAGAAGAAGCTTATGTACTCGCGCAGGCGTACTGGCCCGGCCCGTTAACGCTGCTGCTGAAAAAAGCCGATCACGTGACTCCAGTAGTGACGGGAGGCTTAGAAACCATTGGCATCCGTATGCCTGCCCATCAGGTGTTTGCCACCTTGCTGCAATCGTCGGGAATGGCGGTTGCCGCTCCTTCGGCCAACCCTTATAAAAAGCTCAGCCCAACCTCTGCGCAGCACGTCATCAACTCGCTGGGCGGCAAAATTGCTGCGGTCCTCGATGGCGGTGACTGTGCTCACGGCCTTGAATCTACGATTGTCGATCTGACCGAAAAGCCATTTCGCATTTTGCGAGCCGGGCCAATCACCGCCGCGCAGCTATCGGCCACGTTAGGCGAAGAGGTGAGCTCACCAGTGAACCACACGGTTGCCGTACCGGGGAACGTTACCAGCCACTACCAGCCAAATACGCGGGTCCGTTTGGTTGATGCGAGTGAACTGATTCACCTAACCAATGACAAAGTAGCCTATTTGCACTATTCACCATTTGATAATCACGCCAATATCAAAGCGAAACTAATGCCGGGATCGGTAGCAGACTACGCTCATGCGCTCTACCGCACGCTTGATGAGGCCGACAAGTGGGGCTGTGAAGAGATTTGGGTAGAAAGACCACCGATGGACGAAAGCTGGTCAGCGGTGCATGATCGACTGAATCGCGCGCAATCAAAGCTCTGATTTTAAAAAAGAAAATTCATAACAAAGCAACCCGACTTAGTGTCGGGTTGCTTGTACTCAGCATTGGGTTTGCCATGTTCCAAAAGCAATTGAACCATAGGGTTCTCAACGCTTTTGGCCTACGATGATCTTAATGCTTATCACACCTCACTTGGCGAACCATTTCTATCAGGGTTTTGTCAATTTCCAGCTTGCCGATGCCGTAAGCGTTGATTCTTTACTCGAACAGCGCTATTAAAGATCAGCGTTTCTCCAAGCGGACACCTAACTTGCAACAGCTCAATCAACTGCTTCTTGCCATGCAACCTCTTCTGGAACAGTACGGCTATCTTGCCTTGATCGTCAGTATTTTTCTTGAAGGCATTGGCGTGCCGATGCCCGGACAATCCTTGATGATTGCCGCCTCAATCCTCTCTGCACAACAAGTGATGAGCTTTCCAGCGGTGATGCTGGTGTCTTGGCTTAGTTGCTTTAGCGGCAATACGTTGGGCTACCTGCTTGGCTACCATTTTGAAGAGTGGCTGGATAAAAAAGGCTTCATCTCAGGCAACAAGTTTCGCAAACTGCAAAGTGCCATTCAAAAGTACGGTCCTGCGTGCTTGGTCGTTAGCCGTTTTATTGAAGGGATGAAACAGTTTATGCCGCTAGCGTGTGGCGTCGCAAAAATGCCACTCAAGGAGTTCTTACTGGGCAACTTACTCGCTACCACCATTTGGGTCACTGTGTTTGGTCTTATTACTCACTTTGCCTTTGAGCATTTAACGCAAATCGCCGCATTTTATGACCAACATCGCTATGTTGTCTGGTTTGTCAGCGCTCTACTTTTTGCCGCCATGATTTACGCAATCATCAAGTACAAGCGAACAAAACCTAAAGATGACTTAGCTTAATCGAACAATAAAATAGACAAATAAATCACACCAAACCAACACTGCAAACTATATTATTAAAAATCCCTTTTGTGACCATATAAAATTCTATTTGTATACCTACCCTAGCAGCTTACTATCCCTTAATTGGTATTCGATACCGATTAAGCAGTTTGCTCATTGCAATGAGCAAATTAACGTCTGTACTAGGGATTTTTATGAAACGGCACTTTGAACTTATCGATAAACCCACCTTCTTTGGAGCAATTGCACTGCTTTGTTCGGTGATCATCCCACTATTGGTCTGGCCCAGCCAAGGCGAATATTGGATTGGTCTTGCAAAAAGCTTCATGACCGACAAACTCGGCTTTCTTTATCTCGCTTTAGGGTTAGCCGCCTTTTTCTTTATGGTTTACATCATTTTCAGTGACATTGGGCAAATCAAGCTCGGTGATGCCGATGAGAAACCCGAGTTTCGCTACAGGCTCTTGGGCTGCGATGCTTTTTTGCGGCGGCATCGGGGCCAGCATCCTTTATTGGGGCACGATTGAGTGGGCCTACTACTATCAGAACCCGCCATTTCAATTGGAAGCTGGCAGCGAAGAAGCGATTCGCTGGGCGGCAACCTATGGAATTTTCCATTGGGGACCAATCGCATGGTCGATTTACCTGATTCCCGCCCTGCCTATCGCTTACTTCTTCTATGTGCGTAAACAACCCGTGCTGAAAATTTCAGCGGCGTTAATGCCCGTGATCGGTGAAGCGCGCAGTCATGGCAAACTGGGGAAAGTGATCGACGTGCTGTTCATCTTTGGCCTACTTGGCGGAGCAGCAACCACACTTGGCCTTGCCGCTCCGCTAATTAACGAAGGGATCAGTTACCTATTTGGCATCCCATCGACCACGCTATCGCAAATCGGCGTATTGCTACTATGTACTGCCCTGTTTGCTTACTCCTCCTATAAAGGAATGGATGGAGGCATTAAGGTGTTGAGCAATATTAACTTTTGGGGCGCTTTGGCCCTACTGGCTTTTATTCTCGTCACTGGCCCTACATTGTTTATTTTGGAAACCGGACTGGACTCGATTGGCCGCATGCTTTCCAATTTCTTTGTCATGGCCACTTGGGCAGAGCCATTTGGTGGCTATGGTCCATTTGAAGACACTCATTTCCCTCAAGATTGGACCATCTTTTACTGGGCTTGGTGGTTAGTGTTTGCACCCAGCATGGGGCTTTTTGTCGCACGTATTTCTCGCGGACGTACTATTAAACAGATGGTGTCAGGTTCTATCTTTTTTGGCTCCATGGGTTGTGCGCTCTATTTTATGATTCTCGGTAACTTTGGCTTATCATTGCAATTGTCAGGACAGTTGGATGTGGTCGCGATCCTCAATCAGCAGGGAGCCACTCGGGCAATTTTTGCGATTTTACAACAACTCCCACTTAGCACTGTGGTGATCGCCGTATTTACCATTTTGTGCGTCATCTTCACCGCCACGACCTTCGACTCGATTTCGTTTATTCTCGCTTCCGTAGTGCAAAATAACGTCACAGAAGATCCACTGCGATGGAACCGACTGTTCTGGGCTTTCACCTTGTCAGTCATGCCCTCTATCCTCTTGTTTATGGGCGGCTTAGCGACCTTGCAAACCGCCGCGATTGTCGGTGGTTTACCGCTATTAGGCATCGCCATCATGCTGATGATCTCTGGCATTAAAGCCGCAAGCTTGGATTTGTCACATCAGGAAGGCTATGAAGATCCCGTTATTAATATCGAAGATTTTCCAGATGTGGATCCGTGGTCACGAGAAGGCATGGCGTTGGCTAAATTTGAGCGCTTGAGAGATGAAGCGATTGAAGCGGCCAAACAAGAGCGTGAAGCCCTTGACGCGATCTGGACGCTGAAAAAAGTGATTCGTTCTGAGGCGCTTTCTCGCGGTGAAAGCGGACTAGAGCTGGGCGATGCGCCAGAAGAGCAACTCGTCGAGATCCAACGTCTGACACAAGCCGCCATGACGGCCAAAGAGCACAAGCTGCAAGCCTCTGAAGCGGCACAAAATGCTCGTATCGAGTTTAACGATTTTATTCGAGAGAAAGAGCGCCAATCTTCCCAAACGGAAAGTGCTTTAACGTAACTCAATCGACAAACGTATGGCTCACTTTCTCAAGTGAGCCATTTTTTATCGGGTCATCTTCTTGACAAACACCACCACAAACAGCGCCATGGTGAAGCTGCCTAGGAAGGCTTCGAGGGCGGCGATAAAGCGCGCCATCCCTACCGGTGAAATATCGCCATAACCGAGAGTGGTGAAGGTCACAACACTAAAATAGACCGCATTCAAAAACTCAAACAGATAGAACTTCCAGCCCGTCATGTCGGCGTAAATCGGGTTGGCAGAAGTGGTGTCGAGAAAGAAATATGCGCTGGCGCAAGCCAAAATGAGGAAGATGGAAAACAGCACCACGCGTAACGGATCTTCGCCGTAACCACAAAAAATATCCACCAGCTTGGAAAGAACACGTTGCATGCTCATTTTCGGCATTTGATAGCGGCGAAAACGCATCTCTTTTTTGAAAAACATCCCAGCCGTTTCAAATAAGCCCTGCTTTTCACACTGCTTACGAATGCCACGGCACACCTCTTCCACTTCCTGCCACAGCGACTCGGCTTTGTGCAGATCGCCCTTTTGCTTGGCTTGCCGAGCTTGACGCTCCTGCTTGAGCTCGCTGCCCCAATCGATGTTTTCCAGCCGTGCTCGCGAAAGATCCGCGCCGAGTAGATTGCACCCTTCTAGCCGCACGCAATGCAAATTGGCGCTGACCAGTTTGCACTTCATCAACGACGAGCCGCGCAGATCTAAGCCAAAAAAATGCGCATCACTGAGATCGGCACGGTAAAAATCGGCCTCACGGCACTGGTAACCCACTTTGCTGCCACGATTGACCAAATTAAGATCCGCCAAATTTGTTTTTGCCAACTGAAATCCGTCTAAAGGTTTACCTTCTGCTGCCCATTGCTCAACCTGAGATTTTACATCGTCGTTGCTTTTATCTATCTCGGGATCGTGCCAATAACAGAGGCCCGACTCACCACTGGGTTGATCGCAGCACCAGCCATCAGGATTTTGATAGCGGCATCGGCCTTTATCTGACTTCATTTTGCTGCCTCGTTGTGTCGAACGAAAAGCGCGGATACGCACTTTCGCTGTCAGACTAAGTGTAGATGCCCATTATTGAGTTTCAACTCAATTATGAATTTGCCGTTTGAGCCACGCGATAAACGCCGCCGTACTGTCGTTCTCGCTATTGCGGATCAAGTAGTAACCCGCGTTGGCTTTGATCGGCTGAAAGGGAGAGACCAAACGCCCGCTCTCCAGTTCGTTGTCAATCAGCGCCATACGCGCCATGGCAATGCCAACGCCCGCTTCAGCCGCCGACATCGCCATATCGGTACGGTTAAAGAAATGGCCACGATCGGTCGGTAGATCCAAGCGCCGCTCGGCCATCCAACTGAGCCATTCAAAATCGCGGGCCGCTTTTTCCCACGGCATGGCATCATGCAGTAGCACCACGCTGGCCCACTCTTGTTGAGTGTAATTGGCCTTGCTCAGCCAAGGATGAGCGAGCAAATACTTGCCACTCATCACGGGCAACAAAGACTCATCCAGTAGCAATTCGGCGTTGGGGTGACGATAGGGATGAGGGCGGTAATCGATCGCCAGATCAAAATCTCGTGTGTCACTGTTAACCAGCGCCCCTTCGGCGAAAATTTGGATCTGAATTTCCGGATATTGCTGATGAAAACTGTCCAGCTTTGGCACTAACCATTTGAAAGCAAATGACGGCGTCAACTTGAGGCGCACTTCTTGCGCTCGTCCCTGCTCTTGACGCAAACGCCCCACTTCCGCCTCAATTTCACCTAAGTGGACACTAGCACACTGATGCAGTTGCCGGCCTTTGTCGGTGAAGCGAATACCGCGCGAGTGCCGTTCAAATAAACTAAAACCAAGTTGCTGTTCCAACTGGAGAAGTTGCTGACTCACCGCCCCAGTGGTTAAGCACAACTGCTTGGCAGCCGCAGTCAGGCTGGTGTGTTTTCCCACTTCTACAAAGGTATAAAGTGCGGCAAGGTGGCTACTTTTGATTAATGTCGTCATTGTGTGTTTAGTTTTTCTATAAGCTGCGATTAATTTATATCGATTGTTACTGGCTTGTAAACAATAGAAACTCACGCTGTTTCTAACGAGGAGAACGTCGATGAAAGCAGTGGTGTTAGGCAGCGGTGTCGTGGGTTTAATGAGTGCATGGTATTTGCAAAAAGCGGGCTATCAAGTGACCGTGGTCGATAGGCAGTCACGCAGCGGTGAAGAGACCAGCTTTGCCAATGCCGGACAAATTTCCTATGGCTACTCCTCGCCTTGGGCCGCACCGGGCATTCCGCAAAAAGCCATCCGTTGGCTGCTGGAAGAACACGCGCCACTAAAAATCAAGCCATCGCTTGATCCGCAACTGTTCAAGTGGGCGACGCAAATGCTAAGCAACTGCCAGCTCAGCCGCTACCAAATCAACAAAGCTCGTATGCTCGGCATCGCCAATCACAGCCGAGAGTGCCTGAGTGCGCTGCGTCAAGAACACCACATTGAGTATCAAGGCCGTCAGCAAGGCACGCTGCAAGTCTTCCGCAATCAAAAGCAGCTCAAAGCGATAGAAAAGGACATTGCACTGCTTGAACAAAGTGGCACTCGCTTTCAACGTATGAGCGTAGAGCAATGCATCAAGCAAGAGCCCGGGCTTGCCGCAGTCAGTGACAAGCTGACTGGCGGTTTATACCTGCCCGATGACGAAACTGGCGATTGCTATCTCTTTTGCCAACAAATGACGGAGCTGGCGAAAGCGCACGGGGTGACGTTCTCGTTCAACACGCAAATTCAAGCGCTGAAGACCGAAGGCAATCAGGTGATCGCCGTCGCCACTGACCAAGGCGACTTACAAGCCGACGTGTACGTGGTGGCCATGGGCAGTTACTCCACCTCGCTTTTGGCGACCGTAGGCATCGACATTCCGGTTTATCCGGTCAAAGGCTACTCGCTGACGGTGCCAATCAGCGATGCGCAGCAAGCCCCTGTATCTACCGTGATGGACGAGACCTATAAAGTGGCGCTGACGCGTTTTGACGACCGAATCCGCGTCGCGGGCACGGCGGAGTTGGCTGGATTTGATCCCGCCATTCCTGAAAAGCGCAAAGCAACGATTGCGATGGTGGTGAAAGATCTCTTCCCACACTGCGGTGATTTTACCAAAGCCGAATTTTGGACGGGCTTTCGCCCAATGACGCCCGATGGTACGCCACTGATTGGCCGCACACCGATAGGCAACCTTTATACCAATACCGGACACGGAACACTTGGCTGGACCATGGCGTGCGGCTCTGGCCACCTGTTGGCGCAAGTGATTAGCGGCGAACAGCAAAAGCCCATTTCTGGCTTAGATTACTTCCGTTACGCCAGTTAACAGCAGATCGCTCTAATATCCTGACCAATTGCAGTGACACTCAGACACCAGTTCTGTCTGTTACTGCAATGCATTATTCTGCATTTATCAGCAATATCTATTAAAACCTCTCCTCTTTCACCAATTGCGGTAAACCCGACCGAGTTTTAACATTTTGTTAGCATTTTGTGTTCACAATCACGAACCTGACAGTTTGTAGATATTTTGGTTAACATTTGAGTTACAAAAAGATTAATATACCGAACAGAAAACACTCAAAACAAACACTACAAACACACAACAGGGAAAATACTCATGCAGTCATTCGTTGATTTTCTGAATGGAATAATTTGGAGCCCAGCACTGATTTATCTGTGCTTGGGCGCAGGTCTGTTCTACTCCATCATGACGCGCTTCGTGCAAGTCCGTCATTTCTTTGAAATGTGGCGTCTGCTTCTTTCTGGCAAAAGTTCCACCAAAGGTATCTCTTCTTTCCAAGCACTCGCCGTTTCACTCTCTGGTCGTGTGGGTACAGGTAACATTGCCGGCGTTGCTGCCGCCATCGGCTTCGGTGGCCCGGGTGCGGTTTTCTGGATGTGGGTAGTGGCCTTTTTCGGCGCGGCAACCGCGTATGCCGAATCCACTTTGGCGCAAATCTACAAAGAAGAAGACAACGGTGAGTTTCCGCGGTGGCCCTGCTTACTATATTGAAAAAGCCATGGGGCAGAAGTGGTATGCGTGGGTTTTCGCCATCTCGACCATTTTTGCCTGTGGTGTGCTGCTACCGGGCGTGCAGTCCAACAGCATCGGCAATGCGGTTGAAGCGGCATTTGGTTCAGGTGATATGATTGAAACCGCTATCGGTACCTTCAGTTTTGCGAAAATTTTCACTGGTACGGTTATATCAGTCATCCTCGCTTTCATCATCTTCGGTGGGGTAAAACGTATTGCCAGCTTTACTCAGGTGGTGGTGCCTTTCATGGCGTTGGCGTACATCATCACCGCATTCGTCATCATTCTACTCAACATCGGTGAAGTACCACGTATTGTTGCCATGATTGTCGGTGATGCGTTCACACCAATGGCTGGTATTGGTGCGGCAATTGGCTGGGGGGTAAAACGTGGTGTTTACTCGAACGAAGCAGGCCAAGGTACGGGCCCTCATGCAGCCGCTGCGGCCAGTGTTGAGCACCCTGCGCAGCAAGGTCTGGTGCAGTCTTTCTCTATCTACATTGATACACTGCTGGTCTGTTCAGCAACCGCGTTTATGATCCTGATTACCGGTGCCTACAACGTACATGGTGCAGAAGGCTTCTTGGTACAAAACATTGCCGCAGACATCGCTGCCAACAGCCCTGTTTATACACAGATGGCGATTGAAAGCGCGCTGCCTGGCGTCGGTAAACCATTTATCGCCATTGCACTGTTCTTCTTTGCCTTTACCACCATTTTGGCTTACTACTACATCGCTGAAACCAACATCGCGTACATCCGTCGCACCTTTAAAGTCGATGGCCTGATGTTTGTTCTGAAGGTGGTGCTGATCTCTGTGGTGTTCTACGGCACGGTGAAAACCGCAGACTTAGCTTGGGCAATGGGTGACGTTGGTGTAGGCCTAATGGCATGGCTCAACATTGTGGGTATTCTGATCATCTTCTTCATGTCTAAACCCGCTCTCAAAGCGCTGCAAGATTATGAAGAACAACAAAAGCAAGGCGTGACAGAGTTTATCTTTAACCCGGTAAAACTCGGCATTACAGGTGCGACTTACTGGGAAGAGAAGTACAAGCGTAAAACTGGTCAAGCGCCACAAGCGGATGATAAAGCCACCCGCGCCGTGGAGCAGCCTTCACTCTAACTTCTACGGAAGTGCAACACACAACATCGCATAATAAGAAAAAGCAGTATTGCCCTACGGGGTACTAAAACAAGGGGTTAGCCAGTGGCTAACCCCTTTTTATTTTCCAAAGCTCTATTGAAGGATTATTGCTTCACTTTGGGTTCAATGATGTTAAACCAGAATTCAAAGTCATCTAACATTCCGGCAATATCGGTCAGCGCTTTCGCGTTGCCTTCAATGGTTGCTTTACCCTCTTTGGCTAATTGTGTGATGGTAGTTTTGCCCATCAGCACTTTATTTAGCTCGGCACGATTGATCGTCAGCGTCATATCTGGCGCATCAGACTGAAGTCCTTTGAGATTGTTCAAGTGTGCATTTTCCAACTCAACCAAGAACTTCTCATTCACATCTGGCAAGACAAAATTAATGGTGTAATCAGTACCTGCTGCTTTATCGCCATTAAGACGCACGCCTAGATAATCGAGGAACAGTTCGGTATCCATCGCAACCACGGTATCCGCACCTGCCGTTTTGGTTGCCGACACATTGGGTACACCGTTACGTAGCTCATAAGCGCCCATCAAATAAGTGTTACGCTCCCCGGCAGATTCACTCTGGTAACCCAATTGCTCCAAACAATCCGCCTGTAAGTAACGCGCTTGCTGATTACTCGGCTCTGCAAACACGGCTTTATCGACAATCTCCGCACACCAACGGTACTCACCTTGATCAAACGCAGCCTGTCCTTGCTTGAGAACATTGGCCATGCCGCCCATGGCAGCAACGTATTTGGGTGCAGCGTCAGTAGGAGAAAGCGGACGCAAGGTGGCAGGGTTCATATCAAAGTAACCTAGGTACTTGTTGATCACCGCTTTGGCATTGCGATGATAGCTGCCGTGATAACCTCGGTTGTACCATTCGTGCGCCAACACATCCGGCACTTGGAACTCGTCCTGAATCTCATTAATCGTGACACCATGGTTAGCCAAACGCAGAGCCTGATCATGGATGTAACCGTACATATCACGCTGTTTACGTAGGAAATGGTTGATGTGGTCATTCCCCCAACGCGGCCATGTGTGTGAGGCAAACATCACATCCGCTTCTTTCGCGTACATATGTATCGATTCATTGATGTACTTACTCCACGCTTTGGCATCACGGACTTCCGCACCACGCAGAGTGTAGACGTTGTGTAAACCACCGACGGTGTTCTCTGCCATCCACAAGGCTTTAAACTGTGGGAAGTAAGTGTTCATCTCTGCCGGAGATTCGGTTCCCGGCGTGTTCTGGAACTCCATCGTTACACCGTCAATCTCTAGCGTTTCAGTTTGTTCAGTGATCACTTTCGTTGGTGCGATCAGGCTCACTTCACCTTGCGCTACGTTTTTACCAATCGCCGCATCGACTTGACCCGTGGCCCCTTTCGGCAACACGTTACCATATTGGTAGGTGGTACGACGCGACATGGCATTCCCCGCCAATACGTTCTCAGCAACGGCATGCTCTAAGAAACCTTTTGGTGCGATGATCGGCACTTCACCGCGATCAACTTGCTCTTGGCTCACAATTCCTTTCACGCCGCCAAAATGGTCAGCATGCGCATGGCTGTAAACCACCGCTTTCACCGGACGCTCGCCCAACTCTTGGTTTACAAAATCCAAGGCGGCTTTGGCTGTGGCGGGCACTGTGAGTGGGTCAAACACGATCCAACCTGTGTCGCCTTGAACAAAGGTAATATTGGCTAAATCGTAACCACGAACCTGATAAATACGCTCAGACACTTTATACAGACCGTGGTGCATATTGAGTTGAGCTTGGCGTTGTAAACTTGGGTGAATGCTGTCGTAATCACGACCATCCAATAGGAAGCTGTAGTTACCCAGTTCCCAAACCACTTTACCGCTGGCATCTTTGATTTGGAGATCTTTTTGCTGTGCGATCAGGCCTTTCTCGACCAATCTAAAATCTTCTTGATCAGCAAATGGCAGACTGCTGCGTTGCTCAGCAGCAAAAGCCTGCGTAGTCGCACTTGGTGCTTTGGTTTCTGCAGTAAAAGAATGCGCCAATACAGGTGCAGAACTGGTAATCAATACCGCCAACAGAGTGGGTTTATAGACTGTTTTCATTCGATTTCTCTCTTTCTTAGTCATTAGGGAACAAGGACAAGAATATGAGAGAAATTGCTGCAGAACGATTCGCCAAACGATAATCAATAGTTAAGCATTGCTTAACTATTCAGAGAGAACAGCCTCAATTTGCTCACGCAGCCAGATCAATCCTTTATCTTGCTGCTTGGCTTTATGCCAACAGATAAACGTAGGAACGGCGCGTATTTCAAACGGCAATGGTTGGATTTGTAAGCCAAATTTATCGGCCCACATATCAGCTAAGCGCTTTGGCGTAAAACAGAGCAAATCCGTCATCGCTGCCGTAGCCATCAAGTTAAGCATGGAATCACTTTGATAATGAATTTTGCGCGTCGGGAGGGCTTGCTCAACTAAGCTGGAAAACATGTAATTACCAAAACGGCGGCTGTTTAACGCAGTATGCTTCTCTGCAAAAAACTGTTCCTTAGTAAGCGTCCCGCTAAGACGAGGGTGATTTTGGGCATACACCACCACTAACTCTTCCTGTGCGGCTTGCAAAGTGATGATAGAAGGGTGGCTGATGGGCAATGACGACAAAAAAAGATCCGCTTCCCGTTCACTCAACACCTGACTGGGGGTGAAATGGTTATCTTCATAGGACTTTAAATTGACGGTGATATCGGGCGCAATCTGGCCGACTCTTTGTAGTAACTGAGGTAACACCGCTAAATCAAAGTAAGTATGACCACCAATAACAAATTCACGTTTGCTGGTTGCCGGGTCAAAGGAGGCATCCGTTTCCAACCCAAAACGAATGGCGCTTAGCCCCTGTGAAATATGTTTGTGCATATTAAGTGCGTGTTGAGTCGGTTGTAAACCGCGCCCTTGTCGCACAAACAGTGGTTCACCAATTTGCTCGCGCAATCGAGCCAAGTTCTGACTCACCGCCGCAGAAGTCATATTTAGCTTGTCTGCCGCTTTACTGACAGATCCTAAAGTCATTACTGCATCAAACACGGTTAGTAGGTTTAGGTCATAATCACGCAGCATAATCAATCCGTTATTCATGGTCAGAAACAGCGCCGATCATACTCGATCTCGCCTCCTCCTACCCTACAACTTTGTGACGTCTTGCTACTGAGTTAATTTTTTAGCCACCTTTGTCAGCTCACCCAACACGTAGTAACGTAGTGTGGACTCACCGAGTATATACAACGCAAAAAAAAGGGGTTAGCCATTGGCTAACCCCTTTTAACTGTTCCCAAAATTTTCAGCTTAAGCAGCAAGCTCTTGCGCTTTCACTGCTGGTGCTTTCTTCTCACCAATTGGCAGAATAGTGCGGCCGTATTCGTTGTTCAGCACTTGCGCCATCGCAAAGTAAACCGCGCTTGCGCCACAGAAAATACCTTCGAAACCAGCGATGGTGCCGATCAGTTCGCTGCCGGTGAAATCACGTGCCGCCAATAGTGCAAACAGGACAGTCAGTGAGCCGAATACCACTTGCTTCGCCGTTGGGTAGCATAGAGAACCGATAAACATGAAACCGGTGAAAATCCCCCATAGCGCCAAGTACCATCCCATGAATGGTGCTGGGCTGGCTGGCAGACCCATTTTTGGCATCACGATCAAACCGACTAAAGTCAGCCAGAAAAGACCGTAAGAGGTGAAGGCCGTCGTACCAAACGTGTCGCCACGTTTAAAGCACATGATGCCGACGATCACTTGGCTCAGACCACCGTAAAAGATGCCCATTGCCAGAATCATAGAGTCGATTGGGAAAAAACCTGCGTTATGGATGTTCAGCAGGATGGTGGTCATACCAAAACCCATCAGACCGAGTGGCGCTGGGTTAGCCAGTTTAGTAGACATCGGCACTTACCTTTCAAAAATGTTGATAAAAATTACGCGCGGATTTTAATTGAGCCTTGGATAAAAGATAGAAGGCGAAAGTGCAAACTAAGTTTCCAGATAAAGCCAGTAAAAAAGAGAGGCTCCGCGTATGCAGAGCCTCTTTGGCTAACTTCTTTTACTGACAGGATATTTCATCCCAGAACCAGTTGGACTGCGTCGGGGTTTCCCATACGCCCGGGCCATTTTTGGCCACAAAACATTTTCCGTTGTACGTCACTTTGTCACCATTGGCCACTTGGCTTGCTCCCGGTTCCCACTGCACAAACGTGTCTGGAATCGGTGTCGGATCGGGAATTGGGTCCGGTGTTGGGGTTGGATCTGGAGTCGGATCAGGCGTGGGAACCGGATCTGGTGTTGGCGTAGGCTCCGATGGCGTTCCCGCCACTAGCTCCCATGGGCCACCTTTGCTTGGTTCATCCCCTTGAGTCCACCATTTCGCTTTGTAGGTCGCGCCTTGGTAGGTTACAAGATCACCCGCTAGGTAAACTTTACTGCTCTCCCAACCATTGCCGCCCGGATCAGTTCCAGGGTCGACCGGATCCAGTTTATCCACCACTCGTACTTGCGGCCAACTGGCGTGTGAGCCATAAAAATTGCTCACGCATTTTTCGTAGTCTCCGGGTACCAAAGCCGAGTATGCCGTTTGAAAGCCGACTAACTCACACTCGAACGAATAGCCTCCGGGGCGATCTGCATAGTATTTCCAGTTACCATCCCAGTTGGTGTACAACACATCAGTCGCACCATTAAGATTGAGGCTGCCGTAAGGCGTTTGTTGCCAGCAGGTGTTTTTCTCGTCGGCTTCAATCGGGATCTGATAATGCTCCGCCAACCCTTCCCAGTAGCGAATGCGGTTCACTGGCTGGCCTTTGTTTTTGTTTTGCTCACCGCACTCTATCCCGCCATTGATCACATTGATGGTGGTGCCAAAGCCATAGCCAATCCCGGCATCAATTTCACGCTGAGACGGCACCCAAGTACGATCAATCACGTGCAGCATAGCGGGTTTGGGGGCCTGCGGGGTTAAGAAGAACCAGATTGCCGAGGCCAAATTGAGCCAAGAGTCCGCAACCAGCGCAGGATTTTTCAGCAGTACTGTCGCATCGCCGTCAAACATCACTTCGGAAAATGCGCCGTAATTGAAATGATAAGAGAGCTGTTTAGCGCCGCGACCAAAATAGCCTTGACCGGCTTCACACGGCCAGCGCTGATTCTGCCAATCGTTTTGACCACAGCCAGTCGTGTAACCCGCTTGCCCTTCAGACCAGCCCATTTCACGCACATGCACCAACGCTTGTTGCCACTCTTCCAAAGCTAAAGGATTATCTGAAACATTGTCTTTGGCAATGTGGCCACCAGTCTCTTGAGAGAAGTGAGCAAAGGCGGTCACGATGGACTTTTTACAAATCGCATCCGCGTTTCGCCCATCGCTGTACTCCCCACAAAAAGCAGGAAACTTGCCCACTGCACGCAAAAAACGGGTGTAAGTGTACTCCGGCGCCGCCATCTGGGTTAAGAAATCCCATTCACTTTGCGGGAACACACGTTCGACTCGTTTCACGTTTTCTGGATTGCTGCTGGCCCCCGGCTCTATCGCTTCCACCACGGAGTTGGGGCGTGTTTGCAGGGCTTGCGACCAAATCGCATACATGGGATTGGCCGTTTTGGCTTGTTCCGCCGCTTGCAACTCTGCACGTGAAACCAAGTAGCCATTCGCATTTTGCGGGTCGGGCTGAATCGTCATCGCTGCCTGCGTTCCGGCCGCCAGTGCGCAGCCAATCAACAGCGACAGATGGGAGATGTTCATCGTTTTATCCTCTACTCTACACAGTGAATTTACTCAGCAGATTAGACCGTTATCGACAAACTAGGCAGTAACAAATGCGGGTAAACATGAGAAATGCGAGTCATTTTGATGAGATGAAAACCGCACAACATCCTACGACATCACTTATGCCTGCCCTGTTCCAAAACCAACAAAATGAGAGAACCAGAGATAAAAAACCCTGAGACACAGCTCAGGGTTTGTCGAACAGACTTCTTAGTGAGGATTATTCCCACTCGATGGTTGCAGGCGGTTTGCCGGAGATGTCGTACACCACGCGAGAAATGCCATTCACTTCGTTGATAATGCGGTTGGATACTTTACCCAAGAATTCATACGGCAAATGCGCCCAATGTGCGGTCATAAAGTCGATGGTTTCCACCGCACGCAGCGACACAACCCAGTCATATTTACGGCCATCGCCCATTACGCCGACTGAACGCACAGGAAGGAACACGGTAAACGCTTGAGAAACTTTGTTGTACAGATCGGCCGCATGCAACTCTTCAATGAAGATAGCGTCGGCGCGACGTAGCAAGTCACAGTACTCTTTCTTAATTTCACCCAATACGCGCACACCAAGGCCCGGGCCTGGGAATGGGTGGCGGTAAAGCATGTTGTAAGGCAAGCCTAGCTCCAAACCAATCTTGCGCACTTCATCTTTAAACAGCTCACGCAGTGGCTCAACCAGACCCATTTTCATGTCTTCTGGCAAACCGCCCACGTTGTGGTGAGATTTGATCACGTGCGCTTTACCCGTTTTCGATGCCGCAGATTCGATCACGTCTGGGTAAATGGTGCCTTGAGCTAACCATTTCGCGTTTTTCAGTTTCTTCGACTCTTCGTCAAACACTTCAACAAAAACACGACCAATGGTTTTGCGTTTCGCTTCAGGTTCATCAATGCCTTTAAGCGCTTCAAGGAAACGCTCTTCAGCGTCGACTTTGATGATATTCAAACCGAATTTGTCGCCGAACATGTCCATTACTTGCTGGCCTTCGTTCAAACGCAGCAAACCGTTGTCAACAAATACGCAAGTCAGTTTGTCACCGATAGCGCGGTGAACCAGCATGGCAACCACGGAAGAATCCACCCCACCAGAAAGGCCGAGGATAACTTCATCATCGCCCACTTGCTCTTTAATACGCGCCACGGCGTCTTCGATGATCGACTCAGAGGTCCACAGACGCTCACAACCACACACGCCAAGAACAAAGTTTCTCCAGCATTTGTAGGCCATTTTTGGTGTGCGTCACTTCTGGGTGGAACTGAACGCCGTAGTATTTCTTCTCTTCATTAGCCATAGCGGCGTAAGGACAAGTGTCTGTCTCGCCGACTTTAACGAAATCTGCAGGGATCTCGATCACTTTATCGCCGTGACTCATCCAAACATCTTGCGTCAATTCAAGATCTTTAAACAGCGCAGATTCACCAGACACTTTGACCGCAGCGTAACCAAACTCACGCTCATCCGAAGTCGACACTTTGCCGCCTAGCTGCTCAGCCATGGTTTGCATGCCGTAGCACACACCCAGTACAGGCACTCCAGAATCAAATACATATTGAGGCGCACGCGGAGAGTTCTCTTCCGTTACGCTCTCTGGGCCACCAGAAAGAATGATGCCATCTGGATTGAATTCACGAATATCCGCTTCTTCAACATCCCAGCTCCACAGCTCGCAGTAAACACCAATTTCACGTACACGGCGCGCAACAAGCTGAGTGTACTGAGAACCGAAGTCCAAGATCAGAATACGTTGGTCATGAATATTTTTAGTCATTTTGGGCAGTCTTTTTTTAAGCTGGTTAAGAAAACGAGGCGAGTCTACTCGCCTCTCATCAATGCTTCAAGGAAAAAGCAAACGTTTACTTTGCACTTATCCTTGTCGAAGCGATTAGCCTAAACGGTAGTTTGGCGCTTCTTTGGTGATCTGTACGTCATGAACGTGAGACTCTTGCATACCGGCACCAGTGATACGCACAAACTCGGCTTTGGTACGCATCTCTTCGATGGTGGCACTGCCCGTCAGACCCATGCTTGAGCGCAGACCGCCCATTTGTTGGTGAACGATCTCTTTCAGGCGGCCTTTGTAAGCGATGCGGCCTTCAATGCCTTCTGGAACCAGCTTGTCTGCCGCGTTATCAGATTGGAAGTAACGATCAGAGGAACCTTGAGACATCGCACCCAAAGAGCCCATGCCACGGTAAGCTTTGTAAGAACGGCCGTTGTACAGAATCACTTCACCCGGTGCTTCTTCAGTACCCGCAAACATCGAGCCGACCATGACGCAAGAAGCGCCCGCCGCAATCGCTTTACAAATGTCACCAGAGAAGCGGATACCGCCATCAGCGATAACTGGAATCCCGTATTGGTTAGCCACTTCAGCAGCATCGGCAATCGCAGTGATTTGTGGCACACCCACACCCGTTACGATACGCGTCGTACAGATAGAACCTGGGCCAATGCCCACTTTCACTGCACTTACGCCAGCTTCAATCAGTGCTTTTGCGCCCGCAGCCGTTGCCACGTTGCCGCCGATAATATCAAGATGAGGAAACGCTTCGCGAGTCGCGCGAATACGTTGCAGCACGCCTTCAGAATGGCCGTGTGAAGAATCAATCAGCAATACGTCAACACCCGCTTCAACCAGTGCAGCAACACGCTCTTCATTCCCAGCACCAGCGCCAACTGCAGCGCCAACACGAAGACGACCACGCTCATCTTTACACGCATTCGGTTTACGTTCTGCTTTATGGAAGTCTTTTGCAGTGATCATGCCGGTCAGTTGGAACTCATCATTCACCACCAGCACTTTCTCCACGCGTGCTTCGTGCATTTTTTCTTGCACTTCTGCGCGGGTTGCACCTTCTTTGACCGCTGCAAGGTTCGCTTTTGGCGTCATCACAGAAGAGACTTTCTTAGAAAGATCAGTGACAAAACGCACGTCACGACCGGTGATAATACCCACCAGTTCATTGCTTTCTGTCACCACTGGGAAACCGGCAAAACCGTGTTTTTCTGTAAGTGCCACCACATCCGCGATAGACGCGTCAGGGCTGACCGTCACCGGATCGCTCACCACACCTGCTTCAAATTTTTTCACTTGGCGAACTTCAGCAGCCTGCTGTTCGATGGACATGTTTTTGTGGATAAAGCCTATGCCACCTTCCTGCGCTAATGCGATAGCCAGACGGGCTTCCGTCACAGTATCCATAGAAGCAGAGATCATCGGAATATTGAGGGTAATGTTCTTGGTCAGCTGAGTGCGAAGGTCAGCGGTGTTTGGGAGAACGGTGGAGTGTGCTGGCACGAGCAGTACGTCATCGAATGTCAGCGCTTCTTTGGCAATTCTTAGCATTTGCAATATCTCACAACTAGATAAGTAAAAAGAACAACCCAATCTCATCGTTTCGCGTAATGAGGACAACTCGTCATGTGACTCAGTTGCATTTGGATTAGATATTGCGGACGGATTATACGGTCAACGCAATCGCTTGACCACAAATTTTTTGATTTTTTTCTTGCATTCAACCCCTTGCTATGTATTATATTGCGGCTAACTTCCATACCCACGTCCACGGGATTAGCTTTGTCTTCTCTGACCAATCAAAACATCTTCACCGTCTCGCATTTAAATTCTGAAGTTCGTCTGTTACTCGAAAATGAAATGGGGATTGTGTGGTTAGTTGGTGAGATTTCTAACTTCTCTGCTCCGGTCTCTGGTCACTGGTATTTCACCCTTAAAGATTCGATGGCCCAAGTTAAATGCGCCATGTTTCGCGGTAACAACCGCCAAGTCTCTTTTAAACCCATCAACGGCAATCAAGTACTGGTGCGTGCTCGACTTTCGCTCTATGAGCCGCGCGGCGACTATCAGTTAATCATCGAAAGCATGCAAGCGGAAGGCGATGGTCGTCTTCAGCAGCAATTTGATGCGCTCAAAATGAAGTTAGCGGCCGAAGGCTTGTTTGCCCAATCGAACAAACGGCCGATCCCAGAGCACCCTAAGTGTGTCGGTGTCATTACCTCCAAAACGGGTGCGGCGCTGTTTGATATTCTCGATGTACTGAAAAGGCGAGATCCGTCTCTGCCTGTCGTTATCTACCCCACCTTGGTTCAAGGAGAAGAAGCGGCGATTCAGATCGCTCAAGCCATCGGCAGGGCCAACAGTCGCGATGAGTGTGATGTACTGATCGTTGGCCGTGGTGGCGGTTCATTGGAAGATCTGTGGTGCTTTAACCATGAGATTGTCGCTCGTACCATTGCCGCCAGTCAGATCCCCATCATTTCCGCGGTAGGGCATGAAATTGACGTGACCATCGCCGATTTCGTTGCCGACTTGCGTGCCCCGACCCCATCCGCGGCGGCGGAGCTGGTCAGCCGTGATCACAGCCATAAAGATCAAGCGCTTCTCAGCCTAGAACAGAAACTGCGTAGTGCATGGCGCCACTACCTAAGCGCACAACATCGTCAAGTGGTTGAATTTGCTCATCGCCTGGAGAAACAGCATCCCCGCTATCGTTTGTTGCGCCAAGCGCAGCAAGCCGATGAGCTGCAGATTCAACTGCAACGAGCGATGGAAAAATATCTCGCCAAACGAGAAAACACACTCTCGCACGCTTTTCATCAATTACAACTCAAGTCACCCGTTCGCCAAATTAGCCAACAACAAAACAAAATGGCGCGGGCTGAACAGGCGCTGCAAGATGCGATGGAGCGAAAATTACTGTCGTTTCGCCACCATATTGCCCTGGCGGCAGAAAAGCTGGATGCTGTCAGCCCACTAGCGACCCTCAAACGTGGTTATTCGATCACGCAAAACGCACAAGGCGACGTGATAACCCGCCAGGCACAAACGAAAACAGGTGACACTCTGGTCACCCGTTTAATGGATGGTGAGATTCGCTCAACCGTTAACTGATGGACTGAAAGACAAACCGTACTCGAGATTTGGATTTGAGTTCATTGCACGTATTACAAAAGTAGTTTGCAGCGCCACACGCCTGCAGTTTTTCCAATTCTGCCGTACATTCTGGGCAAAATCCTACTTTCTTAAAATCTTGCTCACACTGCTGGCAATGATATTGGCCATTCCATTGCAATTCGTTTTGACACTGTGGGCAGAGATTTTCATTCATAACGCTTACCTTACTTAAACTTGTGATTGTGACCTTTCAGCTTAAACCTGCACTGATGCCACGATGCTGGCGCTTGACACGATACATGCTGAGATCGGCCTGGCGAATCAGTTTGTTGAGATCAATCGCACCTCGAGCCAGTGTGCATGCCGCGCCAATACTGACAGCCACAGAATAATCTTCTATGACAAAGAACAATTTGATCCCGATGCGTAACTGGCGATAAAAGTGCTCAAAGTCTTTCTCGGAAGCAAAAGTCGCAATGATGACAAACTCATCACCGCCATAACGAGCAATCATGGCTTCTTGCGGGCTGCGAGTCATCAGCCACTGCGCGAGATCAATTAAGACTTGATCGCCCACATCATGCCCAAAGCGATCATTGATGTATTTAAAATCATCGACATCGACAAAAAAGCACCCCACCACCGCTTGCCCATGTTCCTGTGTAGAGAACAATTGATGCGGAGATTGCAGTAACATTCGCCGATTGTAACATTGGGTGAGAGGATCACGGTTAACATGATCATAAAGCTGCTGTTCACACTGATACTTCTCTAGCGCAACCGCGTACAAGGAAGCTAACATCTGCAGTATTTCCAGCTCAGCTTCTGAAGGGAAAGAGGGCTTATCGCTATAAATCGCAAAGGTTCCGAGCACTTGTTCATCTTGCGACAAAACGGGGACCGACCAACAAGCATGTAGATTCGCTTTTTGCGTTAACGCGAGATAAGGTTGCCAATTAGGATGAAGCTTGATGTTTTCAACAACCACCGTTTGCCGTAGAAAAGCCGCAGCGCCGCAAGATCCCACCGTTTCACCGATGCTTACCCCTTCGATTGCTTGGTTGTAAAAGTCGGGTAAAGAAGGAGCATATTCGACGTGCAGAGTGTTTCGTTGGGGATCAAACCTTAAGATCGAAGCTTTGCGTGCGCCAAAGAGCTGTTCAGACAGTGAAATGATCTCTTGATTGAGCTGATCTTTCTCCAGCCCAAGAGCCAATTTACCCAGCAGGCTATTCACCGCACGGTGAGCCTGCAAAAGCTTGTTGCTGTCCATAATCTGTACTCTTCTGTCGTGACTTTACGCTACATGGCGATGATTTATTATTATTTCGGTGACATTTTAGTCACTCTGATATTTGGGGCAAAAGAATAACACAGAAAAAATGGCTATAATCTGAGCTGAAACACGCTTGCACGATCTTATATTGATCGTCTGCTTATTGAAATTTGATCAGCGATCAGCGTCTAAAAGAATATTTATATCACCATAGCCCGAAAGCATAAGTTACATGTTCTGCATTTCAATTTTAAACAGATAAAAATTCTATTAAATTAACTTAAAAACTAGTATTTCAGGATTTTTAAGATCGATCTTTTCAAGGTTGGTTTGCGACAATACACACTCAACTCTAGGCTGAAGAGAAATAGTAGATAAAAAAAGCCCAAGTCAAAACTTGGGCATTCGATATAAAACTCGGTTTATTTACTACGGTTCTTCACCGCTGAAACCATTCGCTTACGCGCACGCTCTTGAGAGAGCGTCATCTTGCTGGTGCGGCCTTCAAATGGGTTTTCGCTGTTTTGGAACAAAATACGAATCGGTGTACCCATGATATCCAATGACTTACGGTAGTAGTTCATCAGATAACGTTTATAAGAGTCCGGCAACTCGCGCACCATGTTACCGTGAATCACGATAATTGGCGGGTTGTAACCACCAGCATGGGCGTACTTCAGTTTAACTCGACGACCACGAACCATTGGCGGCTGGTGATCTTCGGTTGCCATTTTCATAATGCGTGTCAAAACTGAGGTACTGACTCGAGTGGTCGCAGAGCGATACGCTTCCTGTACCGACTCAAACAAGTGGCCCACACCTGTACCGTGTAGCGCAGAGATAAAGTGAATACGCGCAAAGTCGACAAAACCAAGACGACGATCGAGCTCTTTCTTCACATGTTCTTTCACTTCATTATCTAGGCCATCCCACTTATTGACCGCCAAGACAATTGAACGACCAGCGTTGAGTGCAAAGCCGAGCAAGCTCAAATCCTGATCAGAGATATTCTCACGCGCATCAATCACCAGCAGAACAACGTTAGCATCTTCAACGGCTTTAAGCGTTTTCACCACAGAAAATTTTTCTACTGTTTCGTTAATGCGTCCACGGCGGCGTACACCAGCGGTATCAATCAACACATATTCACGACCATCACGCTCCATTGGGATGTAAATCGAGTCGCGAGTCGTTCCTGGCATGTCATACACCACGACACGTTCTTCACCCAAAATCCGGTTGGTCAGCGTCGATTTACCCACATTAGGACGGCCAATGATCGCCAGCTTAATTGGCTGATCTTGAAGACGTTTGAACGCTTCTTCCGCTTCTTCTTCGCTGTAATCAAGCGACTCTTCATCTTGGTCAGCAAATTCGGTCAAATCTTCAATTTCACCTTCTTTACCAGCGCTGAGCATGTTGTCAAAGAAAGGATCGAGTGCACGTTCGATCAACGCAGTCACACCACGACCATGCGCAGCGGCGATCTGGTACATATCATCGACACCCAGTTGCCAGAAATCGGCACTGGCGGCATCGGCGTCAATTCCATCGATCTTATTCACCACTAGCATGGCTGGCTTTTCGATTTTACGCAGATGCGCAGCAATCGCTTCATCGGCGGATGTCAGGCCTGCACGACCATCTACCATAAACAGCACCACATCGGCTTCATTGATCGCCGCCAGTGACTGTTGCGCCATCTTGGTTTCAACGCCCTCTTCAGAACCGTCGATACCACCTGTATCAATCACGATGAAGTCGTGTTCGCCTACTTTAGCCTGACCGTACTTACGATCTCGCGTCAGACCGGGAAAGTCTGCCACTAATGCGTCACGAGAACGAGTCAAACGGTTGAACAAGGTAGACTTACCTACGTTCGGACGCCCAACCAGGGCAACAACAGGTACCATAATAACCTCTACAATAATCTGTTCGTATGTAGTTATAGGTAACGACGGGAGTTAGCACAACCCGCACCAAGCCTTTACCTATAACCACATGTTTTATTTTAAGTTTTACAAAAGTTTCCAGCAATAAAACGGCTCCTAGCCGTTACCAGCCAGGAGCCGAATGTGAATTATATCACGATATTATTCGCTGAGCGTCAGTTTCTTTATTTTGCCATTACGAGTCACAATCAGATAACCGTCCGGCAATACAGTAGGCCCAACGGCAAAACCGCTATCATTGACCATCTGCTGTGCAACAAATTCACCCGTGCTTTTGTCCAACCAGTGCAAATAACCTTCACTGTCGCCAACCACCAAATAGTTGTTGACGATCACTGGCGCAGTCAGCAAGCGGTGTTGCAACTGAGCATTTTCCCACAGTTTCGGTACCACTACGGGCATCGACCGCGACTAAATGATCTTTGTCCGTGACAAGAAACAAGCGGCTACCATCGGTCGCCATATCAATCGCTGAAGAGTAATTGCGCTTCCACGTTGCTTTACCTGAGCGCAAATCAATCCCAATCAGTTGGCCGTTGTAACCAACTACGTACAAGGTGCCACCGAGCAAAACCGGCGAGGAGTCGACATCGACCAGACGATCAATTTCGGTCGCGCCTTTTGGGGTGCCAACAGGTTGCTGCCAAATCAGTTGACCGCGTTCGACGATCGCAGCAGCCAATCGACCATTTGCTGTGCCCCAAAATACCCCACCAGAAACCGCCACCGGCGTGCTATCGCCACGTAAGGTCAGATTGGGTACATCGGTGCTAATCGCCCATTTCTGTTCACCATTGGTTTGATCCAGCGCGATGAGGATACCATTGCTGGTATTCACAATCACCAGACTGCCTTCCGCTACTGGCTTGGCCAAGACTTCACCCGCAACCGCGACGCGCCATTTCTCTTCGCCAGTCTCCTGATCTAGCGCGATCACTTCACCATTTTCGTTGCCAATGAAAACCTGACTGTAGGCGGCGGTAATGCCACCCGACAACTTCGCGCTGCCGTCTTTGCCAAGCTGCGCACGCCAAAGTGTGTTGCCTTTTTGCGGATCAAGTGCTTTGACTTCCCCATCACGACTGGCGATAAACACTTTGTCGTAAGCGTATTCGGGGGCGAGCTTAGAAAAGTAATGACCAACACCATCACCAACCGAAGCATTCCAGCTACTCTTTGGAGTAAACTGACTTTTTACCTGAGGCACTGGCGCCATAACGATGGTGTCTTCTTCGCCAGCACAACCTGCAAGAATACCAACCGTGATCAGTCCTAATACGGCTCTTCTGAACACATTCTTCATGCCATGAAGTCCTTATTTCGCCAGATCGTCAAGCTTCATCTGCAGTGTTTGACCAGCATCTTCCGCTTGTTGGGCTTCCGAGTAAGCCGCGTATGCTGCTTCTTTATCACCTTGACGCAGAGCAATGTCACCACGCAGTTCGGCAATACGGCCAGTCCAACCTTTGTTGCTCACTTTAGCCAGTTCAGCATTTGCCGCATCAAAGTTGCCCAGTTTCTGCTTCGATACGTGCAATTCGATAGCTCACAAGAGGCGCAATGGCAGCATCTTTGCTGTTGCTTTGAGCCCATTTTAACTGCACTAACGCAGCGTTAAGATCGCCTGCATCCACTTGTGTTTTCGCCAGTTGCAACGCCGCCAGCACGGAGTACTCTTTGACTTCATTGCCATCGATAAAACTTTGCACATCCGACGCAGCGTCCACGCCTTTCGCTTGCAGAGTATTCATTGCGGAAGTATAGCTTTGAGAAGCTGCTTCACGAGCCGAAGTCACAGAATCTTGGTAGTAACGCCAACCAAAAAGACCGCCAAGACCAACAACAGCACCGATAATCACGGCTTTGCCATTCTCTTTCCACCACTCTTTTATCGCTTCTACTTGTTCTTCTTCAGTATTGTAAACTTCCACTTCCTGTCCTCTTTAAAACTTCAAAAATGGCAGGTTTTCCTGCCATTTAAATTCGAAATTGCCGTACTTAAATCAGTTCAGCGATTTTTGCCGCTACTTCAGCTTGCGCGTAGGTGTTTTGCTCACCACCCGCGAGATCTTTCAGCACAACAGTGCTATCTGCCACTTCATTTTCGCCCAGCACGAGCGCAACTACTGCGCCGACTTTGTCTGCGCGCTTGAACTGCTTCTTGAAGTTGCCACCGCCAAAGTGATTCATTACACGCACGCCGGGGACCAACTCACGTAATTGCTCAGCCAGCTTCATGCCTGCCATCATCGTCCCTTCACCCGCAGTGACTACGTACACATCGACACTGCGACGCACGTCAGTAAGCTCTAGGGTTTCGAGCATCAATACTAAGCGCTCAAGCCCCATGGCAAAACCAACTGCTGGCGTTGGCTTACCGCCAAGTTGCTCAACGAGGCCATCGTAACGACCACCGCCACACACTGTGCCTTGCGATCCTAGGCTCTCGGTAATCCACTCAAAAACCGTACGATTGTAGTAATCCAAGCCGCGAACGAGGCGCTGATTGACTGTGTATTCGATGCCTGCAGCGTCTAGAAGTTCACACAAACCTGCAAAATGTTGCTTGGACTCTTCATCCAGATAATCGGCCAGACGTGGCGCATCACCTAAAATCGCCTGCACCTCTGGATTTTTAGAATCCAGTACGCGCAGTGGGTTGGTGTGCATACGGCGTTTGCAATCTTCATCAAGCACTTCGATGTGTTGCTCAAGAAACTCAATAAGTGCGCTGCGGTAGTTGGCACGCGCTTCCAGTGAACCAATCGAGTTCAACTCTAAACGCACGTGCTTGTCGATGCCCAGTTCACGCCATAGGCGCGCAGTCATCATGATAAGTTCAGCATCCACATCTGGGCCATCCAAGCCAAATACTTCGACACCACACTGGTGGAACTGACGGTAACGACCTTTTTGTGGGCGCTCATGACGGAACATCGGCCCGATGTACCACAAGCGTTGCTCTTGATTGTACAAAAGACCATTTTCGATCCCGGCGCGAACACAGCCCGCGGTGCCTTCCGGACGCAAGGTCAGGCTATCGCCGTTGCGATCCTCAAAGGTGTACATCTCTTTCTCAACCACATCGGTTACTTCACCAATAGCGCGGCTAAACAGATGGGTCATCTCAACAATTGGCATGCGCACTTCATTGTAGCCATAGGCGCTGATGACATTCTTCACTGTGTTTTCTAGTTTCTGCCACAGCGGTGATTGAGTTGGGAGGCAGTCGTTCATGCCTCGGATTGCTTGAATTGTTTTTGCCACAATAGTTACCGTAATGTTGCTGATTACCCGTTCGTTTTCTGAACGTAACGAGTATTGAGATTAATCGTGAACTTTCACGTCGATGCGGTTGCTGGCATCCATCCGCGCCGCTTTAGCTCGAATTTTAGCTTCCAACTGATTAACCAAGTCATCGTTATCGAAACGCTCTTTCTGACGCTTACCGTCTTCATAGAAAGCGCTCTTCTTGTTGCTGCCTGCCAGACCAAGGTGAGACACTTCCGCTTCGCCCGGGCCATTTACCACACAACCGATGATCGACACATCCATCGGCGTGATGATGTCCTCTAAGCGCTCTTCTAACGCATTCACCGTGTTGATAACATCAAATTCCTGACGCGAACAGGAAGGACAGGCAATAAAGTTGATACCACGCGAGCGAATGCGCAGCGATTTGAGAATATCAAAGCCGACTTTGATCTCTTCAACCGGATTCGCTGCCAGCGAGATACGCAAGGTGTCACCAATGCCTTCCGCCAGCAACATACCAAGGCCAACGGCAGACTTTACCGAGCCGGCACGCGCCCCACCGGCTTCGGTGATCCCCAAATGCAGTGGTTGGTCGATTTGCTTTGCCAACAGGCGGTAGGAATCAACTGCAAGGAAGACATCCGAGGCTTTGACGCTGACTTTAAACTGATCAAAGTTGAGACGATCCAGGATATCAACATGGCGCATCGCCGACTCCACCAAAGCGGCAGGTGTCGGTTCGCCATATTTCATTTGCAGATCTTTTTCCAGCGAAACCGCCATTAACACCAATGCGGATCGGGATATTTTTATCGCGGGCGCAGTCAACCACCGAGCGAATACGTTCCTCGTTCCCTATGTTGCCGGGGTTAATTCGCAAACAATCGACGCCGTATTCCGCCACTTTCAGGGCGATGCGATAATCGAAATGAATGTCTGCCACCAACGGCACCGATACCTGTTGCTTAATCAGTTTAAATGCTTCAGCGGCATCCATGGTTGGCACCGAAACACGAACAATATCAGCACCCACTTTTTCCAGTGCTTTGATTTGTGCGACCGTGGCTTCAACGTCGGTGGTTCGGGTATTGGTCATGGACTGCACCGCGATCGGTGCACCATCACCAATAGGAACATTACCCACGTAGATACGCGTCGATTTACGACGGATAATTGGAGATTCGTTGTGCATAATTCTTTATAAAGGTAAGGTGAATCTTGCTACTTTGCCTGCAGTATACCGAGAAAGGTCGACAGGTTCACTTGCAAATGTCATGGCGACACCCTCTGGCGCCCCCAAAATGACTTTAAATGGGGCATCTCCTGAGAGCTCAAGATCTTGTCCCGCTTTGCGGATACCTGAAATCAATGTTTTGCCCTGTGCATCCTTCACTTGGATCCAGCAATCGGCTTCAAAGGTCATGGTGATGACTTGCTGCTCGTCTGCCAGCGTTGCAGCGGTTTGTACGGGTTCAGCCACTTCGGCTTCAACCGCAACAGGCTCTTCGATAAGCACTTCCTCAGGCGTCGCATCTGAAGAAGGGGCTTCAACAGAAGGAGAGACCTCCTCGGGAGCAACCGTCAGTTTCTTGCATGACCACGTCATCTAGCGCGGGGGCGTTATCGCTCTCTTCCATCACCGCTGGCACATCGACCACCGCAGTATCGTTCACCGATTGGGCAAGGCTGTTATCTTGCTGGTTTTGCCACCACCACAGGGAAGAAATCCCGGTAATAATGATAAACACTCCCCAAGTGATGAGCATGATACGGCTGTTGTGTTTTTCCGTTTTGGTCTTGCGAGAAAAACTTTGCATCTCTTGCTCTTGGTGCTGCGCATCGCCCGCATCATCCAAAGCAGCTAACACAACTGCTTCATCCACACCAACCAATCGAGCGTAAGAGCGTAAATAGCCGCGAGTAAAGGTGGCCACTTGATCGGTAGCCAGTTGGTTGTTGTCGATTTGTTCGATCACCGCCAGACGTAACCGCAGGCGATCCGCCACTTGTTTTTGGCTGTAACCCAGCTCTTCGCGCTTACGCTTAAGTAACGTACCAACGTCCATTGTCGGCGCAGTGTTATCGGATGTTTGTGCTAAAGTTTCGTTTTCTGTCGTCATAACTTCTTAAAATCTTTTATAAATTAACACCCGCGCTCTGTTGTTCTTTATCGTTATTCCGGCGTGTGTTTAAGAGTGAATAATCTGCTGTTCAGATTATAAAAAGGCTTCCCCAATCTAATTGGCTGCTTATCTATTGCGCCATTGGGAAGATTTCTGGCACGTTTTATCCGCCAAGACTAAACATGCTTTACTCATGATAAGCCAATGTCTTGAATTGACAAAAACTCTTTGCTGAGAAATTTACCCTCAGCTCAAGCTTTTGTCCAAAACTTGACACAAGAAATTCGAACTATCGTCCAATAACGCAGAAAATGACCAGAAATGGTGGACAAAAAGCGCCCAAAGATTGAAACAAAACAGCCAGAGCATGGCTCTGGCTGACATAGTTCGAAGACGGTTACAGCGCGCGAATTTCGATGGTTTCTCCCTTCGCCGCTTTGAGTACCGCGGTCCGTTTGGTTCGGTCAATCACATCACCGACCAATTGGCCACACGCAGCATCGATATCATCACCGCGAGTTTTACGGATAGTGACCGTGTGCTCGTATTGCATTAAGGTTTTTTGGAAGCGGTCAATACGCGAGTTGCTTGGCTTTTTATATGGCGAACCTGGGTACGGGTTGAATGGGATCAAGTTGATCTTACAAGGCGTGTCTTTCATCAACTGCGCCAACTCATGTGCATGCTCGGTTCCGTCATTAACGTGATCCAGTAAAACATACTCCACCGTGACCTTACCGCGGTTGGCATTCGATGATGCGATGTAACGACGCACGGATGCTAGGAAGTCTTGGATATCCCAACGATCGTTAATCGGCATAATTTCGCTACGCAGTTTGTCGTTCGGCGCATGCAAAGAGATAGCCAGAGCGACGTCAATTTTGCCTGTCATCTGATCCAAGCCAGAGACTACACCAGAGGTAGATACAGTGACACGACGCTTTGACAGACCAAAACCGAGATCATCGAGCATAATTTCCAGTGCCGGGATAAGGTTTTTCATGTTAAGTAACGGCTCGCCCATCCCCATCATCACCACGTTAGTGATAGGGCGTCGACCCGTCTCTTTTTCCAGACCGATTTCGCGCGCGGCACGCCATACTTGACCGATAATTTCCGATACTTTGAGGTTACGGTTAAAACCTTGTTGTGCCGTTGAGCAGAATTTACATTCTAACGCACACCCCACCTGAGAAGAGACACACAAGGTCGCGCGATCTTCTTCAGGAATATAGACGGTTTCAACATCTTGATCACCAACGCGCATTGCCCACTTGATAGTACCATCCGATGAGTGCTGAGCTTCAGAGACCACCGGAGCGACAATTTCACATTTCTGCTTGAGCTTTTCGCGCAAGTTCTTGTTGATGTTGGTCATGTTATCGAAGTCATCCACACCGAAATGGTAGATCCACTTCATAACCTGATCGGCACGAAATGCTTTCTCGCCTAACTCTTGGGCGAAAAGCTCACGCATGCCTTGGCGATCAAAGTCGAGTAGATTAATTTTCCCAGTGCTCATGTTGCCTCTCAATGACTGATCAAGATTAAGGGCGCGAATTGTACAGGCTTTACGCAGTGACAACAAGGGTTGTAAAACCCCGGATTTGCTAAGAGATTAAATCCTCGGCGATTATTTTTTAACCGAGTTTTAAACCGACTTAAGAACCTTGCTCAATGGCAAAAACAAGTACACAGAAAGCAAAAAACCCAGCGTTTACGGCTGGGTTTGTTCTGCTTAAACGATTAACGAGGACAGATTTCTGACTCAGGGAAAAAGAAGGCAATTTCACGCTCAGCCGACGCTGGGCTATCACTACCGTGCACTGAGTTGTGACGCATGCTTAGGGCATAGTCGGCACGAATCGTGCCACACGCGGCTTCTTCTGGATTGGTTTTTCCCATCAACTCACGGTAACGAGCGATGGCATTTTCGCCTTCCAGCACTTGCACCATAATAGGGCCGGAGGTCATAAACTCTTTAAGTGGTTGGAAAAACGCTTTTCCTTCGTGTTCTGCATAAAAGCCACTGGCCTGCTCATCGTTCAGTTGCACCATTTTAGCGGCAATAATACGCAGCCCCGCTTTCTCGATGCGATGGTAAATCTCACCGATCAGGTTACGTTCTACAGCGTCGGGCTTGATAATAGAAAATGTTCTCTCTAGAGCCATAAGGAGTCCTTTTACTTCATTCGTTGTTATAGTAAGCAGCCGAAAACGGCTGCCTTAGTGAATTTATTTGCTCGCTTGTTCAGTGAGAATACGCGCTAAGGTACAAACCCCCATGCCGGTTGCGCCCGCTGACCATTTGTCGCTGGCAGACTTACGGTAGGTGCCAGAGCAGTCAAAATGCAGCCAACCTTTTTGGTAGTCTTGCACGAAGTAAGAAAGAAACGCCGCTGCGGTGCTCGCACCCGGTGAATAATCACCACCACTGATGTTCGACAGGTCCGCAAAGTTTGAAGGCAACATTTCTCGATGAAATTCCGCCAGCGGCAGAGGCCACAAGCCTTCTTTCTCTTCATCTGCGGCCGCTAGCGCTTGTTGCGCTAGCGCTTGGTCAAAAGTCAGAAGTGCGTGGTAATCATTACCCAGTGCATTTTTGGCCGCGCCAGTCAGGGTCGCACAATCGATGATCAGTTCAGGATTGTGTTCACTCGCGTAGATCAGGCCGTCAGCCAAAACCAGACGCCCTTCTGCGTCGGTGTTCATAATTTCAACCGTTTTGCCGTTTTTGTAGGTAATGACATCACCCAATTTCAGCGCTCGACCGGAGATCATGTTTTCTGCGCAGCACAAGATCAACTTCACGCGTTTATTCAGACCACGCATGATCGCTAAGCCCAAGCCGCCAGTGATGGTGCCGGAGCCGCCCATGTCCGCTTTCATCGCGTCCATAAAGTTGGATGGCTTGATGCTGTAACCGCCAGAGTCAAACGTGATGCCTTTGCCGACCAAACAGGCCCACACAGGCGCGTTTTCATCACCGGTTGGATTGTAGTCGAGTTGTAACATCGCCGAGGTGCGCTCAGAAACCGCGACCCACCGCGTAAATCCCTTCCCAACCTTCAGCTAGCAAATCTTTGTCTTTAACGATGCGAGCGGTGACAGTGCCCTCTGGTGCCACTGAACGAATAAACTCCGCCGCCATGGTGGCCAATTGGCGTGGCGCGACTTCTTCTGCCGGTTTGTTAATGATATCGCGCGTAAACTCGGTTGCTTTAATACGAGCGTCTAATTCCGCTTGCGCTTTTTCTTCGAGCGCAACCCATTCCAACTGATTTTGTTTCTTTGGACTGCGATAGCCCTGATAAAACGCCCAAACGGCATCGAGGTTCCAACCTTCGCCCGCGAGCATCACCGCTTTTACGCCTTGGCCATCGAATTTACGCGCCGCACGTTGGATTTTCACCAAGTCGGTTTTTTCACCGAGGTGAATGGTCGCCCCGTTGTCATTGAACGAGACCAGTGCTTTTTCACCCCACTGTGGAGCCGCAGCCTCCTGGCTTAAATATACAGACATCTGTGTAGACATGGTTTCTCCTTGCCTTATAACGGCGTTACCTGCGCCTTTCTTTTTTAATAACCCACGGATGTTAGCATTATGTAGGGCAGAAATGTCAACATGATAAAAAAACGGACCATAAGGTCCGTCTTTTTTAATAAAAATTGTTAACTGAGCTGGGTTTTATTGCCACTCATCCAGCCAGCACAGGATAACCGCTTCGAGGATTTTTTCATTGGAACGGTTTGGTTCGTCGTCAAAATCGTCCAATTCTAAAATCCACTGATGTAAGTCGGTAAAGCGAACCGTCTTAGGATCCATATCAGGAAACTTTTCACACAGTTCGATAGCGATATCTCGCGAATCTGTCCATTTCATAACTTTTCCTCAGCGCGTTTAGCCAAAGCAGCACCTCTGTGCTGCTGTGGATGATTAATGATCTTCGGAGGCGTGGTTAAGCGTGTATTTCGGGATCTCAACCACCAGATCTTCATCAGCGATCTTCGCTTGACAACCAAGCCGCGATTCCGGCTCAAGCCCCCAAGCTTTATCGAGCATATCGTCTTCTAATTCGTCACTTTCATCAAGAGAGTCAAAGCCTTCACGGATAATCACGTGGCAGGTTGTACAGGCGCAAGATTTCTCACACGCGTGTTCAATCGCAATCCCGTTTTTCAGTGCAACATCCAGCACAGTCTCACCCGCTTGGGCTTCTAACACCGCGCCTTCTGGGCATAGATCTTCATGAGGCAGTACAATAATCTTAGGCATACTTATTATCTCTTAAATAGTGTCGATTGACTGGCCAGCCAGAGCTGCACGGATCGATTTATCCATGCGACGCGATGCGAAATCTTGGCTCGCTTTATCCGTGTCTTTAATTCCCTGTTCGATCGCTGTGGCATCATCGCCGTTACGCAGCGCAATCAAAGATTCAATCGCTTGCAAGAGCGCTTGTTTTTCGTCTTCATTCAACAGCGCATCGCCATCGGCTTGCAACGCAGAAATCAGCCCTTCAATCACGCGGTCAGCTTCAACGCGTTGCTCAGCCAGCGCACGCGCTTGCATGTCCTCTTTGGCATAAGTCATCGAGTCACGTAACATGTTGGCGACTTCATTATCACTCAAACCATAAGATGGTTTAACTTGGATTTCAGACTGAACTCCAGTGCTCTTTTCCATGGCGGTCACCGACAGCAGGCCGTCAGCATCCACCTGATAAGTCACGCGAATATGCGCAGCCCCTGCCGCCATCGGCGGAATGCCTTTAAGCGAGAAGCGAGCCAGAGAACGGCAATCACCGACCATTTCACGCTCGCCTTGCACCACGTGCACGCTCATTGCGGTTTGACCATCTTTAAAGGTGGTGAACTCCTGAGCGCGTGCGACAGGAATGGTGGTATTGCGCGGGATAATTTTCTCCACCAAACCACCCATGGTTTCAATGCCGAGCGACAGCGGGATCACATCCAGCAGTAGCATCTCTGAATCCGGCTTGTTACCGGCCAAAATGTCAGCCTGAATACCCGCGCCAATTGCCACGACTTCGTCTGGGTTAATGCTCGTCAGTGGGGTACGGCCGAAAAATTCGCCGACCATCTCACGCACCAACAAGGTACGAGTGGAGCCACCAACCATCACCACTTGCAGCACTTCGTCCGTCTCAACATCAGCATCTTTTAGCGCACGGCGACAAGACATCAAGGTTTTTTTCACTAACGGGCGAATGAGTTCTTCAAACTGTTCACGGGTGACCTCGCCTTTCCAGCCAAAGACATCCACCTCAACGCTTTCTTTTTCAGAAAAAGCAATTTTGGTTGCCGTGGCAATATTGAGCAGCACTCGATTTTGCTCAGCAGAGAGCGGAGAAACCAGCCCTGCTTTTTCTTTGAGATAATCCGCCAGCAGATGGTCAAAATCATCGCCGCCGAGTGCAGAATCACCGCCAGTGGCCAGTACTTCAAACACCCCTTTCGAAAGACGCAAAATGGAGATGTCAAAGGTGCCGCCGCCCAAATCGTAGACGGCAATTACGCCTTCCTGACCAGAATCAAGCCCATAGGCGATCGCCGCCGCCGTCGGTTCATTGAGCAGACGCAGTACATGCAAACCTGCAAGTTTGGCGGCATCTTTGGTGCCCGCACGCTGCGCATCATCAAAATAGGCGGGAACGGTAATCACCACGCCAGCAAGTTCACCACCCAGTGTCTCTTCTGCGCGTTTTGCCAGTGCTTTGAGAATATCTGCCGACACTTCAATCGGGTTTTTATCGCCTTGCTGAGTTCGCAGCACGGGCAAACCGTTTTCACTGGTTTTGAACTGATAAGGCAAAGAAGGATAGCGCGCCTGAATGTCTTGCAATGAGCGGCCAAGCAGACGTTTAACGGAGATAATCGTCTCTTCAGGTTGAATTTCCGCTTGGGCTTTTGCCTCATAACCGACCAGAAGCGTTTCACCGGCGTAATTCACAACCGAAGGCAGTAGGCTTCGGCCTTGCTCATCTTTTAATGTGGTGGCCTCACCACTTCGTACCGAAGCAACCAGTGAATTGGTTGTGCCGAGATCAATACCAGCCGCGAGCTTGTGCTCATGAGGTGCCGAGCTCTGACCCGGTTCTGCGATTTGAAGTAATGCCATGATGGATCCTTGTTTTTCAACTAGCCGAAGAGTTTCTCTTCCACTAGTTCGATTTCGTTCTTTAATTTGGCAATAAATTTCAGCTTACGAACGCGATCTGCGGCTTGCTGCCACAAAGCCACGTTAAGCTCTTGCTCTATCGCACTCAGATGCTGCTTATACATTTTGCTCACTCGAGCATCAAATTCTGCCAGCACATCTTGTGCGTCTGAAGCGCTTGGGATCGCTTCGAGCTCTTCTCTCAGCTCCATCTGCTCCATGAGGAACATGGGGTCTTGCAAGGTTTGTTGCTCGCCGCGAATTTCCACCCCGTTTTGCGCCAATAAATATTCCGCGCGTGAAATGGGATGTTTCAAAACTTGGTAAGCGTCGTTGATTTGTGCCGCTTTTTGCACCGCTAACAAGCGATCCCGCTCAGAGGCGGTGGCAAAGTTATCCGGATGGAAGCGCTTTTGCAATTCCCGGAACTGAGAAGAAAGAAGGCTACCATCCAGCTGATACTGAGTTGGTAGCCCAAATAGTTCAAAGTGATTCATCGAGTTCTGGCCCTTGATTAAACGTTCTGAGCCATCAGGCCCAGAACTTCAGTCATTAGACGTTGAAGCTTTCACCACAACCACATTCACTTTTCGCATTCGGGTTATTGAACTCAAAGCCTTCGTTCAACCCTTCTTTGACGTAGTCGAGCTGGGTGCCGTCGAGATACACCAAACTTTTCTTGTCGATAATTACTTTCACGCCTGAATGTTCGAATACTTCGTCTTCTTCATTCAGATCATCAACAAACTCCAACACATAGGCCATTCCTGAACAGCCAGTGGTTTTCACTCCCAGGCGCAAACCAATCCCTTTACCACGGTTATCAAGAAATGCTCTTACTCGACTTGCTGCGCTTTCTGTTAGTGTAACGGCCATACTGCACCTTAGTTAATGTGTTGACGATTCTAATGGGAGCGAAAAAGGCTCCCATTATAGCTGTAAAGAGTGGCTTAAAGTTGGTGTTTTTTCTTGTAATCCGCAACTGCGGCTTTAATCGCGTCTTCGGCGAGAATAGAGCAGTGCACTTTCACTGGTGGCAACTCTAACTCTTCGGCGATCTCAGAGTTTTTGATCGACGCCGCTTCTTCAATGCTCTTGCCTTTCACCCACTCAGTAACCAGTGAGCTGGATGCGATCGCACTGCCACAACCGTAGGTTTTAAACTTCGCGTCTTCGATGATGCCTTCTGGCGTCACTTTGATCTGCAGTTTCATTACGTCACCACAAGCGGGTGCGCCAACCATACCACTACCGATAGACGGATCGTCTTTGTCAAACGAACCAACGTTACGTGGGTTCTCGTAGTGATCAATTACTTTTTCGCTGTATGCCATGATATTTCCCTCGAATCCTCTATAAATTGCTCTGGATTAACTTGCGCTTAGTGGTGCGCCCACTCAACCGTGTTCAAGTCAACCCCATCTTTGTACATATCCCATAGAGGAGACATGTCGCGTAGCTTATTTACGGCTACACGGATCTGTTCAATAACGTAGTCAATCTCTTCTTCGGTGGTAAAACGACCAAAGGAGAAACGAATCGAGCTGTGAGCCAGTTCGTCATTCAAACCAAGTGCACGTAGCACGTAAGATGGCTCAAGGCTGGCTGAAGTACATGCACTGCCTGATGAAACCGCAAGATCTTTTAGCGACATCAGTAGAGATTCCCCTTCAACGAAAGCGAAACTCACGTTGAGGTTATGTGGTACGCGCTGCTCAAGATCGCCGTTAACAGTGACCGCTTCCATGTCTTTAACGCCATCAAGCAGACGGTTACGCAATGCCAATGCATGGTCGTAATCTTTTTGCATCTCTTCTTTAGCGATACGGAACGCTTCGCCCATACCAACGATTTGGTGCGTGGCCAGAGTACCAGAGCGGAAACCGCGCTCATGACCACCGCCATGCATTTGCGATTCAAGACGGATGCGTGGTTTACGACGTACGTACAGTGCGCCGATACCTTTCGGACCGTAAATCTTGTGTGCTGAGAGTGAAATCAAGTCCACTTTCATCGCTTGAACGTCAATCGCCACTTTACCGGCAGATTGCGCAGCGTCCACGTGGAAAATGATTTTGCGCGCACGGCACAGTTCACCAATCGCAGCAATGTCTTGAATCACGCCAATTTCATTGTTGACGTGCATGATCGAGACGAGAACCGTGTCGTCACGCATCGCAGCTTCGAGTTTGTTCAGATCGATAATGCCGTTCGCTTCCGGCTCAAGGTAAGTCACTTCAAAACCTTCACGCTCTAGTTGGCGAGTCGTGTCGAGCACCGCTTTGTGCTCTGTTTTGCAAGTAATAATGTGCTTGCCTTGCTTCGAATAAAAATGGGCCGCGCCTTTGATTGCCAGATTATCTGACTCGGTTGCACCCGAAGTGAAAACAATTTCACGTGGGTCTGCATTAAGCAGATCGGCAATTTGCTCACGAGCGGTGTCTACCGCTTCTTCCGCCTGCCAACCGTAACGATGAGAACGTGACGCCGGGTTACCAAAAATACCGTCCATCGTCATGTGCTGAACCATTTTCTCAGCGACGCGAGGATCAACGGGGCACGTTGCCGAATAGTCTAGATAAATAGGCAGTTTCATTCTTCACTCCAATGTAAACATGCTGACCGCTTAAGAGCGGAAATTTACACCGATGGGCGCGGTGCTTGTATTTTTGTTAGCCAACCCATGATTTACCGCTAGGGTTATCTCCTGACGGTCAGAAATTTCGAGGACTTCATTGTCACTCATCAGCTCACCAAGAGTGATGTTGTTCAAGAAGTCACTAATACGCGAGCTTAAATCACGCCATAGTGTGTGTGTTAGGCAACGCGTGCCGCCTTGGCAGTCACCTTTGCCTTGACACTTGGTCGCATCAACCGACTCATCAACCGCCGCGATCACCGTACCAATAGAAATGGAGAAAGCATCAGCGCCTAGGCGGTAACCACCACCAGGACCACGCACACTGGCAACTAAGCCTGCTTTACGCAATTTAGAAAAAAGCTGCTCAAGATAAGAGAGCGAAATCCCCTGACGCTCAGAAATGTCAGCCAGAGGAACAGGACTTTTTTGCGAATGCAGCGCCACATCCAGCATTGCTGTTACCGCATATCTTCCTTTAGAGGTCAGTTTCATAACACACCGTATCCACACTTTTACAATGGATACATTTTTCCATACCCGACCAAAACGGTCAAGTATTTATTTGACTATTTTACTCAGGTATTCATCCCTTAATTTTTAAGGGTTATTTTTTATTCAGTTGCGATTTTTCAATCGCTGTCAGCACGCCGCGCAGAATGTTAAGCTCTTGCGCTTCCGGACGAGCACGACTGAACAGACGACGCATTTTGTTCATCACTTGATTAGGTTGATCGGGACTGATGAACTCACTTGCCAGCATCACCTTTTCGAGATGTTGATAGAAAAGTTCTAACTCTTTGTGTCGAGGATATTCTACTTCAGCACTTGCTACGTACTGGCTTTGCTGATCATTCAGGTACGCCATACGCACTTCATAGCTGAGCGTTTGTACCGCCATGGCAAGATTTAATGAGCTGTACTCTGGATTGGCTGGAATGCAGACGTGGTAGTGACACTTTTGCAGTTCTTCGTTGGTCAAGCCAGTACGCTCGCGACCAAAAACCAGGGCCACCGCACCTTGCTTGCTTTCTTGGATCATCTTCTCACCGCACTCTCTTGGCTCAAGCATCGGCCATTCCAAAGTACGCGAGCGAGCACTAGAGCCAACAACCAAAGCGCAGTCGCTCACTGCCTCTTCTAAAGAAGAAACAATACGCGCATTCAAAGCTACATCAGAGGCACCAGAGGCCAGCGCAATCGCTTGGGCGTCCACTTCGCATTCCGGTTGTACGAGAACCAATTGGCTAAGGCCCATCACTTTCATTGCGCGAGCGGCAGAGCCGATATTACCTGAGTGGGACGTTCCGACGAGAACAACTTTGACCTGATCTAACATGCGAATTTTTGGCACCTGATTTAAAACCGCAGGATGTTAGCACATTTTTCGCTAGCGCCCTAGGTTGTTGGCGGCATGCAGGGAATTAATCGCTCGGTCGAAGAGCGTAGAGCTGCGTTTTCTTGATACTCATCACATCAAGCAAGGAGCACCGATTAAAAAATCGCCACTTCACATTTCATTTTTCTCTGGTATACTCGCCGCCGCTTTCATTTGTTCTTTAACATCCGTTGGGAAATTCGTATGCATCCAATGCTAAACATTGCTATTCGCGCTGCGCGAAAAGCAGGCAACCATATTGCTAAATCACTAGAAAACGTTGAGAAAATTGAATCTACGCTAAAAGGCACAAACGACTTTGTGACCAACGTAGACAAAGAAGCAGAAACGATCATTATCGATACTATTAAAAACTCTTACCCAGAGCACTGCATCATCGCTGAAGAAAACGGCACGATTGATGGTAAAGATAAAGACGTACAATGGATCATCGACCCACTGGATGGCACCACCAACTTTGTCAAAGGCATTCCTCATTTCGCGGTTTCTATCGCCGTGCGCATCAAAGGCAAAACTGAAGTCGCTTGTGTTTACGACCCAATGCAAAATGAACTGTTCACCGCTCAACGTGGTTCAGGTGCACAGCTCAACAGCGCACGTATCCGTGTAAAACAACCCAAAGATCTGCAAGGTGCGATTATCGCAACCGGTTTCCCATTCAAACAGAAGCAACATTCTGAATCTTACTTCAAAATCATGTCTGCCATGTTTGTTGAAGTCGCAGACTTCCGTCGCGCTGGCTCTGCTGCGCTGGATCTTTGTTACGTTGCCGCTGGCCGCGTTGACGGTTACTTTGAGCTTGGCCTAAAACCTTGGGACATCGCAGCGGGTGAGCTGATCGCACGTGAAGCGGGCGCGATCATCACTGACTTTGCCGGCGGTACAGAATACCTGAAATCAGGTAACGTCGTTGCTTCAAGTGCGCGCGGCGTTAAATCACTGCTGAAACACATCCGTGAGAACGGTAACGACGCAATTCTTAAGTAATCCATAGCCCGTCACGCTGATTACTTTTGAATGAGCCCCTTCCGCTAGGTTGGGGCTTTTTTATTTTCGCCCCAACATCAATAAAGCCAACCCTATACCGCAAGATAGAAAAAAGCCGCTGTGGTTGGCAGCGGCTTTTGCGTTTTATGCGGTAAATCGGTTAAGGCAGTTCTTCGAACTCTGCACCTTCTTTTTCCACTTGCGGCGGCATCAGGTGTTCTTTCTGAATGCCGAGTTTCAGCGCCAGCGCCGAAGCTACGTAGATAGAAGAGTAAGTACCAACGGTGATGCCCAGTAGCAATGCCGTCGCAAATCCGTGGATCAGTGCCCCACCCTGCGCAAACAGTGCAATGACCACAAACAAGGTCGTACCAGATGTAATCAACGTACGACTCAACGTTTGGGTAATCGAGCTATCCATAATATCGGCAGGTTCGCCTTTACGCATTTTGCGGAAGTTCTCACGAATACGGTCAAATACCACAATCGTATCGTTTAGCGAGTACCCCACTACCGTCAACAAAGCGGCCACGATAGTAAGATCCACTTCGATTTGCATCATGGAGAAAACACCCAACGTAATGATTACGTCGTGCGCTAATGCCATTACCGCACCCGCAGCCAGACGCCATTCAAAACGCATCGAGACATAGAGCAAAATACACAGCAAAGAGACCAAAATCGCCAGACCACCCGCTTCAGTGAGCTCATCACCCACGTTTGGACCGACGAAACTCAATACGGCGCATCTCAACGTTTTTGCCAGTACCTTCTTTAATCGCATTTAAAATCTGGTTGCCCAGCGTCTCACCCGCGACATCTTCACGAGGGCGCAAACGAACCATCACGTCACGCGCTGAACCGAAGTTTTGTACTGTCGCATCGGCAAAACCTTTGCTTTCAAGTGCACGACGGATATCTTCCAGATTGGCAGGCTGTTCAAAGCCTACTTCAATCAAGGTACCACCGGTAAAGTCCAATCCCCAGTTCAACCACTTAGTGGAGAGGGTAAAGATCGACGCCCCAATCATCACAATCGACAACGCGAATGCGAATTTCGACCAACGCATAAAGTCGATCGCTTTGTCTGCTTTTAGAATCTGAAACATTACAATTCCCAGCCTTAGATCGACAGTTTATTAATACGTTTGCCGCCGTACAGTAGGTTGACAATACAACGCGTACCGATGATGGCCGTAAACATGGAGGTTAAAATACCGATAGATAACGTCACCGCAAAGCCTTTGATCGCCCCAGTACCAACGGCGAACAAAATAATCGCCGTGATCAAAGTGGTGATGTTGGCGTCGGCGATGGTGCTAAACGCATTCGCATATCCTTGGTGAATGGCTTGCTGAGGATTACGCCCTTCGCGCAGCTCTTCACGGATACGCTCAAAGATCAGCACGTTGGCGTCGACCGCCATACCGACAGTAAGAACAATACCCGCAATACCCGGTAGGGTCATGGTCGCACCCGGAATCATCGACATCACACCAATAATCAGTACCAAGTTCGCCATCAGCGCCACATTGGCAATCAAGCCAAACTTACGATAGTAAAGCAGAGTAAATAGCATGACCGCCACCATACCCCAGATACACGCTTGGATACCCATGTCGATGTTCTGCTGACCCATTGACGGGCCGATGGTACGTTCTTCAACGATGGAGATCGGTGCAATCAGCGCACCAGCGCGTAATAGCAGCGCCAAGTTGTGCGCTTCAGCGGCAGAATCGATCCCGGTAATGCGGAAATTGCGTCCTAGCGCCGACTGAATAGTCGCTTGGTTGATCACTTCTTCATGCTTAGTGAGAATCACTTTGCCTTCTGGTGTACGACGACCACTGTCTTTGTATTCCGCAAACACCGTCGCCATCAGCTTACCGATGTTCTTCTTCGAGAAGGCGGACATTTTATTGCCACCTTCGCTATCGAGCGAAATATTAACCTGTGGACGGCCGTATTCGTCGGTACTGGAACTGGCGTCGGTGATGCTTGCACCACCGAGAATTACCCGTTTCTTCAACACGACAGGACGACCATTACGATCCGTTTTGATTTCACTGCCTGCTGGTGCACGGCCACTCGCCGCCGCCGCTAGGTCAGCTTTATCATCCACTTCACGAAACTCAAGTGTTGCCGTCGCGCCCAAAATTTCTTTCGCGCGTGCAGTGTCTTGCACCCCTGGCAGCTCAACTACGATGCGGCTCGCGCCTTGACGTTGAACCAAAGGCTCCGCCACACCGAGCTCGTTCACACGGTTACGTAAAATGGTAATGTTCTGCTCAACCGCATAATTGCGGATCTCTTGCAGACGCGCTTCGGTAAAGGTAGCAATCAACCCATAGCGACCATCTTCCGTTGACTCAACAAACGTCATGTCTGGATGATTTTTGACCAAAAGTTGTTTCGCTTCGGTCACTTGCTCTGCATCACGCAGCAACACTTCAACCGCTTGTTTACCTGTTGGACGAATAGAAACGGTAACGGATTTTGGCATCGCGCAGCTCGCTACGAAATGCTTCTTCTTGCTGACCGACTAGCTTCTCCATCGCGGCGTCCATGTCCACTTCCATCAGGAAATGCACACCACCACGTAGGTCAAGACCAAGCTTCATCGGCGCAGCGCCGATAGATTCCAGCCAATCAGGAGTAGAAGGCGCCAAGTTAAGCGCGACAATCTTGTCTTTGCCAAGCGCTTCACTGACGACATCGCGAGCACTCAATTGGGTGTCGGTATCATTGAAACGGACAAGAATCGAGCCATTTTCTAGGGCAATCGATTTGTGGGTAAGGTTCTCTTTGGTAAGAGCGTTAGTGACAGCATCCAGCGTTGACATATCTACAGAGGCGCCACGCGCCCCTGTAACTTGAATAGCCGGATCTTCACCGTAGATATTTGGAAGTGCGTACAAGGCAGCGATAGCGATGGTTAACACCACCATCAAGTACTTCCACAATGGGTAACGGTTTAGCACAGCGAGGATCCTCTAGCTGTTTTTATAGAGATTTAAGCGTACCTTTTGGTAGCACTGCGGTAACAAAGTCCTTTTTGATCACGACTTCGTTGTTGGTGTTCAACTCGATTGAAATGAAATCGTTGTCTTCTGCGATTTTGGTGATTTTACCCACCAGACCACCACTAGTAAGCACTTCGTCGCCTTTACCCATCGCCGCCATTAAGCTTTTGTGCTCTTTAACACGCTTCGCTTGAGGGCGGTAAATCATGAAGTAAAAGATAACGGCAAACATGCCGAGCATGATCAGCATTTCGAAACCACCACCTTGTGGTGCACCTTCTGCCGCAGCGTGAGCTTGAGAGATAAACATTAAAACATCCTCATTATTTTTTATTGATAATCCAACAAATTGGGTAACGCCACCTTATTTTCAAGCGAAGTCGCTCACAAAAACAAGATGACGCTACATTTTTTTACTTTTACGAAATTAAGCCTGCTTGCCAAGCGGCGGCACTTCGCGATTGCGCCTTGCGTAGAACTCTTCCACAAACTGCTCGAAGCGATCTTCATCAATCGCCTTACGAATGCTTTCCATCAAACGTTGGTAGTAACGCAGGTTGTGGATAGTGTTCAAGCGAGCACCGAGGATTTCGTTACAACGGTCCAAATGGTGCAGATACGACTTTGAGTAATTTTTGCAAGTGTAACAGTCACAATGTGGATCGAGAGCGCTTGTGTCGGTTTTATGTATCGCATTACGGATCTTGATCACACCGCCAGTGACAAACAGGTGTCCGTTACGCGCATTTCGCGTCGGCATTACGCAGTCAAACATGTCTATCCCGCGGCGAACGCCTTCCACCAAGTCTTCCGGCTTACCCACGCCCATCAGGTAACGCGGCTTATCTTCCGGTAATTGCGGGCAAGTATGCTCAAGCACGCGATGCATGTCTTCTTTAGGTTCTCCCACCGCAAGACCGCCGACCGCGTAGCCATCAAAACCGATTTCCGTCAGCCCTTTGACCGATACATCACGCAGGTCTTCGTAAACACTACCTTGCACAATGCCAAACAGGTTATTAGGGTTTTCGAGCTTATCGAAGTGATCGCGCGAGCGCTGAGCCCAACGCAGTGACATTTCCATCGACTTTTTCGCTTCCGCATGCGTCGCTGGATACGGAGTACATTCGTCGAAAATCATCACGATGTCAGAGCCGAGATCTTTTTGGATCTCCATCGATTTTTCCGCATCCATAAAAATCTTGTCGCCGTTCACTGGGTTACGGAAATGCACGCCCTCTTCGGTGATTTTACGAATGTCGCCCAAGCTGAACACTTGGAAACCGCCTGAGTCGGTCAGAATCGGGCCTTGCCAGTTCATGAAATCGTGCAAGTCACCGTGCATTTTCATTACTTCTTGGCCCGGGCGCAGCCACAGGTGAAAAGTATTGCCGAGGAGAATTTCAGCACCAGTGTCTTTCACTTCTTCTGGTGTCATCCCTTTAACGGTGCCGTAAGTACCCACTGGCATGAACGCCGGCGTTTGCACGGTACCGCGTTCAAAGGTCAGTTGGCCACGACGGGCGTTGCCATTTTTCTTTTTAAGATCGAACTTTAACTTCACGAAGCCTCCAACGTCAGAGAAACAGTCTGACGGTTTAGTCACGGACGATGTACGTCCCACGAGAGCGGTCGCTGTCTCCTTGCGAAGCGGTTACCATGGCGGTAGCCCCTCTAGCTTTCTGCTAGCACTCGTAATTGGTTCACGCGGCGAGTCTGCCGCGCTTAGCAAGTCTTTTTTTCAATAAACATCGCATCACCATAAGAGAAGAAGCGATATTGGTTGTCCACCGCATGCTTGTATGCATTCATGGTGTTCCCGTAACCTGCAAACGCACTCACTAACATGATGAGCGTCGACTCTGGCAAGTGGAAATTGGTGATCAAACAATCGACCAGCTGGTATTGATAACCCGGGTAGATGAAGATCTCGGTATCGGCAAAAAATGGCGCGAGCTCAGTGCCTTTTTTCAGCGCATCTTGCGCGGCACTTTCCAAGGAGCGTACCGACGTGGTACCGACCGCGATAATGCGTCCACCACGTGCTTTGGTCGCCGCAATGGCATCCACCACCTCTTGCGGCACTTCCGCGTACTCGGCGTGCATGTGATGGTCGTGAATATTGTCGACCTTCACTGGCTGGAAAGTCCCCGCCCCAACATGCAAAGTCACGTAAGCCAGTTCGACACCTTTGGCTTGCATTTGTTCCAGCAATTGCGCGTCAAAATGCAATCCAGCCGTTGGCGCGGCAACCGCTCCGGGTTTCTGGTTGTAAACGGTTTGATAGCGCTCTTTATCCGCATCTTCGTCTGGGCGGTCGATGTACGGAGGAAGGGGCATGTGGCCAATCTCTTCCAGCACCTCTAATAGCGTTTTATCGCCGTTGAGCTTGAGCTCAAACAAGGCACCATGACGCGCGACCATCTCCGCACTGTACTGGTCGTTTTCACCCAGAATGACGGTGCTGCCCGGTTTGGGCGATTTAGAACAGCGAACATGCGCAAGCAGACGTTTGTCATCAAGCATCCGCTCCACCAGCACTTCCAGTTTACCGCCCGAGGCTTTACGGCCAAACATCCGCGCCGGGATCACTCGGGTATTGTTAAACACCACTAAATCCCCCGGCTGAACTAAGTCCAACACATCTTTAAAGGTGCCATCTTTTACCTCGCCAGTGTTGCCATTTAGCTGAAGTAAACGACTGGCCGTGCGCTCTGGTTGAGGATAACGGGCGATCAGTTCGTCAGGTAAGTCGAAGTGAAAATCTGAAACTTGCATGCTACTGCTCTTGGTAAATTCTTCTGAGGTTTAACGTCATTATAATGCGAGTGAATTTTTCGCAGTGGGGTAGTATAGAGCGACAAGGTTCAATAGCAAGCAAAGTTCTCGGCGAGAGTGTAACAAGCCTCGCCAAACTTAAGCTGAGGCGTAAACAAGCACTCAGCGAGCACAACAGTCTCGCTGAGTGAATGAAGCATTAGCGTTTTGTTCTGAAGACCCGCGCGGCAAAAAGACTCAGCACCCACAGATAGTGGACACTACCACCGCCTTGGGCTTTACCGGTAAATTGACAGCTGTTGGTGGAGATGCCACCGTGACAATCACCGGACGCATTGTCATTCCCTCCTCCGTTGTCACTGCCCGTATCACTGCCATTGTCAGCGGTATAGTTGCGGATAAAATCGGGCGGCAGGATCGGTGAAGCTGGCGGATTCTCGGCATTGACGTAGCCGACTATCCAATCGTAGTAGGTACTTACTTTGGTATAAAAGCTTGGCAACGTCACCGCCGCGCAAGTTGGCGTTAACAGTGGAATTCCGCTGACGATACCAATCTGTTTGCCAGTGACATCATCCAGCAAAGGGCCACCACTATCGCCTTTACACACATTATTTCCGTATTGCGTTCTCTCATCAGGGTTCCAAGGCAATACTTCATTGGCCATAGTGCAGATTTTGCTCACATTGGTTGGCGCTTCAATGATTCCCGGCAAGTCGTTACCCAGTTCTAAGCGCTGATAGCAGTTCGTAATTGGCAAGTAGGTTAACTGCGTTTTCTGCAGTGTAGGCGAAGGAGTGGATGCGTTGGCAACGGTTGCACCCCACCCCGATGCGGTGACATTTTTGGGTCGCAGGTTGGTGGCAAATTCATCATCCCACTGGCTGTTGAGTCGGGTTTCAATTTGGCGCATCTCTTCCATTGTCGGCAATGAAGATAACGCGACCCCCGTCACTGGCCGATCGAGATACAGCAACGCGACATCACTATCCAGGCTGGTGCTCACCAAGGTCATCTGACCGTCACTGCCCTTTTTGTATTCGCTCAAGCGTGTGTAGCTTGGATGAACCACGACGTGAGAGACATGAAAGTAATTCTCTATCTGCGACTGATTAAGATCCGCCGTGCGTGCCGTGACCGAGATCTGATAAGGTTTGGTGACAAAATAGCTGGCGAGATCGGTGCCTTCGCCCATGACCACACAATGCGCCGCCGTCAATACCCAGCGCTCTGACACCATAGTGCCACCGCAAACCGGAAATTCGGCCATGTTGCTTGAGCGAATCGTCACTCGAAAACTGGCGTCTGGATCGTTTTCTCCGAGAATGATGGCTTGGGCGCTAGCACAGACTACCCAAGCGCCCGCCAAAAGAAGTGTTTTTTTCCACATAATAAAGACCACTGATAGCTCAACTGCGCTCATATTCAGCCAGACTCTTCGACAGGGAAATCCCCGGCCGAAAAATGTGCGAGGAGTATCCTCTCTTGCGCCGTTGCCAGTGCTGGGATTGCGCACAAAATGCCAACTGACTCGCAGCAAATTTGTTGTGGAAAAACGCGTTGGCTCCCAGATATTTATGCCATTTGTTTCTATAGTAAAAAGGAAGAACGGAACGACTGGAGGACACCATGATCAAAGTAGAAGATATGATGACTCGCAACCCTCATACCTTGTTGCGTTCGCATACCCTCGCAGATGCGCGCAACATGATGGCCGCACTCGACATCAGACACATCCCGATTGTTGACGCGAATAAATGCTTGCTGGGAATCGTAACCCAACGCGATATTCTCGCGGCGCAAGAATCCAGCTTACACAACGCGCCCGCCGATCAATCCTACACCGACGATACGCCACTTTATGAAATGATGCACAGCAGCATTATGACCGCAGAGCCAAAGGCCGGGCTTAAAGAGAGCGCCCTGTACATGCAAAAACATAAAGTCGGCTGTTTACCTGTGGTCGATAGAGGTCAATTGGTGGGTATTATTACTGACTCGGATTTTGTCACCATCGCGATTAACTTACTGGAACTGCAAGAAGAAGTGGAGCCTGACGAGCTGGAAGTGGGAGACGATCTTTAGAGGCCCAGATCGCTGCGAAATACATTGCTAGCGTTGAACAATAGAAGAGCGGCCGAAGCCGCTCTTAATCACTTTTCGCTAATATCAGTGGAATTGATCTTCTTCGGTTGAGCCCGTGAGCGCCGTAACAGAAGAGTTGCCGCCCTGAATGGTATTGGTCATACGGTCAAAGTAGCCAGTTCCCACTTCTTGTTGGTGCGCAACGAAGGTGTAACCTTTCTCCGCCGCTTGGAACTCAGGACGCTGCACTTTCTCAACATAGTGACGCATCCCTTCGCCTTGTGCGTAAGCGTGCGCCAGCTCAAACATGTTGAACCACATGTTGTGAATACCCGCCAAAGTAATGAACTGATATTTGTAGCCCATATCCGAGAGCTCTTGCTGGAACTTGGCGATGGTTTCGGCATCCAAGTTTTTCTCCCAGTTAAATGATGGCGAGCAGTTGTACGCCAGCAGTTGCTCTGGGTATTGCGCATGAATAGCCTCTGCAAACTTACGCGCTTCTTCTAGACATGGTGTGGCGGTTTCACACCAGATAAGGTCAGCGTAAGGCGCGTAAGCAAGACCACGAGAAATTGCCTGATCGATACCGGCACGTACGCGGTAGAAGCCTTCTTGAGTACGCTCACCAACGATGAAATCAGCATCATAAGGGTCACAATCCGACGTTAGCAGATCGGCTGCGTTGGCGTCGGTACGAGCAATAACCAGCGTCGTCGTGCCCGCAACGTCAGCGGCCAATCGAGCGGCTACCAGTTTTTGCACCGCTTCTTGCGTTGGTACTAATACTTTGCCGCCCATGTGGCCACATTTCTTCACCGATGCAAGCTGATCTTCAAAATGCACGCCTGCTGCGCCCGCTTCAATCATCGATTTCATCAGCTCGTAAGCGTTCAATACGCCACCAAAGCCCGCTTCAGCGTCAGCCACAATCGGCAGGAAGTAGTCAATGCCACCCTCTTCTGGTGATTTACCATTCGCCCACTGAATTTGGTCTGCACGACGGAACGAGTTGTTAATGCGCTTCACCACTGACGGTACCGAGTCGACTGGGTAGAGTGACTGATCAGGGTACATGGTGGATGCGGTGTTGTTGTCCGCTGCAACCTGCCAACCAGACAGATAGATGGCTTCAATGCCCGCTTTCGCTTGTTGAACCGCCTGCCCCCCCGTCAGTGCGCCCAAACAGTTTACATAACCTTTTTTGGCGCTCCCGTTGACCAGTGACCACAACTTATCTGCACCACGTTGGGCCAGCGTGTTGGCAGGAACAATAGAACCACGCAGCTCCACCACTTCTTCAGCGGTGTATGGACGCTTAACGTGCTTCCAGCGAGGATTGGTTGCCCAGTCTTTTTCTAGAGCTTCGATTTGTTGGCGGCGAGTTAATGTCATTGGTCTATCCCTCTTTATTATTGGCGCTTCACGGCGCTTTTGAGTTTCCATATCTCCGGCAGTACTTCCTTATCTGCCTTCAAGTTGTTCACGTTATCGGTAGTAAGTTATCGGTAGTAAGTTGTCGGTGTTCAGTTATCAGTTTTTCACTCAGTCCAGATAGTCGTAACCTGGAACCGTTAAGAAATTGCTCAGTTCATCACTGGTGGTTAACCTTGCCATTAGCTCAGCAGCTTCAACAAAGCGTCCGGCTTGATAACGCGCGTCACCTATTTCCTGTTTCACGACCTCAATTTCTTCTTTGAGATATTGTTCAAACAGCGCTTTAGTAACCGTCAAACCGTTATCTAAGATTTTTTGATGTTGAATCCATTGCCAGATAGAGGCGCGCGAAATCTCAGCTGTTGCGGCATCTTCCATCAAACCGTAAATCGGTACACAGCCGTTACCGGAGATCCACGCTTCGATGTATTGCAGCGCGACTCGAATATTGTGACGCATGCCATGCTCTGTTCTCTCTCCGTCGCACGGCGCAAGCAACTCTTCCGCACTGATCGGCGCATCTTGCTCGCGGCTAACATCCAGTTGGTTGCTACGCTCGCCAAACACCTGATTAAACACGGCCATTGCGGTATCTGCCAAACCGGGGTGAGCAACCCAAGTGCCATCGTGGCCGTTGTTGGCTTCCAGCATTTTATCCTTGAGGATTTTGTCTAAAACGCGCTGGTTTTCCACCGGATCTTTAGCGGGAATAAACGCCGCCATTCCTCCCATCGCAAAGGCGCCACGTTTGTGGCAAGTTCGGATAAGCAAACGCGAGTAAGCGTTAAGGAAAGGCTTATCCATCGTTACGACTTGGCGATCTGGCAGAACGCGATCCGGATGTTTTTTCAAGGTCTTGATGTAGCTGAAAATATAGTCCCAACGGCCACAGTTCAGACCGACGATGTGCTCTTTGAGCGAAAAGAGAATTTCATCCATTTCAAACACCGCTGGAAGCGTTTCGATCAGCACTGTCGCTTTAATCGTACCTGTGTCTAGACCGAAATAATCTTCGGTGAAATGGAATACCTCACTCCACCACTTCGCTTCATGGTGAGACTGCAGTTTCGGCAGATAGAAATAAGGACCGCTGCCTTTTTTTAATAACGCTTTGTAGTTGTTATAGAAGTAGAGCGCGAAATCAAACAATGCTCCAGGAATGATCTCTCCCTGCCACGTGGCATGCTTCTCTTTTAGATGCAGGCCGCGCACACGGCAGATGAGCACCGCCGGATTTTCCACCAGTTGGTAGTGCTTGCCATTGTCTGGATTGGTATACGAGATGGTGCCGTTGACCGCATCGCGCAAGTTGATTTGACCATCTAGCACTTTCTCCCAAGCCGGCGACATGGAATCTTCGAAGTCTGCCATGAACACTTTGACGTTGGCATTGAGGGCATTGATCACCATTTTGCGATCGGTTGGACCGGTAATCTCCACTCGACGATCTTGCAGATCGTGAGGAATACCCAGGATCTTCCAACTCCCTTCACGGATATCCTGCGTTTGCGGCAGAAAATCGGGCAGTTCGCCTTGGTCGATACGCTCCTGTCTCTCTTCACGGGCAGTAAGCAGTTCATCGACTTGAGAGGCAAACCTAGCACACAACTGAGATAAAAAGGTTTGGGCTTCAACAGGGAAAATAGCCTGATGCTCTGGCGATAGCTTGCCAGTCACCTCAAGCATGCCTTGGGTCTGTTGCTGTTCAGTGGGTGCGTTTTGTTTCTCGGGAGTTTGAGCAAGCATGTTTCTTCTTCCTTAAATTAGTTTGCTTGAGAAAGGCAAAGCGACATTTGTAACTTTAAAACCACAAAACACATCCTCGCTTTTCATGGTTTCTTCACCTAACGTTTCGGCTTTATGTCTTTAACATCTCTGAGATGCTGTGCAATATCAATCTAGACATAAGTCTTACAAGCCTTTAATTAACTTACACCAACATGCGTTAGAGTAAAAGTTCAAAAGTAAACAAAGCGTTAAATTCGAAGTTTTATTCCGTTTGAAACAAGTGCTTGATTTTTCCATTTAAAATGTAATTTATTACGTAATTTAATTACATTAATTTAGGCTGGTAAATCGGGTTTTAAACAGGTGTATGAATCGATATATGGGGATAAAAGGCCTTTATTTACTTGCGCTGTGATTCATAAGCTGGAGATATTTTAAACAGAGCATGAGCGCGAATGTGTAAAATTAACATTGTGAAGTTTTACAATTTTATGAAAGCTTCACCAAAGCATTGCTGTAAAATTTTACAAGTCAAACTGCACCATCAGCATAAAATGCTAAAAAGCACGCTTTTTATAGCGTGCCTTTGATAACAATAACGAAAAATAGAGCTAATACTATTTGCTACAGTAGCTCTGAAACCACATCCGCCAATTGATTGAAAATTTGCGTCCGTGCCGAACCGGGACGCCAAACCAGACCAATATCACGATAAGCGAGTTGGCCGGGTGGCTCCACCACGACTAAATTTTGGTTGTCGAGCAGGCCATGATCGATCGCCATTTGAGGAATGAAAGTCGTGCCCAACCCATTTGCCACCATCTGCACTAATGTATGCAAGCTGGTGGCACTGAAAGGATTAATTTTCTCTTTATCCGTGAGTTTGCAAGCGGAGACCGCATGCTCGGTCAAACAGTGCTCGCGCTCCAAAAGAAATACCGACTCATCCGGTAAATCACAATAACGAATCGGCACTTTGATTTTGTCTGCTTGATGACGGCTGATCACCATTTTAAACGGATCTTGGCCAACCACTCGGTTCTCCATCCCCTCAATGTCGACAGGCAGCGCCAAGATCAACACGTCCAACTCACCATGACGTAAGGCCGTTAACAGATTGGTCGTGGTATCTTCACGCAAAAGCAGGTTAAGCTGCGGATAACGTTGGTTCACTTCTTGAACGAGGTCACCGAGCAAGAAAGGAGCGATGGTCGGAATGCAACCCACTTTAAGTTGCCCTTGCATGCCGTCTCCTTGACACAAGTTGCCAAGCTCCACCAAATCCTGCCCTTTGGCTAACAACTCGCGCCCGTGTAATACCACCAGCTCGCCGGCCTGAGTAAACACCAACGGGCTCTTTTTGTCTTTTTTCTCATACAACGGACAGCCAATCAGCTCTTCGAGATTTTGTATCCCCTTACTTAAAGTCGATTGACTGACAAAACACCGCTCAGCCGCATCGCTAAAATGGCGAGTTTCGTACAAGGTGATGAGATAGTGTAACTGCTTAAGACTGGGCCACTTATTCATAGAGTTATTATTATTTACCGTCGTTTGTTTGATTGGCTCGGAGGAAATCGATCTATCGCTTTTTTCGATGAACCTAATCTATTTATTTCGCTTTTTTCAATACTACAATCTGTACTATAGTTTGTCTCGCAAAAACACGGACCAGACCGAAGAGATCCCTCTTGGTCAGGAACTAACTAAATTTTTAGGAGCAAAAAATGGTACTAGTAGGTCGTCAAGCCCCAGATTTTACTGCTGCAGCTGTGCTAGGTAATGGTGAAATCGTTGATAGCTTCAACTTTGCTGAATTCACTAAAGGTAAGAAGGCAGTGGTTTTCTTCTACCCACTAGATTTCACTTTCGTTTGCCCATCAGAGTTGATCGCGTTCGACAACCGTTACGAAGATTTCAAAGCGAAAGGCGTTGAAGTTATCGGTGTATCTATCGACTCTCAGTTCTCTCACAACGCATGGCGTAACACTGCTGTTGAGAAACGGCGGTATCGGTCAAGTTAAATACCCACTGGTTGCAGACGTTAAGCACGAAATCTGTAAAGCGTACGACGTAGAGCACCCAGAAGCAGGCGTTGCTTTCCGTGGCTCTTTCCTTATTGACGAAGACGGTCTAGTACGTCACCAAGTAGTTAACGACCTACCTCTAGGCCGTAACATCGACGAAATGCTACGCATGGTTGACGCACTGAACTTCCACCAGAAGCACGGCGAAGTATGTCCTGCTCAGTGGGAAGAAGGTAAAGCAGGTATGGACGCTTCACCAACAGGCGTTGCAAGCTTCCTAGCGGAACACGCATCTGACCTAGCTAAGAAATAATTGACCTTTTAACGCCCGCGCTCAACGGGTGAATGGTTGGATGATTCTCATAGAGAAATAAAACATTACAGTGCGATAAATCGCCAACGCCAATCAGTTAAAAGTAAAGTCCTATTCAAGCCCGATGCCAGTCATCGGGTTTTTGTTTATCGGTTTACAAGCCAAAAAGGGTAAGCTTCGCGCGCATTTTTACCCCTATTCTCTCCACGCCACGCCACACTCACCTGCTATCATAAAGCTCATTTTTCCTGTTACTGGCACAAGAGCATCCCATGGTGAATTACCACATTGAAGTATGTATCGACAACATTGAATCCCTGCATCAAGCGATTGCAGGTGGCGCAACGCGGATAGAGCTCTGTTCATCGCTTGCACTAGGTGGCCTCACCCCAAGTTTTGGTTTTATGCGCCAAGCCGCGGCACACTCGCCGATTCCGGTCTACGCCATGATTCGCCCACGCCAAGGGGATTTTTTCTATACTGAAGAGGAAGTGGAGATCATGATGTGGGATATCGAGGCGGCACAACGGGCTGGCCTGCACGGCGTTGTGCTGGGTCTGCTCAACCCAGACGGCTCAATTGATTGCCAACGCACTCAGCGTTTGTGTCAGCACGCCACGGCTTTAGGCCTCGGCGTCACCTTTCATCGAGCGTTTGACCAATGCAGCGAGCCCAAACAAGCGCTGGAAGAAATTATCACGCTTGGCTGCGAGCGCATTCTCACCTCTGGTCTTGCCCCTTCGGCACCGCAAGGCGCAGCACTACTGGCTTCGTTGGTTGATCAAGCCGCAGGGCGTATTGCCATCATGGCGGGTGCAGGGGTGAAAGCCAGTAATGTCAAAGAGTTAGTAGCAAAAAGCCACGTCACGGAAGTGCATCTCTCTGGTAAAGGCGTACGCCCGAGCAAAATGCACTTCATCGCAGAGCAAAGCAAAATGGGCGCAGCCGATGTTGATGATTTTATGATCCCACTGACCGACATTGAGGCGATTGCTAAGACAGTTTCAGCTCTCAAATAACTGATTCCGCTCTTTTTTTGCCAAGACTGAATGTTAAGATGACCACTTGCCACTATCCAAGGAGGGACTTTCGATGGGCAAATTGAAGCGCAAGCTCTACGAGCGTGAACTAGAGCAGTTACAGATTGAACTGGTTAAACTGCAAGAGTGGGTCAAATACAAAGGCTTGAAGGTGGTGGTGATCTTCGAAGGCCGCGACGCTGCGGGCAAAGGGGGTGTGATCAAACGCATTACCGAAAAACTCAACCCCCGCGTCTGTCGAGTTGCGGCTTTGCCTGCCCCAACGGAAAAAGAGAAAACTCAGTGGTATTTTCAGCGTTACGTCGCGCATCTCCCGTCCGCAGGCGAAATCGTTTCTGTTTGATCGCAGTTGGTACAACCGTGCCGGGGTGGAAAAAGTGATGGGCTTCTGCTCACAAGATGAATATGAAGAATTTCTACGCGCCTGCCCTGAATTTGAACGCATGCTGCAACGGTCCGGGATCATTTTGCTCAAATATTGGTTCTCGGTTTCCGATGAAGAGCAAGAGAAGCGTTTTCTGGAGCGGATAAATACCCCTATCAAACGCTGGAAGTTCAGCCCAATGGATCTGGAGTCGCGCAATCGCTGGGCCGAATACTCTCAAGCCAAAGACAAGATGTTTGCCTATACCGACACCAAACACAGCCCTTGGTGGGTGGTGCCGTCGGACAACAAACGCAAAGCAAGACTCAACTGCATTCACCATCTGCTCAGCCAAGTGGATTATGAGGAGTTGCAACATCCACCGATTGAGCTGCCAGAGATCAACAAAGAAGGCTACGTCCGTTCCCCTGTTGAAGAGCAGACTTTGGTCCCGCAGAAATATTAAACTGGCTATTTCAGGGCGTCGTTGATGCCCTGATCGCCCAAATGGCGTACATCTTTGCCTTTCACAAAGTAAATGATGTATTCGCAGATGTTCTGACAACGATCCCCCACTCGCTCTATCGCGCGCGCCGACCACATCACTTGCAATATATTGGGGATGTTTTTCGGATTTTCCATCATGTAGGTCATCAACTGGCGGATCACCGCTTCGTATTCCGCATCCAATTTATCGTCCATTTTGTGTACTTTTGCCGCCGCATCGACATCCATGCGCGCAAAGGCATCAAGAACTTGATGCAACATGCCAATCGCCTGACGAGCGAGCGGCTCCAGCGACACATGAAACTGACTCTCTTTAGATGACGGGCTCTCAATTGCCACGTAGGCCATTTTGGTCGCCACATCACCGATGCGCTCTAAATCAGTAATCGTCTTGATGATCGCCATGATCAAACGCAGATCTTTTGCTGTCGGTTGCCGCTTGGCAATAATGCGTGTACAAGCGTCGTCTATCGATACTTCCATCGCATTGACTTTATGGTCATCACGCACCACCCGCTTAGCCAGTTTCCACGTCGTCACTATGCAATGCCTGCATCGCAAACGAGAGCTGTTGTTCTACCAGCCCTCCCATAGTCAACACATGAGTACGAATCGATTCTAACTCGACATTAAACTGACCAGAGATATGACGACCAAAATGCATAGCGTTCCTTTTTCGATTGTGGTGGTGATCCGCGCCTTGTTGCGATTAACCGTAGCGGCCGGTAATGTAATCCTCGGTTTGCTTTTTCACCGGAGAGGTAAAGATAGTATCGGCATCCGAATACTCAATCAGTTTTCCCATATGAATGAAAGCGGTGTAATCGCTCACACGCGCCGCTTGCTGCATGTTGTGAGTGACAATTACCACAGTATATTGAGTCTTAAGCTCATTGATAAGCTCCTCAATGGTTAAAGTAGAGATCGGATCCAAAGCGGAGGTGGGCTCATCTAACAATAGCACTTCTGGCTCAATGGCAATGGCACGCGCAATCACCAATCGTTGCTGCTGCCCCCCCGATAAACCGAATGCGTTTTCGTGCAGACGATCTTTCACTTCATCCCACAGCGCCGCCGAGCGCAAAGCTCGCTCTGCAGCGTCGTCTAGCGATCGGCTATTTTTTATCCCTTGCAAACGCAAACCATACACGACGTTTTCATAAATCGATTTAGGAAATGGGTTCGGCCTTTGAAACACCATGCCCACTCGGCGACGTAGCGTGGCCACATCAACGCCCATATCATAAACATTCTTGCCGTGCAGTTTGACTTGCCCGGTCACACGGCACCCTTCGACCAAATCATTCATGCGGTTAATACAGCGCAACAGGGTCGATTTACCGCAGCCCGACGGACCGATAAAAGCCGTGACCCGTCCTTTGGGAATGCGCATCGATACGCTATGTAGCGCCTGAGTTTGCCCATAATAGAGATTTAAATCCTCGATGCAGATGGCAGTTTGCTCATCGCTCAAGCGGCTTACGTCCAATGGAGCTTGATACCCCAAGGTTTCGTTAATTGAAAACATCTCAGTCTTGCCCCAAAGTACGGTATTTTTCTCGTAAGTTATTGCGAATGCTAATGGCGGTTAAATTGAGCCCGACGATCACCGTTACCAGTAGAAAAGAGGTGGCGTATACCAATGGCCGCGCCGCTTCGATATTGGACGTTTGAAAGCCGACATCGTAGATGTGAAAACCCAGATGCATGAACTTACGATCGAGATGGACATAGGGAAACTGACCATCCACAGGTAAACTCGACGCCAATTTCACTACGCCCACCAGCATCAAGGGCGCCACTTCCCCAGCAGCCCGAGCAACGGCCAGAATCAATCCAGTGATGATCGCAGGTGTCGCCATTGGCATCACCACTCGCCACAAGGTTTCATATTGCGTTGCCCCCAGCGCCAAAGAACCGTGTCGCACCGAGTTAGGAATGCGTGTCAGCCCCTCTTCGGTGGTCACAATCACCACGGGCAGTGTCAGCACGGCCAAAGTGAGCGCCGACCAAAGTAACCCCGGTGTACCAAACGTTGGCGCTGGCAAACGTTCCGCGTAGAACAGTTTCGTCGATAGAAGCGCCAATGGTGTAGACAAAAAAGCCCAGACCAAACACCCCGTAAACAATCGACGGCACACCCGCTAAGTTAATCACTGCGATGCGAATAATGCGAGTAAAGGCATTGTTTTTCGCGTACTCATGCAGATAAATGGCGGCAATCACACCAAGCGGCATCACGATAATTGACATGATCAAAACCAGAAAAACCGTACCAAAAATCGCAGGAAAGACTCCGCCTTCAGAATTAGACTCACGAGGATCATCAGACAAGAACTTCCAAAGTTGCTGCGCCCAATGGCCCATTTTCTGCACAAAATTCATTTGGTTTGGCAGCCAGTAGTCAAGAATATCACTCAAAGCAATCAATACTCGCTCGCCAGTCATATCCTCGACGACCAAGGAATAGCCCGTTAATTGCAAACGCAGGCTGTCCAACTGCTGATCATAATTGGAAAGCTGCAACTCAAACTGCGCTTTCTGAGTGAGATAATTTGCCAAATAATCTGGCGTTACCGTTTTGTTCAATTCGCGTTTACGTTTTTCAAGGCGCAATTGCTCTAAGCGCCAACTGAGCGGTTTAATGTACTGTTCAACAATCAGGGTGATCTCTTCACGCAGTCGCTGCGCATAGGCAATCTTCTCATCCAACAGCGGCAATACTTCTTGAGTGGTTTGCACCTCTTCGTCAACAAATGCGAGGATACGGCCAAAAAAATATCCGCCACGGCTACGTTCTATCACCGCGATATCACTCGGTGTCTGCGCGTCACTCAGTTGCACTTGCAGTAGCGAGAGAAACTCCGACGGGTAGCGTTCACGATTGGCCACTTTAATGTTTAAACGCGTAAGCTGATCCTCTCCTGCCGCCAAGGTTTGCCATGGCTCAGGTAGTTGGGCGGTCGGGACCTGCTCTTTTTGATACAGTTGCCCCACAATCCGCTCACCCGCTTTAAGCGGCAAGGTTTGATAACCAGCAGGCGCCTCAAGTAACGTCCATTGATAAACTGGTGCAGGCCAGAAGTAGTTGAGCCCTTTCCAGCCAATCAAAGTGAGCAGCCCAAGCACCGCCAACAAACTGATACTGACCGCGCCACCTGTTAGCCAGATCCACGGTGCGCCGGAACGAAACCAATTCAGCACCCACATTCTCCTTTCGTCATTCGGCGGTTAAAGTGCACGGTATTTTTCTCTCAATCGCTGACGCACCCATTCCGCCACAGAGTTGACCGCGAAGGTAAAGACAAACAGCAGGAGCGCGGATAAAAACAGCAGACGGAAATGAGAACTGCCCACTTCAGACTCAGGAAGCTCAACAGCAATAGTGGCAGAGAGGGTTTCGCATCCCTTCGAGAATATTCCAGTCCATCATCGGCGTGTTACCTGTCGCCATCAGGACGATCATGGTTTCCCCCACAGCCCGACCAAGCCCCATCATAATGGCAGAAAAAATCCCGGGGCTGGCGGTGAGCAACACCACGCGCGTTAAGGTTTGCCAAGGTGTAGCACCGAGCGCCAACGAACCATCCGACAGATGCTTTGGCACCGAGAAAATCGCATCTTCAGCGATAGTAAAAATGGTCGGGATCACCGCAAAGCCCATCGCCAATCCCACCACCAGCGCGTTACGCTGATCAAAGCCAATGCCGTGCTCTGACAGGTAGAGACGAATATCGCCGCCAAACCAGATGTGTTCGATGCTTGGCGCAAGCCAAAGGCCAATCGGCAGCATCACCAGCAGTGTAGGCATCAAGATCAGCGCATGCCAACCGTTGGGGATACGGTGTCGCCAGTTAGCTGGCAACAGACGCCACAGTGCCCCCACCACGATGGTGCTCAGCGGCAAAAAGATCATCAGCGAAATCACCGAAATCAGATGATTTTCAACGATAGGGGCGAACCAAAGCCCAGCGAGAAAACCAATAATCACGGTTGGCATCGCTTCCATCAACTCGATCGAAGGTTTCACCACCCGGCGCATTCTCGGCGCCATAAAATAAGCGGTGTATATGGCACCGAGCACCGCGATCGGCACCGAAAACAGCATGGCAAACATCGCCGCTTTGATGGTGCCGAATGCGATAGGGATAAGACTGAATTTGGCTTCAAAGTCATCACTGGCCGAAGTCGATTGCCAGACAAACTGCGGCTCCGGGTAACCCTCATACCACACTCGTTGCCACAGCGAAGAGAGTGACACTTCCGGATACGGATTTTCTACTTTGGTGACATTCAACTGGCCGGGAAAATAAGAGAGCAAGTAATGCTCATTGTTGGACATGGCCGAAAGCTGCGGCGCTTGAGAGAAAGCGCGAGAAAACAGCACTAACTTTTCACTGGTAGTGTAGTGACTTTGCAAAGTGCCATTAGTGTAAAAACTGTAAAAGCCCTTACGATGCGTATCAGGCAGCAGATACTGCACCTGTGAGGCCAATTTGAAATCACGAATGTGCGTTAAGCGGCGCTGATTGTCGCGACGCGTATCAAACCACTGCGACACCCGACCATCATTGTGCGTGACCAATAAGGAGTATGCGCCCGCCAAAAGATCGATATTTCTGACCGAATGCTTTTTGTCCCCCAAGGTCAAATCCACCACCTCTCGCACGCGAAAAACCTCTTGCCGCTTGCGGGCAATAATCAGCTCTGAGCCACTGCGCAGATACAAGGTCGCGCCATCGGGCGTTAGCAACAGTTGATCAATATTGTGAAACGGGCTTTCAAACTGAAAATCGATTTGACGCTTCGTTAACGCAGACTTCATCAGCCAGCGCGCCGACAAAGTGCCATCACGATCAAGCCAAACCAAGGTGGGTGAGTTAGGATTAACACTGAAAGCAAACTGCCGGACAGACTCGCCGTTTTCAGCCAAACGAAAGCTAAATTCTGGCGAGTAAAACTCGATATCTGGCTGCTGAACTTCTTTTGCCAACGAGCTGTTGAACTCGGGCTTGAAGAGCGTCACTTCACCACTTTCATCCAAAAAGCCATACCATTCAACCGCCGGAATAGTACGGGCGAACAACAGCGGATTGGCCGTTAACTGGATCTCTTTGAGACGAATGCCCAGATCAAGTTGCCAGAAAGAGAGTAAACCAGATTGACTGACACTCATCGCTCGCTGACCGTAATCATCCACCGCCAAAGCCACTGGCTGAGAGAGCGTCGCTGGCATGGTTTGATAATTACGCTCTAATTTGGCGTCGGAAAAGAGCGGAAACACCACCATCGCTAGGTAGACAAAAATCAACACTAACGCAGCAAGTACGCCCAAACCGCCACAAGTGACAGCAAAACGAGCCAGTCGATCTTTGAGCAATCTCGACCTATCTTTTTCCTGCAATGTGAATCCGGCTCTGGCCATCTGTCTCTCTACCTATTTACACGTAAAAGCATAATATTTCGTTAAGATGACAATTATATTACAGATCACATTAACCGTATGAAAAGAATACAACTATTACCTAGAACATGATATGAAATAAATCTGTAACAAAAAACACATAATGTTCTTGCTCAATAAGGGTTAAAGAACCACTTATCTATAAATTTTTATTAGTGTCAGGTTAGGTTTATGAGTGCGGAAAAGTTGTATATCGAAAAAGAGCTCAGTTGGCTCTCCTTCAATGAAAGAGTTTTGCAGGAAGCGGCAGATAAAACCGTTCCCTTGATCGAAAGAATTCGCTTTTTGGGGATCTTCTCCAATAATCTGGACGAGTTCTATAAAGTTCGCTTTTCCGATGTCAAGCGCCGCATTCTGATTAACCGTGAGCAAGGTGGCAACGACATTTCCAAGCACTTGTTGTCGAAAATGCAGACTAAAGCGCTCAAACTGAATGAACGTTTTGACGAACTCTACAATGAGCTCATTCGTGAAATGGCGCGTCGGCGCATTTTTTTGGTCAACGAAGGGCAATTAGACGAAGCACAGCAAAAGTGGATCACCAAATACTTCCAAAAAGAGGTGCTACCACATATCACGCCAGTGATGTTGACCGACGAAATCGATGTGCTGCAATTTCTCAAAGACGAATACGCCTACATTGCCGTTGAGCTTAAAACTGGCAGCACCTCGAAGTATGCCCTGCTTGAGATCCCAACCGACCACTTACCACGTTTTGTCATGGTGCCTGAGCAAAAAGGCAAGCGAAAGAAAACCATTATTTTGCTCGATAACATCATCCGTTACTGCCTAAACGACATTTTCCGTGGTTTCTTCGAATACGATGAGCTTAATGGCTACGCGATGAAACTGACGCGCGACGCTGAATACGACTTGCGTCATGAAGTGGAATACAGCCTGTTAGAACAGATGTCCGAAGGCTTAAGCCAACGTTTGACCGCGTTGCCGATCCGCTTTGTTTATGAGCGCGAAATGCCGGAAGAGATGCTGAAGTACCTCTGCTTTAAATTAAAAATTTCTCACTACGATAGCTTGATCCCCGGGGGCGCTACCACAATTTCAAAGATTTCATTGGCTTTCCGAACGTTGGCCGTGATTACTTGGAAAACAAACCGCTACCACCGATGAGCTGCGCCGATTTTGAAGGCCACGCCAACGCCTTTGACGCGATCCGCGCACAGGATATTTTGCTGCACTACCCGTACCACTCATTCGAGCACATCACCGAGTTGGTACGCCAGGCGTCGTTTGACCCGAAAGTCGTCAGCATTAAAATAAACATCTATCGAGTGGCGAAAAACTCGCGCCTGATGAACTCTTTGGTGGATGCAGTGCACAACGGTAAGCGCGTAGTGGTGGTGGTCGAGCTGCAAGCCCGCTTTGACGAAGAGGCCAATATTGAGTGGTCACGCGTACTGACCGATGCGGGCGTTCACGTCATTTTTGGCGTTCCAGGCATGAAAATCCACGCCAAGTTACTGCTGATCACCCGACGTGAAGACGATCAGTTTGTCCGCTATGCCCACATTGGGACGGGGAACTTCCACGAGCGTACCGCTCGTATCTACACCGATTTCTCTTTACTCACGGCTGATCAAGAGCTCGCTGCGGAAGTACGTTCGGTGTTTGGTTACATTGAAAATCCGTTCCGTCCGGTGAAATTCAACCATTTGATCGTATCGCCACGTAACTCAAGAACACAGATCTATCGCCTACTCGATGGCGAAATTGCCAATGCCAAGGCAGGCAAGAAAGCCGAGATTACACTTAAAGTCAACAACTTGGTCGACAAAGGATTGATCAGCAAGCTTTATGGTGCCAACAATGCTGGCGTAAAGATTCGTATGATCGTGCGCGGTATGTGTTCGTTGGTTCCGGGTGTTGAAGGGGTGAGTGAAAATATTGAGATCATCAGTATTATTGACCGCTTCCTCGAGCACCCTCGTGTTCTGGTGGTGCATAATGACGGCAATCCGCTGGTGTACATCTCCTCCGCTGACTGGATGGAACGCAATATCGATAACCGAATCGAAGTGATGGCACCCGTAAGAGATCCGCGTATCAAGCAGCGCATTATCGACATTCTCAACATTCAATTTATCGATACAGTGAAAGCCCGCCGCATCGATAAAGAGATGAGTAACAGCTACGTTGACCGTGGTAACCGGAAAAAAATCCGTTCTCAAATAGCGATTTACGACTATCTTAAAAATGTAGAGAAACAGACACGTAAGAATAAAGGGCAATTAGAAACGAATGACAATAGTCAGTAACACCAGAGAGATAGCAGCTATTGACCTTGGGTCAAATAGCTTTCACATGGTGGTCGCGAAAGTTGCAGATGAAGATCTGCAACTGGTCAGCCGTCATAAACAACGAGTTCAACTTGCAGATGGCCTCGACGATGAGATGAACTTAAGCGACGAAGCGATGGAGCGTGGTCTTGAATGCCTCTCCATGTTCGCTGAGCGCTTGCAAGGATTCGATACCGATAACGTCAGGATTGCCGCCACGCATACCCTGCGCCAAGCGAAAAACGCGCACGTGTTCTTGCAACGTGCGCGCCAAGTACTGCCCTTCCCGATTGAAATCATTCCTGGGGAAGAAGAGGCGCGCCTTATTTATCTTGGTGTTGCTCACACGCAAATTGAGGCGACATCGAAACTGGTGATTGATATCGGTGGTGGCAGTACTGAGATGATCATCGGCACCGAGTTTGAGCCTGAACTGCTCAACAGCAAACAGATGGGCTGTGTCAGTTTCACCAACCGTTTTTTTAGCAACGGTAAGATTTCCAAGAAGAACTTCTCCAAAGCGATTCTCGCCTCAGAGCAGAAACTGGAATCGATCGCTGCGCAGTATCGCAAACGCGGTTGGGACATTGCGTTTGGCTCTTCAGGCACGATAAAAGCGATACGCGAAGTGTTGATTGGCATTGGTTTTGAAGACGGTATCATTACTGGCCCACGCCTTAACACTCTAATTGAAGTGCTGTGCGAGTTTGACACCATCAACGATATCGAGCTTCCCGGCTTAACCGAAGAGCGAAAAAGCGTGTTCGCCGCTGGTGTCGCTATTCTCAGCGCTATCTTCCAAGATCTCAAAATCAAAGAGATGCACTACTCTGACGGTGCGCTACGTGAAGGCCTGATGTACGAAATGGAATCGCGCCTAGCACGCTCAGACATCCGCATGCGCACCACCGAAAACTTGGCGAAAAAGCATCTGGTTGACTTAGAGCACGCTGCGCGAGTCAAAGGCTTGGCCGTAGAGCTACTTGAGCAGGTACATCAAACGCTCGGCATAAAACGTAAAAGCGACCTGTTTGCCATGCTCGAATGGGCAGCCTTGCTGCACGAGGTGGGGCTGAGCATCAGTTTACGCGGTTTTCAGCGCCATTCGGCTTATATTCTTCAGCATACCAACATGCCTGGCTTTAACAGCGAACAGCAGCTTTTACTCTCTTCTCTCACCCGTTATCAGCGTAAATCGCTCAAGCTGACGGAACTGGCGGATTTCCACCTCTATAATAAAGAGCAAGTGGTGCATTTGATCCGTATTTTACGTTTGGCGATATTGATCAACGGCCAGCGTAACGACGACCCTTTACCGGAATTCAGTTTGGAAGTGAACGGCAACTGCTGGACGCTGCATGGTCAACAAGCGGATTGGTTGGACAACAACAAACTGTTGTCCGCCGATTTGCAAAGTGAGCAAGAGCGCTGGCAGCAAGTGAACTGGCAACTGGTAATTGAGTGACAAGGCTGGTCAAAACAGCACAAAAGGCCCAAACGGGCCTTTTAAAGTTCATTTTACTACACAGTTCTACAGACCAATTTTACTCAGCTCATTCTGGGCAAACTCACGCGTAATCGATACATAGCCATCTTTTTCCACCAACGCTTGCCCCTGAGCAGAATAGATAAAACGGATAAATTCCGCTTCAATTGGGCTAAGTGGCCGACTAGGGTGTTTATTGACATAAACGTATAGATAGCGTGACAACGGATAAACCCCAGTAACAATATTTTTTCGCGTTGGTTGAATGTAACTCGTTCCTTCTTTAGCTATCGGCACTAAACGAACGCCCGCCACTCGATAGCCAACACCTGAATAGCCGATTCCGCTAATGGTGGATGCCACCGATTGAACCACAGAAGCGGAGCCCGGCTGTTCATTGACGCGATTTTTAAAATCCCCCCCACAAAGGGCGTTTTTCTTGAAATAGCCATATGTACCGGAGACTGAATTGCGCCCAAAAAGTTGGATGTTACGCTTGGCCCATCCAGCCTCAATCCCCAAATCGGTCCAGTTCCCCGCAAACCCCTTCGCCCCACAGCGCAAAGTGGCCGAGAAAATGGCGTCCAACTGGGGAAAATTAAGCCCTTCAACTGGGTTATCTTGATGAACAAAAATACCGATCGCGTCAATCGCTACCCGTAACGCAGTAGGTTTGTAGCCGTGAGCACGTTCAAACGCCTCCAGCTCGCGTAAACGCATCGGGCGGCTCATTGGGCCAAACTGCGCCGTTTGCTCTGTGAGTGCAGGCGGCGCAGTGGAAGAACCCGACGCTTGAACTTGGGCGTTAATATTCGGGTACAGTGATTTAAACTCCTCCACCCACAATGTCGTCATGCCCGCCAGCGTGTCCGAACCAACGGAAAGCAGATTGCCTGACACACCTGGTACTTTGTGGTAATCCTCTAGCGGGGTATCAAACGCCTGCGCTGAACTAAGCAACACAACACTCAGCATCAAACCCAAGAGAGTTCTCATTTCACCACCAACTTACTGGGAAGAACGAAAGAAAATTTACTGCCCACACCCACTTGGCTTTGGATCTGCAAATGCGAGTCATGATGGGAGAGCGCATGTTTGACGATCGCCAGCCCTAGCCCGCTGCCACCGGTGTCACGAGAGCGCGCTTTATCGACGCGATAAAACCGTTCGGTCAAGCGATGAATGTGTTGTGGCTCGATACCATCGCCACTGTCTTGCACTTCAAGACACGCCCCCTTACTGGTGTTGAACCAACGTACATCGATATGTGCGCCAGCTGGGGTGTACTTGACGGCGTTGTAGACCAAATTAGAGATAGCGCTACGCAGTTGGTCTTCGTCGGCATACACTTTTAAGCTCTTGTCGACATCAAACTTGATCACGTGCGCTTTATCGCCGCTTAAACTGACTGCTTCTTTTTCCAGCACGTCCAACATAGCAGGCACATGCACCACTTGATCCAGTTCATGAATCGGCGCAGCTTCGATTTTTGATAAGGTTAGCAGTTGACTCACTAAGCTATTCATACGGTTGAGCTGCTCGGTCATTACGCCATGTGCTTTGCTCCACATCGGGCCAGCTAACACATCGGGATCTTCCGTCATCTCCAAGTAGCCTTGCAATACCGTCATTGGCGTGCGCAGTTCGTGTGAAACGTTGGCAAAAAAGTTGCGGCGCATCCCTTCCAACTGTTTCAGTTGGCTGATGTCACGCACCACCATCAAATGCTCACCTTCGGTGTATGGGACGATCCGCAGTTCCAGCGTGCGCTCGATGTTCAGCGGCGCACGCATTTCTAGCGGCTCAGAGAAATCCTTATTACTGAGATAACGAATAAAATCCGGTGTACGGATCAAGTTGGAAATAGGCTGCCCAGCATCTTCTGGCCAATGAAAACCGAGCAGATGTTGCGCCAGTTTGTTGCACCAAACAATGTTGCCTTCGGCGCGAAACACCACTACCGCATCGGGCAGCGATTCGGCCCCATTGCGAAAGCGTCTGATCAAATTGGTCAGCTCTTTGCGCTTACGCCGCTGCCGTTGTTGCAAGCGATACAGGCCATTAAACAGCGACTCCCAATGACCGCTCCCTGATGGCGGCGTGAGACGTTTTTCATCCCAAAGCCAAGAGGAAAGGCGCACCTGATTATGCAGATGCCAGCCAAGCTGCAACGCCGTGGCTGCCAACAGCAACCACGGCATCGAACCAAAAATCCATCCTACAATCACCCAAGGGGTGTAAAAAAAAGCCAGCTCCCAAGCCAGCTTTTTCCACGTTAATCTTTCAACCACTCAACACTCCGACATGGTATTACGCTTTTGTTGAGAAACGATATCCTGCGCCACGAACGGTCTGGATCAGCTTGTCATGTCCAGCGTCTTCAAGCGCTTTACGTAAGCGACGAATATGCACATCGACGGTGCGATCTTCCACATACACATTGGTGCCCCAGACATTGTTCAACAGTTGTTCACGGCTGTAAACCCGCTCTTGGTGAGTCATGAAGAAATGCAGCATTTTGAATTCCGTCGGGCCCATGTCGACGGGCTGATCATTGGCAGTAACACGATGAGAAACCGGATCCAACTTCAGGCCTTGTACGTCAATCACATCTTCGAGTGCGGTTGGCGTCACTCGGCGAATCACAGCTTTTAACCGCGCCACTAACTCTTTCGGCGAGAAACGGCTTGGTAATGTAGTCGTCTGCACCGACTTCAAGACCACGCACTTTATCTTCTTCTTCACCACGCGCGGTAAGCATCACCACCGGAATATTGCGCGTCAGCTCTTCGCGCTTCATATGTTTGATAAAGTTGATACCGCTGCCACCAGGTAGCATCCAATCCAGTAAAACCAGATCCGGGAAGGGTTCAGCGAGCTTAGTTACCGCAGTGTCGTAATCTTCCGCTTCCACCGCCTGATAACCTTTCTGCTCTAAGACAAAGCACAACATTTCTCGGATTGGCGCTTCATCTTCGACTACCAGAATCCTTCTAGACATAATTGAATAACCTTATGTTAGTTTGAATAATTTTCAGGCCCTAGCCCTTTGCAACTGTAAGCATTATTACCGCCAATTATGACACTTTTGTGACCTTTGCAAACAAATTTTCATATAACTTTCTTTATCAATTCATCATCAATTTTTGAAATTCCCTTAAGACAAGCGCCCTAAAATTGCCTATTATGGCCCCCTTATTTTTAGCCTAGAGACAAGTTATGTGGTTTAAAAACTGTATGGTCTACCGCGTTAATCGCGACATAGATTTCAACGCTGAACAACTGGAAAAACAGTTGGCTGAGTTCCGCTTTACCCCTTGTGGCAGTCAAGACAAACAGAAATTTGGCTGGGTGACCGCGATGGGCAGACATGGCGATATGATGACTCACGTATCAGAGAAACCGCATCCTGCTTTGCGCCAAAAAAGAAGAGAAAATGCTGCCAGCATCAGTGATCAAAGACTCACTCAACGCCAAAGTAGAAGCGATGGAAGCGCAAGAAGGCCGTCCTTTGAAGAAAAAAGAGAAGGACACGTTAAAGGAAGAGATCATTATCGATTTGTTACCCAGAGCGTTTAGCCGCAGCAGCCACACCAATGTGCTCATTCTGCCAACGGTAGGGTTTATTTTGGTCGATGCCAGCAGCTACAAGAAAGCCGAAGAAGTACTGGCGCTACTGCGCAAAACCATGGGCAGCTTACCTGTGGTTCCGGCGATTCCAGAAAAGGCCGTGGAAGTGACACTCACAGAATGGGTCAAAACAGGTCAAACGCCGCAAGGCTTTACTCTGCTGGACGAAGCCGAGCTCAAATCGGTACTGGAAGATGGCGGTATCATTCGCTGTAAAAAGCAAGAACTGACCAGCGATGAGATCCGCAGCCACATCGAAGCAGACAAAATGGTGACCAAACTTGCCCTTGATTGGCAGCAGCGTCTTGAGTTCATTCTCGCAGATGACGGTAGCATTAAGCGCTTTAAGTTTTCTGATGAATTGCGCGATCAAAACGACGATATCCCTCGCGAAGATCAAGCGGCGCGTTTTGATGCCGATTTCTCTTTGCTCTGCGGTGAGCTCTCGGCCTTCTTACCTAACTTGTATGAAGCGCTGGGTGGTCTTCCCCATCCCAACGCTTAATCGCTTCTTCCGACGCCTTCTTGATGAAGGCGTTTTTCTCTCCTTTACCTAGTCAAAGATCACAATTTAGCGTAAAATTTGCGCCCCAATTCCATCTGGTGGAATTGGACTGACCTGAGATCAGAGAGAAGAGAAAACGAGCAATGATATCCACCAAACCTTTTGTTCCCGAGCTATTGTCACCTGCGGGCAGCTTGAAAAATATGCGCTATGCTTTTGCCTATGGTGCCGATGCCGTTTACGCCGGACAACCTCGCTACAGCCTGCGTGTACGTAACAACGAATTCAACCATGAGAATCTGCAAATCGGTATCGATGAAGCACATGCTCAAGGTAAGAAGTTTTATGTGGTGTGCAACATTCAGCCACATAACTCCAAACTTAAAACCTTCATCCGTGATCTCAAACCCGTGGTAGATATGGGCCCAGATGCGCTGATCATGTCAGACCCTGGCCTGATTATGATGGTGCGTGAAGCCTTTCCGCATATGGCCATTCACCTGTCAGTACAAGCGAACGCGGTCAACTGGGCAACCGTCAAATTCTGGGCCGCTTATGGCGTGGAACGCGTGATTGTCTCTCGCGAAACTGTCACTCGAAGAGATCGAAGAGATTCGCCAACATTGTCCTGAAACCGAACTGGAAGTGTTCGTGCATGGCGCTCTTTGTATGGCTTACTCTGGCCGTTGCCTGCTCTCTGGCTACATCAACAAACGTGACCCAAACCAAGGTACATGCACCAATGCTTGCCGTTGGGAATACAAAGTTGAGCAAGGGAAAGAAGATGATGCTGGCCAGATCGTCGAACAGTTCGATCCAAACGCAGCTCAAGCAATTGAAGTACAGGAAGAGCGCCCTGAGACCACCATTGGTCGCGGCAAGCCGATTGACGATGTGGTACTGCTCTCTGAAAGCCATCGTCCAGAAGAAAAAATGGCCGCATTTGAAGATGAACACGGCACCTACATCATGAACTCAAAAGATCTGCGTGCCGTACAGCACGTTGAGCGTTTGACGAAAATGGGTGTGCATTCATTGAAAATCGAAGGCCGCACTAAATCGTTCTACTACTGTGCGCGTACCGCTCAGGTTTACCGCAAAGCGATCGATGACGCGGTTGCAGGCAAGCCTTTTGACGAGAGCTTGATGGGCACACTGGAAAGCTTGGCGCACCGTGGCTATACCGAAGGTTTTCTTCGCCGCCACACCCACGATGCCTATCAAAATTACGACTACGGCTACTCAGTATCAGACGCACAGCAATTTGTCGGAGAATTCACTGGCAAACGCCGCGGCGATATGGCGGAAGTGGAAGTGAAGAACAAGTTCATCGTGGGTGACAGCTTAGAACTGATGACGCCGAAAGGTAATGTCATTTTCAGATTGGAAGCGATGGAAAACCGCAAAGGTGAAGCCATTGACGACGCAAAAGGCAATGGTCACTTTGTTTACGTGCCAGTGCCTGCAGAGCTAGATCTGCAATACGCTCTACTGATGCGTAATCTGAATGACGGTCAGGATACCCGCAACCCCACAGGTAAGTAGTTATGGCACTGCTCATCACGGATAAATGCATTAACTGCGACATGTGTGACCCTGAGTGTCCGAATGGTGCGATTTCGATGGGGGAGAAGATCTTTGAAATTGATCCCAACCTCTGTACGGAATGCAAAGGACACTACGACAAGCCGACCTGTCAGTCCGTTTGTCCGATCACCAAATGCATTATTACCGACCCTGCACATATCGAAACTGAAGCACAGCTGCTTGAGAAATTCGTCATTATTCAGGGGCTTGCCTAAGAATCACCCAGAGCGCCTTTATGGCGCTCTGTCTGTTTCAAGCACTCTCAGACATACCTCTGGCGTAGGCGGGGGAGATGATGGTTTTTGGGGTGGCGGTGTGGGGCGAATGCGCCAACTGGTCACCTCTTCACCGCATCCATCGCCCTCTGGTGGCAGCGGCTGACTGACACATTCATCACTGTTTTGTGGGCATTTAAGCCGTACGTGCATGTGGGCGCTGTGTCCCCACCATGGACGTACCTTGCGCAGCCAATCTCGCTCGTCGCTTTTTTCCATCACGCACAGGCGCTCTTTGATCACCGGATTGATAAAAATACGCGCCACACGTTCATCCTCTGCGGCTTTTTTAACCAGCTCAAAGTAGTCATCGCGCCATACGGCCTCATCAATGTTCTGAGCTTTCACATCAACCAGACTTTCGGTCTTGGCCTCTGCCAATCGCTGTATCTCTAATGGACTAGAGTTCAGTTTTAACCAGACATCCACATCTAATCCCGTTTGATGACTCGCATGCCCATAAGCAAATCGGCCGCCACGGGGGAGACCGACGTCTGCAATCATCAAACTGGCGTGCAGTGTAGCTTTGGCATACAGGCCAAGGCGCTGCACAAAGTTCAGTGTATCAGGGTGAGCAAAGTAGCGCCTTCTTTCAGCACGAACGACTTGAAATCCCTCCCCTTCCAAGGGCAAAGCCACAGCTCCAATCAGACAACCATTTGCGTAGGAACCAACGGCACGGGCATCTGCCACGAGTGGCGTAGAGACCGTTTCCCAAGGGGTCGATGCGTATGAGAAAAAGCTCGTTAGTAACAGTGCGAACAGCAGATAAATTTTCCCCACTTTTCCTCCTCTCATACCATTATCCAGCGTCATTTATCTCCGTTAAGATTCCGACAGTTTAGCCCACTACAACCCTGTACGTAGAAAAACCTTTCTAAAAGTATCCTTCGCATAAACTCGATTCACTCCCCCCCAAAAAAGCCACTTGAGTTCTTGTTTTGCAGTCGCTCACAGCCCAATTTCTTATTCCTATCTTTCCCTCTTTTACTCGATTGAAATAGAGGAAAAAGGAGTAGATATGCATAGATTTGCCCTAGTAAGCCTAGTTCTCGTCGCCGGGTGTAATCACACTGAACCAGAGGCGGTTGGAGATATTCACTATCAAGCGTTACTTAGCACCGATTTAAATTGTAATAACATGGATTTAAGTGAATTCGTCTCCGCAACTGACGCTATTGATATCGTCAGTGTTGGAGAGAGAACTCACCAAGGAACAGCTATAAAGCGCGCATGGCCAAGGCACTGTATGAAGAGGGTGATTTAAATTTTATCGCATTTGAAGCTGGCCTCTATGACGGGCTAGCTGCGTGGCAAAATTACCTCAACGGCAAACAAACGTTACAGGAGGCAGTGATCGGTCCCGATGCCAACTACATGTATGGACACCGTTTTAGACAAGAAGTGGCCGCATTGATGAGGTATGTTAATGATGATCCCCAGAGAGAAAAGCCGTTGTTGCTGATTGGCTACGATGCCCGCATCAATAGTGATCCTGGCTGCAGTATCATGTTCGAGGAGCTGGAAAACTATCTAACAACCAACAACTTGGAGATAGCGGACTAGAAGAAGATCAAAGAAACTGCGCCTCGTATGATGTGCCCGTGGTACACGACGCAGCCTTATACTCAAGCAGATCACCGCCTTTTAATCACCGAATTAAAGTCACTTGAAACACTGTTAGTCACACAGAAGCAAGCGGAAACGGTTCCAGAATATGATCCGCAACTACGCATTTTTTTGGCTGCAAATCGTCAAGAGTCTTCAGGCACAAGCTTATTTCATCATCAATGACATAGACAATTCCTATACCAATGCGCAGTCAGCCGAAAACTTGTACTGGCTGATTAACGAATGGTTTCAGTTGAAAGGACAAACGTTGGTCTAGGCGCACAACATCCACGCCACACCAATACAAAGCTCGATGATTTCTGCGCTACAGCAGCGCTACCCAGATCTATCAACCTATAGTGTTATGCAATTAGATTTTAGAGGCTCGTTAGCCGCCAATACCCCAGACCACAGCCGATGGCTGAAAGAGACAGAAACCTTTAAGGAGGACAACAACACGCTGAACTACGCGTTATATTCGGCCGGATATCCTGATGTTTTCGTCAATCTCGCTACTCAACCGGATAGCATTAAACGATATTTTCAGAAAATGTTCTACTTACGTTATGCGTGGGGAACACTTACCCCACACATTCCTTGGAATAGCATGGATGGGCTTCTTTTTATTCCGCAATAAGAACCAGCAACACCAATAGAGTTTCCCTAGCAAGACACGCAGGAGTTCGAGGGAATAGAGTAAAGTGAGGAATATAAAAAAGCCCCAGTCTTACGACTGAGGCTTTCAATGATGGCAGGGGTGGAGAGATTCGAACTCCCAACACGCGGATTTGGAATCCGCTGCTCTGCCAATTGGAGCTACACCCCTGCAGATTTGACAAAACCTTGCACGCTAGCAAGGTCTCTTAATAAGTGGCGGAGCGGACGGGACTCGAACCCGCGACCCCCGGCGTGACAGGCCGGTATTCTAACCAACTGAACTACCGCTCCACACGGTGTCTATTTTTAAGTCTTACCTTTTCAGCGCTTCAAATAAACGGATGTTCAAAGCCTGGCGATGTTCTACTCTCACATGGGGAAGCCCCACACTACCATCGACGCTGTTTCGTTTCACTTCTGAGTTCGGGATGGAGTCAGGTGGGTCCAAAACGCTATGGTCGCCAAGCAAATTCTTTCTCTCTATTTCTAGAGAATAATCTGGAAAGCTGTTTTCTGTTCTCTACACATTCAAATCGTTCTTGTATCGAGTCCACCAAAACCCTTTGGGTGTTGTATGGTTAAGCCTCACGGGCAATTAGTACAGGTTAGCTCAACGCCTCACAGCGCTTACACACCCTGCCTATCAACGTTCTAGTCTCGAACAACCCTTTAGGATACTTAAAGTATCAGGGAAGACTCATCTCAGGGCTCGCTTCCCGCTTAGATGCTTTCAGCGGTTATCGATTCCGAACTTAGCTACCGGGCAATGCGTCTGGCGACACAACCCGAACACCAGAGGTTCGTCCACTCCGGTCCTCTCGTACTAGGAGCAGCCCCCTTCAATCTTCCAACGCCCACGGCAGATAGGGACCGAACTGTCTCACGACGTTCTAAACCCAGCTCGCGTACCACTTTAAATGGCGAACAGCCATACCCTTGGGACCGACTTCAGCCCCAGGATGTGATGAGCCGACATCGAGGTGCCAAACACCGCCGTCGATATGAACTCTTGGGCGGTATCAGCCTGTTATCCCCGGAGTACCTTTTATCCGTTGAGCGATGGCCCTTCCATTCAGAACCACCGGATCACTATGACCTGCTTTCGCACCTGCTCGAACCGTCATTCTCGCAGTTAAGCGGGCTTATGCCATTGCACTAACCTCACGATGTCCAACCGTGATTAGCCCACCTTCGTGCTCCTCCGTTACTCTTTGGGAGGAGACCGCCCCAGTCAAACTACCCACCAGGCACTGTCCGCGACCCCGATGAGGGGCCAACGTTAGAACATCAAACATACAAGGGTGGTATTTCAAGGACGGCTCCAACGCAACTGGCGTCACGTCTTCAAAGCCTCCCACCTATCCTACACATGTAGGTTCAATGTTCAGTGCCAAGCTGTAGTAAAGGTTCACGGGGTCTTTCCGTCTAGCCGCGGGTACACTGCATCTTCACAGCGATTTCAATTTCACTGAGTCTCGGGTGGAGACAGCGTGGCCATCATTACGCCATTCGTGCAGGTCGGAACTTACCCGACAAGGAATTTCGCTACCTTAGGACCGTTATAGTTACGGCCGCCGTTTACCGGGGCTTCGATCAAGAGCTTCGCTTACGCTAACCCCATCAATTAACCTTCCGGCACCGGGCAGGCGTCACACCGTATACGTCATCTTGCGATTTTGCACAGTGCTGTGTTTTTAATAAACAGTTGCAGCCACCTGGTATCTGCGACTCTCGTCAGCTCCATCCGCGAGGGACTTCACCATCAAGAGCGTACCTTCTCCCGAAGTTACGGTACCATTTTGCCTAGTTCCTTCACCCGAGTTCTCTCAAGCGCCTTGGTATTCTCTACCCGACCACCTGTGTCGGTTTGGGGTACGATTCCATCAAATCTGAAGCTTAGAGGCTTTTCCTGGAAGCATGGCATCAATGACTTCACTACCGTAGTAGCTCGACGTCGTGTCTCAGCCTTAGAAAGAGCCGGATTTACCTAACTCTTAAGCCTACGCACTTGAACCTGGACAACCGTCGCCAGGCCCACCTAGCCTTCTCCGTCCCCCCATCGCAATTTGATCGAGTACGGGAATATTAACCCGTTTCCCATCGACTACGCCTTTCGGCCTCGCCTTAGGGGTCGACTCACCCTGCCCCGATTAACGTTGGACAGGAACCCTTGGTCTTCCGGCGGGGAGGTTTTTCACCCCCCTTGTCGTTACTCATGTCAGCATTCGCACTTCTGATACCTCCAGCATGCTTTACAACACACCTTCAACGGCTTACAGAACGCTCCCCTACCCAATGTTCAAAGAACATTGCCGCAGCTTCGGTTTACAACTTAGCCCCGTTACATCTTCCGCGCAGGCCGACTCGACTAGTGAGCTATTACGCTTTCTTTAAATGATGGCTGCTTCTAAGCCAACATCCTAGCTGTCTAAGCCTTCCCACATCGTTTCCCACTTAGCTGTAATTTGGGACCTTAGCTGGCGGTCTGGGTTGTTTCCCTCTCCACGACGGACGTTAGCACCCGCCGTGTGTCTCCCGGATAGTACTTACTGGTATTCGGAGTTTGCAAAGGGTTGGTAAGTCGGGATGACCCCCTAGCCTTAACAGTGCTCTACCCCCAGTAGTATTCGTCCGAGGCGCTACCTAAATAGCTTTCGGGGAGAACCAGCTATCTCCGAGTTTGATTGGCCTTTCACCCCTAGCCACAAGTCATCCGCTAATTTTTCAACATTAGTCGGTTCGGTCCTCCAGTTGATGTTACTCAACCTTCAACCTGCCCATGGCTAGATCACTCGGTTTCGGGTCTAATGCTAGCAACTATACGCCCAGTTAAGACTCGGTTTCCCTACGGCTCCCCTAGATGGTTAACCTTGCTACTAACATTAAGTCGCTGACCCATTATACAAAAGGTACGCAGTCACACCACGAAGGTGCTCCTACTGCTTGTACGTACACGGTTTCAGGTTCTATTTCACTCCCCTCACAGGGGTTCTTTTCGCCTTTCCCTCACGGTACTGGTTCACTATCGGTCAGTCAGGAGTATTTAGCCTTGGAGGATGGTCCCCCCATATTCAGACAGGATAACACGTGTCCCGCCCTACTCGATTTCACTGAACATGCGCCTATAACTACGGGACTATCACCCGGTATCGTTGGCCTTTCCAGACCATTCGTCTAACGCATGTAAAGCTTAAGGGCTAATCCAATTTCGCTCGCCGCTACTTTCGGAATCTCGGTTGATTTCTTTTCCTCGGGGTACTTAGATGTTTCAGTTCTCCCGGTTCGCTTCGCTGCACTATGTATTCATGCAGCGATACTGGCTTATGCCAGTGGGTTTCCCCATTCGGAAATCGGTGACTCAAGTGGCTCTTACTGCCTCATCACCGCTTATCGCAAGTTAGTACGTCCTTCATCGCCTCTGACTGCCAAGGCATCCACCGTGTACGCTTAGTCACTTAACCATACAACCCGAAAGGGTCTTTACGTTAAACAACCAAGGTTGCTATCTCATTATTTGAATGAGCGAGATAGCTTTGATTTGCCGGACTCAATTTTGAATCGTCACTTAAAAGTGACATTCCCAAGAACACTTGAATGTGTTTTGTTGGTGTTTGTCTTAAAGACAAACATTGAGAACTTTACAAGTAATCTATCCATGAAGATAAATTACTTTGTCAGCTTTCCAAATTGTTAAAGAGCAAGATTTTCTAATGAAAACCATTTTTAAAGATTCTTAAGGAAAAACCCTTAAAGATGGTGGAGCTATGCGGGATCGAACCGCAGACCTCCTGCGTGCAAGGCAGGCGCTCTCCCAGCTGAGCTATAGCCCCATCAGTAGTGGTGGGTCTGAGTGGACTCGAACCACCGACCTTACGCTTATCAGGCGTACGCTCTAACCACCTGAGCTACAGACCCACTAAAATGCTCTAATCTAAACCGTATCAATCTGTGTGAACACTCATCGCAATAATCATCGTATAAGGAGGTGATCCAGCGCCAGGTTCCCCTAGCGCTACCTTGTTACGACTTCACCCCAGTCATGAACCACAAAGTGGTGAGCGTCCTCCCGAAGGTTAAACTACCCACTTCTTTTGCAGCCCACTCCCATGGTGTGACGGGCGGTGTGTACAAGGCCCGGGAACGTATTCACCGTGGCATTCTGATCCACGATTACTAGCGATTCCGACTTCATGGAGTCGAGTTGCAGACTCCAATCCGGACTACGACGCACTTTTTGGGATTCGCTCACTTTCGCAAGTTGGCCGCCCTCTGTATGCGCCATTGTAGCACGTGTGTAGCCCTACTCGTAAGGGCCATGATGACTTGACGTCGTCCCCACCTTCCTCCGGTTTATCACCGGCAGTCTCCCTGGAGTTCCCACCATTACGTGCTGGCAAACAAGGATAAGGGTTGCGCTCGTTGCGGGACTTAACCCAACATTTCACAACACGAGCTGACGACAGCCATGCAGCACCTGTCTCAGAGTTCCCGAAGGCACTCCAGCGTCTCCGCCAGATTCTCTGGATGTCAAGAGTAGGTAAGGTTCTTCGCGTTGCATCGAATTAAACCACATGCTCCACCGCTTGTGCGGGCCCCCGTCAATTCATTTGAGTTTTAATCTTGCGACCGTACTCCCCAGGCGGTCTACTTAACGCGTTAGCTCCGAAAGCCACGGCTCAAGGCCACAACCTCCAAGTAGACATCGTTTACGGCGTGGACTACCAGGGTATCTAATCCTGTTTGCTCCCCACGCTTTCGCATCTGAGTGTCAGTATCTGTCCAGGGGGCCGCCTTCGCCACCGGTATTCCTTCAGATCTCTACGCATTTCACCGCTACACCTGAAATTCTACCCCCCTCTACAGTACTCTAGTTTGCCAGTTTCAAATGCAATTCCCAGGTTGAGCCCGGGGCTTTCACATCTGACTTAACAAACCACCTGCATGCGCTTTACGCCCAGTAATTCCGATTAACGCTCGCACCCTCCGTATTACCGCGGCTGCTGGCACGGAGTTAGCCGGTGCTTCTTCTGTAGGTAACGTCAAATGATAGCGCTATTAACACTACCACCTTCCTCCCTACTGAAAGTGCTTTACAACCCGAAGGCCTTCTTCACACACGCGGCATGGCTGCATCAGGCTTGCGCCCATTGTGCAATATTCCCCACTGCTGCCTCCCGTAGGAGTCTGGACCGTGTCTCAGTTCCAGTGTGGCTGATCATCCTCTCAGACCAGCTAGGGATCGTCGCCTTGGTGAGCCCTTACCTCACCAACTAGCTAATCCCACCTGGGCATATCCTGACGCGAGAGGCCCGAAGGTCCCCCTCTTTGGCCCGTAGGCATCATGCGGTATTAGCCATCGTTTCCAATGGTTATCCCCCACATCAGGGCAATTTCCCAGGCATTACTCACCCGTCCGCCGCTCGCCACCCGAGAAACAAGTTTCTCTGTGCTGCCGCTCGACTTGCATGTGTTAGGCCTGCCGCCAGCGTTCAATCTGAGCCATGATCAAACTCTTCAATTAAAAGTTTTTTGAAGCTTTCGCTTCGGCTCAATGAATACTGATAAGTTTCTAGTCCCTAGAAGCTAGTTCCTAGAAAACTTGAATTGACTGTGCTCGATACCGAAGTATCAAATTGGTCACTCAGTTCATTGATAAATCTTTTGCGATTATCATCAACGAGTGCCCACACAGATTGATAGGTTTATATTGTTAAAGAGCTTGCTTCTCGAGAAGTTTTTCTCTCAAAGCGGAGGTGCATTCTAGCGAGTTAATTTGAAGAGTCAAACACTTTTTCAAATTTCTTTTTTAGAAGTCTTACCCTCTTATCTGCACTGCTGAAGCCTTGTGGCGTCTGCCGTGTCAGTGGATGCGCATTATAGGGAATGCTTTTTTCTTGGCAAGTGGGAAATCGCATTTTTATCGAAACCGACGCTCAACCGGTTAAATTTCAACCCACTTGGGCATTTACCACACAAAATAAGGGGCTAGGCCCCTTATTTTGTCATTTACTCGCATAGTTTTATCTATTGATGAGCAATGATCTGATCATTGCTGACCACCAATTGAATTTTCTTATCTGGCAACACTTGACCAGAAAGAATGGATTTTGCTAACGGATTTTCGACACTTTGCTGAATCGCACGTTTTAGTGGTCTCGCACCATAAACCGGGTCGAAGCCAACTTGTGCGATCAATTCCAGCGCTTTTTCTGATACTTCCAATAAATAGCCTTTTTCTTCCATCCGTTTAGCCAATCGGCTCAGTTGAATAGAAGCGATAGATTTAATGTGCTCTTTGCCCAAAGGATGGAACACCACGCTTTCATCTATGCGGTTTAAAAACTCTGGACGGAAATGTTTGCCGACAACATCCATCACTTGCTCTTTAATACCTTGATAATCGAGCATAGCGAAGTTTTCTTGGATTCGAGTTGAACCCAAATTCGAGGTCATAATCACAACCGTGTTTCTAAAATCGACCGTACGCCCCTGTCCATCTGTTAGTCGCCCATCATCCAGTACTTGCAACAAGATGTTGAAAACGTCGGGATGCGCTTTTTCGACTTCATCAAGAAGGATGACAGAATACGGCTTGCGACGTACTGCCTCCGTCAGATAACCGCCTTCTTCATAACCAACGTAGCCTGGAGGTGCGCCGACCAATCTCGCCACTGAGTGCTTCTCCATGAACTCCGACATATCAATGCGCACCATGGCGTCTTCGCTGTCGAACATGAAACTCGCGAGCGTTTTACACAATTCGGTTTTACCGACCCCAGTTGGCCCCAAGAAGAGGAAGGAACCAATCGGTTTGTTCGGATCGGACAAACCAGCGCGGCTACGACGAATGGCATTCGATACCACTTCTACCGCCTCTTTTTGTCCAATGACGCGATTGTGCAGAACCTCTTCCATATGCAGCAGTTTTTCTTTCTCCGCTTCCAGCATTTTTGACACAGGAATACCGGTCTGCTTAGAAAGCACTTCTGCGATTTCGTTGTCGGTAACCTTATTTCTTAATAAGGTCATCTCCTGCATTTCGGCTTGCGTGGCCAGATCAAGTTGCTTCTCGAGCTCAGGGATACGGCCGTATTGCAATTCGGACATGCGGCTTAGATCCCCTGCACGGCGAGCAAACTCCATGTCCATGCGAGCCTGCTCAAGTGCCGTTTTGATATGTTGAGTGCCCGATAAAGCGGCTTTTTCTGCATTCCAGATCTCTTCTAGCTCTGCAAACTCACGCTCTTTTTCGTTCAACTCTTCATTGAGCGAGCGCAGACGCTTTTCACTCGCTTCATCATGCTCATTGCTTAGCGCCTGCTGCTCAATTTTCAATTGAATGATCTTGCGCTCTAGTTTATCCAGTGCTTCTGGTTTGGAGTCGATCTGCATACGAATACTGGACGCTGCTTCATCGATCAAATCAATCGCTTTATCCGGCAACTGTCTGTCTGAAACGTAGCGATGGGACAAGCTGGCTGCCGCCACGATCGCTGGATCGGTAATTTCAACGTGATGGTGCAGCTCATAGCGTTCTTTTAAACCACGCAAAATCGCGATGGTGTCTTCCACGCTTGGTTCATCCACCAGCACTTTCTGGAAACGTCTCTCCAAGGCGGGATCTTTCTCAATATACTGACGGTATTCATCCAAGGTTGTCGCACCAACACAATGAAGCTCGCCACGAGCCAAAGCGGGTTTGAGCATGTTGCCCGCATCCATTGAACCTTCACCTTTACCCGCACCAACCATGGTATGCAACTCATCGATAAAGAGGATGATATTGCCCTCTTCTTTAGAGAGCTCGTTCAAGACCGATTTGAGGCGTTCTTCAAACTCACCACGGTATTTCGCACCAGCCACCAACGCACCCATATCGAGTGACAGCACGCGGCGACCACGCAGCCCTTCAGGAACTTCATTATTAATAATACGCTGCGCTAATCCCTCGACTATTGCGGTTTTACCGACACCGGGCTCACCGATGATCACCGGGTTGTTTTTGGTACGGCGCTGCAATACTTGAATGGTACGGCGAATTTCATCGTCGCGGCCAATGACCGGATCAAGTTTGCCCTGCTCCGCTCGCTCGGTAAGATCGATGGTAAATTTTTCAAGTGCTTGGCGCAGCTCTTCCGCATTCGGGTCATTGACTTTCTGACCGCCACGAATTTGCTCAATCGCTTGGCTCACTTTTTGTTCTGTGAGCCCCAGCTCTTTAAGTAATTGACCTAACGGACCTCTGTCTTCAAGAGCGGCCAGCAAGAAAACTTCCGACGAGATGTAACTGTCTTGGCGCTTCTGCGCAATTTTGTCACAGAGATTGAACATGGTGCCCATCGATGAGGACAGCTGTACATCACCACCAATGCCACTGACTTTCGGCAGGCGATCCAACATTTCACTGAGCTTGGAACGTAGATGCGTGACATCCACATTTAAGATGGTCAGCAGCGGTCTGATTGGGCTGCCATTTTGATCGAGCAGCGCCACCATAAGATGAACGGGTTCGATGTATTGATGATCGCGCCCTAACGCCAATGACTGTGCATCAGAGATAGCGATTTGAAACTTACTGGTAAATCGATCAAGACGCATACCTACCTTCCCTCAACTGAAATGAATGGTTTAATCAGTATGAAAGATGGATACGTGCTCGACGTTTTTCAAGGGGGACTAAAGCGGATGTCGCACAAATTATGCTGTTATTCTTCCATCCAGATAAAGCTGGCCTGACGGCCAGTAACGCCATCACGGCGGTAGGAAAAGAACTGGCCCGAATTACTGTAGGTGCACATCTGCGATGAAAAGACTTGCCTAACACCTGCACGATTCAGACGCTGAGTCGCGAGCAAAAATATATCAGCAAGCCACTTTCCACTTTTCGCTTGTGCCACAAAAGCTTTAGCGGCTTGTGGATCAAAGTCGGTGAATGCCTGACGGACATCATCGCCTACCTCAAATGCCAAAGGACCAATCGCAGGGCCAAGCCAAACCATGACTTCACCACAAAACTTGTCGAGCGCGTTTTCCACGATGCCCGCAGAAAGGCCACGCCATCCCGCATGCACTGCTGCAACTTGGGTGCCTTGTGTGTTGGTGATCAGCAGCGGCAAACAATCCGCCGTCATCGCACTGCACACCACCCCGACGGTTTGGGTAAATAGCCCGTCGGCATCCAACACTTGCTCTGTCGGAGTCGATACCTCTGCCACTCGTGTTGAGTGGGTTTGATTCAACCACACTGGCGCGCTTGGCATTTGCGCCTTTTGGGCTAACCAAAGGCGATTTTCCCTAACTAGGTGAAGCTCGTCCCCGACATGCGCGCCCAAGTTTAGGCTCGCATACGGAGCATGCGAAAAACCGCCTTCACGCGTTGACGCAAAGGCTTTGATATTTTTCGGAGCAGGCCAGTTAGGGAGAATCATGGTTGATCAGTAAACGTCCGGTAAGCCATGCTCTTGAGTATCACGGCGTAGTGTTTCGGTTAACTCAACCATATCATCTGGCACAGGTGCATGGAACTCCAGCTCTTCACCAGTGATCGGATGATTAAAGCGCAGCATAACAGCATGCAGTGCTTGACGATCAAAGCCACGTATCATCTCGACCACATCATCTGACGCGCCAGATGGAATACGCGCGCGGCCACCGTAAGCGATATCGCCAAGCAGTGGATGCTGAATGTAGGCCATATGCACACGGATCTGGTGAGTACGTCCGGTTTCAAGACGTAAACGCAAGCGTGTGTGCTCACGGAAATGCTCCGCAACACGGTAATGTGTTACCGCCGGCTTGCCCATAGGGCTGACTGCCATCAAGGTACGTTTGGTTGAGTGGCGACCAATCGGTTGGTCCACTTTACCGCCTGCGGTCATACGGCCAATCGCAATGGCTTCATACTCACGGGTAATATCGCGTTTTTGTAGCGCTCGCACGAGGCGTGTTTGCGCCGGAACGGTTTTCGCAACCACCATCAAACCTGTTGTGTCTTTATCCAAACGATGCACGATACCCGCACGAGGCACTTCTGCAATTTCCGGACAATGAAACAGCAGTGCATTGAGCACGGTGCCATCAGGAGTTCCGGCTCCCGGATGAACCACGAAATCACGCGGCTTGTTAATGACTAAAATGTCGTCATCCTCGTAGACGATATCCAGAGGAATATCTTGCGCTTCCCAGCGCTCTTCGTCTTCAAGCTCGGCGAGCACCGTGATCGCTTCGCCGCCCATCACTTTCGTACGGGGTTTGGTGATCACCTCACCGTTCACTTTTACTTTTCCGTCCAACAACCACTCTTTCAGGCGCGAACGAGAAAAATCGGCGAACAATTCTGCGATAGCCTGATCAAGTCGTTGACCCAATTGGCTATCTTTTACGGTATTTGTTAATTCAATCTGCTGAGCCATATCGAACTTTTTTAAAAACTGTGAGACTAATGCTCACTACTGTGGAAAAATACTTGTTGTTCATTGTATCCGTTACTGACGAGAAAGTAACGGAAGCTTAAGAAATATTTAGAATCAAGGAATCGACTCCTGACATGAAACACCATACTTTATCAGGCCTTTTGGCAGTATCACTGCTGTTTGGATGTTCAAGCAGTGAACAAATTGTTCCTGATGTGCCGCCAGCCGAGCTGTATTCAGAGGCACAAATTTCTCTTCAAAGTGGTAACTGGCTAACGGCGATTGAGAAACTTGAAGCGCTCGATTCCCGTTATCCGTTTGGTGCTTATTCGGAGCAAGTGCAGCTTGATTTGATTTATGCCTATTACAAGAACGACGATCTCGCCCTAGGGCTGGCAACGATCGCCCGCTTTACGCGGCTCAATCCAACCCATGAGAAAATGGATTGGGTACTTTACATGCGCGGCCTTACCCACATGGCGCAAGATCGCAACTTTATGCATGACTTGTTTAATGTTGATCGCAGCGATCGCGATCCTGAACCGGTCAAAGAAGCATTTGATGATTTTAAGAAGCTGCTTGAGCGCTACCCAAACAGCCCGTACGCGCAAGATGCACAAAAACGCTTATTTGCACTGAAAAATCGTTTAGCGGAGTATGATCTTGCGACGGCGGATTATTATTTGCGCCGCGAAGCTTGGATTGCAGCGATTAATCGCTGCCAAGAGTTGCAGAAAACCTATCCAGATACCACTGCAGCGCGAAAGTCTTTGGCAATTCAACTTAAAGCCTACCAACAGTTGGGACTAGAAGATGCGGTTGCGAGAACAAAAGAGCTGATGCGCCTCAATCCACTCTAATACGCCTCTTTTGATGATTTCGTTTACAAACGCAAAAACGCCGCTGAGAAATTCAGCGGTGTTTTTTCATTCTCTCTTGCCCACGGGTGGCGATCACATTTTTCACTTGGTGAAATTTTGACTACAGATTTTACTTAGGCAGTAAAAAATCCCTGAAAAATGGTTTAATTTCAGCGAACTACTCGATTCAATCTACTGCTTTCCAAACGAATCTCAAGCTTTTTCATAAGAAAAATCGACAAGCCTTGCTTAAGATCACATTCTGTTTAGCCACTTAAAACACCATAATGAATAATGATCTCGGTCACATTTTTTTTAGTTCAAAGTCGTAATCTGGAGTCAACCCATGAGGGATACCACAGAGGAAAGCATCTATGAAAGTAAACATCACTGGTAAAAACATTGACATCACCTCTGCTATCCGCACTCACATTGAGAGCAAATTTAAGAAGCTAGAAAAATGGCAAGCGGACATCATCAGTTGCCAAGCCACCTTTAGCGAAGAACCGAACAAACAGAAAAAATTTGAGGCCGTGATTAAGGTTCCTAAAGGTCAACTTATCGCTTCAGCGGTTAACGACGATTTGTATGCTGCCATTAATGAAGTGGAGCAAAAACTGGAAAGACAGCTAAACAAACTGCAGCACAAATCCGAAGCGCGTCGCGCCGAAAAACCTGAGTTGGTTGAAGAAGAAGACGAATAAAACGAATTCATTTTGTGAGAGGAAGTAGCGCCGAGAGGCGCTATTTTTTTGCTTGACGCTCTAAGCCTGCTTGCTTATTGTGTGGTTAAACGTAACCAAGAAAGATATTTATGCAATTCAATCTACTGTTTATTTTTGACTTCTTTTTCCTCCCCTAACCACCGGAGGCAAAGCCGTTTGTGAAAGAAAAGTCAAAAACAAACAGAAAGCCTCCCAACTCGGGGGGCTTTTTTATAAGGAATACCAAGATGACTGACCAGCCCATCTCACTTGAAGAGATCCGTCTGCGCTTAAATGACCTCGACGACCAATTGCTTAGCCTCCTCTCTGAGCGCCGTAAACTCAGTATTGAGGTGGCGAAAAGCAAAGTGGAAACCTCTAAACCCGTGAGAGATGCCAGCCGTGAGCAGCAATTACTGGTTAAGCTGATCAATAATGGACGAGAAAAATATCAGCTTGATGCTCAATATATTACCAAGCTGTTTCATACCATCATTGAAGACTCGGTACTGCTGCAGCAATCTTATCTGCAAAATCTGTTGAATCCAGAGCAAAGTCGCAAACCACTCGCGCGCGTCGCCTTTCTGGGTGCAAAAGGCTCTTATTCACACTTGGCCAGCCGAGAATACTTTAGCCGTAAGAACACGGAACTGATTGAGCTCAACTGTGAACATTTCAAAGAGGTGACGCAAACCGTTGAATCCGGTCACGCTGATTTCGGCGTTCTGCCGATTGAAAACACCAGCTCAGGTTCGATCAACGAGGTGTATGATCTGCTGCAACACACCACACTCTATATTGTTGGCGAGTTGACCCAACCGATTGAACACTGCTTGGTGGCGACCAAAGAGCTGCGGCTTGAACAGATCAAAATACTTTACTCACACCCACAACCACACCAGCAATGCAGTGAGTTTCTCAGTCGTCTTAAAGGGGTCACGCTCGAATCTTGTGCCAGCACTGCCGATGCGATGAAGAAAGTGCAAGAGCTGAATCGCGATGATGTGGCCGCCATTGGCAATGCTTCCAGTGGCAAGCTGTATGGCCTGCAACCTATCCAAGGCAACATCGCAAACCAAACAGAGAACCACACGCGTTTTATCGTGGTTGCGCGTAAGCCGGTGGAAGTCTCAGCACAAATCCCAGCGAAAACGACCCTGATTATGTCGACGTCGCAAAAGGCGGGCTCGCTGGTCGAAACCTTGCTGGTATTGCAACGCTACGGCATCAACATGACTAAGCTGGAGTCGCGTCCTATTATGGGCAACCCTTGGGAAGAGATGTTCTATGTGGACTTAGAAGCACACCTAGATTCTGAAAGTATGCAGCTTGTGCTCAATGAGCTCACCAAGCTGACGAAACACTTGAAAGTACTTGGCTGCTATCCGAGTGAAAATGTCAAACCGACCCAAGTCAAACTAGCCTGACAGTAGCAAATGAACCACGGTGAGTAAAAAGATCATGGCAACTCAAAAAGTGATTATCGCGTCACTCAACCCAGCAAAGCTCAGCGCGGTTAAAAGCGCCTTTCAACAAGCCTTTCCACAGCGCAGTTTTACCTTCAGTGGTGTAAGCGTCCCCAGTGAGGTGGCGGACCAACCGATGAGCGATGAAGAAACCCATTTGGGCGCGCTCAATCGAGTGAAAAACGCCAAACAAGCGGTCAGTGATGGCGATTATTATGTGGGCTTGGAAGCGGGCATTGAGGGTGATGTGACCTTTGCCTGGATGGTGATTGAATCGGACACGCAGCGCGGCGAATCACGCTCGGCCAGTTTAATGCTGCCCCCTGCGGTGCTAGCAAAGCTTGCCGATGCCAATGAGCTGGGCGATGTGATGGACGAGGTGTTTGGCACCGACAACATCAAGCAGAAAGGAGGCGCAATCAGCTTGCTGACGCAAAACCTTCTTACGCGCAGTTCGGTTTATCACCAAGCTTTGATTCTGGCCTTGATCCCTTTTACCAATCCACAACATTTCCCGGCCAATTTGGCAAGCAAGGGTTAAAAAAGGCGGATTATCCGCCTTTTTTATTGGCCTCCAGCAAGGTCATCAACACCGCTTTCTCTTCATCAGATCGCGCTTTGAGTTCGTTAGAACCACGGGTAATTGTCGCCACGCCAACGCCCAGCAGTTGGCTGATCTGACGCTGAGAAAGCTCGCCTTTCAACAACTCGCGCACAATGTTCACCCGAGAAAGCAACGCTTCTCTTTCATCCGGGGTCATCAACATGGTCAGCAACATCTCATGCTGCCCCTGCTCGACACTGTGTTTAACCAGTTCAATGATTTGCTGCCAGTCTGAATACTCGGGTTGTTGCGACATTCTCTACCTACTTCAATACTTGGTTTCGAGCTCATGCTGATTGAGGAACGCACCATCAACGCCCAAAATATCCCGATAGTAGTTCTCAAACATCAAGATATTTTGCACGTAGCCACGGGTCTCTTTAAACGGAATCGCTTCGATAAAGGCGTACGCATCCAATTTTCCGCCCGTGCGCTCACGCCAGCTATTTACTCGGTTAGGTCCGGCATTATAAGCCGCAAACGCAAAAATTCGATTATTATCGTACTGCTCAAGGAGCCCATTTAAATAGTGGCTACCAATTTCGATGTTTTTCCCCACCTGATATAGCTCGTCCTCTCCGGTGTAACTCAACTGATATTTCTTCGCGGTGTAGCGCGCCGTTGAGGGCATGATCTGCATGATGCCGCGCGCACCGACTGGCGATCTTGCTTCCACATCCATCGCGCTCTCTTGCCTTGCCAGCGACATCAAGGTGATCGGATCAATATTGTGTTTATTGGCGTAAAAATTAAACCACCAGCGATGCGCCACGGGAAAACGCACTTCCACATTGTCCCACATTTTGGCAGAAATACTGGCGGCAACGGTTAAATGGTACCAACGCTTGGAAGCGGCATATACGGCAAGCATCGCTTGGGTGTCATCGTCCGTTCGCGAGAGTAAATAACGCCACTCACTTTTGGCGGCAGCCACTTTATCCAGTGCAAGCAACTCTTCGATCCGCTGTAGTGATGTTCGAAAAGGGGCGAGCCGTTCGTTCTCCAGTTTTAAGGTCGTGACGGGGTATTCAATCGACTGCCCGACCTCTTTGGCGGCCGCCACGCTGTAAAAATTGCGCTGCCCGAGCAGTGACTCTAAACGCTGTTTGCCTTGCGTTACTTTGCCAAGCGCGATGTCGCTACGCCCCAACCAATATTGCCAACGAAGCGATTGGCGATGTTCGTCATCCAGACGTAAAATCCACTGCCTCACGCCCGCCCAATCGGCCTCTTGTATCGCTAAGCGCACGCGCCTTTCAATCAATGTCTGCCGTGATGACTGGGCTAGTGTCTTGTCTCTCCACGCTGCTAGTTTCTCATCGTCCGTATTGATCAAGCGAAATGCCACATACTCTGCCAACTCTTGCGCTTGTGGCTTGGGTATTTTTTGCGCTTTGACCACATCACTCAAGACGGCTTGTGCCTCGACCACATCCTTACGGGTTAGTTTTTTAAACGCGTGCACCGCTTGCATACGGTTGAAATCGTTGGCTTTGCTTTTTTTGGCAAACTCAGCAATCGATTCAGGTTGGGTAAATAACGCTTTCATCTGCTGCGCTTGCTTCTGCGCCTTAGCACTCTGTGGCAACTTCATCAGATAAGTCATCAAGTTGCCATTTTTCTCTTCAAACGCCAGTAACATGCGCTGCAAGATGAGTTCATCACTGCGAAGCCCAGCTTGCTCCCAAACGGCAAACAGGTGATCGCACTCATCCGCTACCCCTTGACCGCTCAACCATAGCCGTTTGGCTGCGGCAAAGGCTTTATCTCGCGCACCTTGCTGGTAATGTGCATAGTAGTAAATGCACTGATAACTCTCTCCATTAGGCTCTTGGCGTTGAAACGTCAGGACATTTTTCCAATCCTGCGCTTGATAAAGCGCATCAAGATAAGGTGCCCGAATGCGCCCAGAGAAAGGATAATCCTCTGATTGGGTAATAAAACGTTCCACCTCAGCTGGCGTTTTATCTTTCAGTTGCAGCAAAAAAACACGGTAATCGAGATAAGGAGTTAAGGCATAACTGTCCAATTGCGGACGCAACTTGGCAAACTCGTCGAGATCTTTGTTGTCTAAACTTTGTTGCGCTTGTTGATAGATTTCTCTCTGCTTTTCCAAGCTCGCGATATCCGCGGCGCTCACCGTCACTCCAGTCAGCCCACACAAAAGACCCACCAAAGCTCGACAAGGTTTGGGCAGTCTTAAAAAATTCAGTCTCATTCGAGTCATATCCTCTGACGTTTTGTCGCCACTTCTAAATTCCCGATCTTAAGCTCTCTTACTTGGTAAGAAGCGCAAGCGACGATATGCATCTATTTACTCTTATTCATTACACCTTTGTAAAGGTGACAGATGTAAATAATAGTGATTTCATTTTAATGAAACACCATTAGAGGGGAAACTCACTTGACCAACACCTGACAGACCATCGTCAGTCAGATTGCGCTTTGATTCTAGGCGACTAAAATCACCTTCGACAGTAACAAACGGGCGTCAGTTGATATAAAATGGCGACCTTACGTGGATTTTAATCTTAGGAACGATCGGCAATGGCTGAATACGTATATACCATGTCGCGGGTGAGCAAAATCGTGCCACCTAAGCGTCAAATTCTGAAAGACATTTCTCTTAGCTTCTTCCCAGGCGCAAAAATCGGTGTCTTGGGTCTAAACGGTTCTGGTAAATCTACCCTACTACGCATCATGGCGGGCATCGACACCGATATTGACGGTGAAGCACGTCCTCAGCCGGGGTTGAAAGTTGGCTATCTGCCACAGGAAACCAGTGCTAGACGAGAGCAAAACCGTACGTGAAGTGGTCGAAGAAGCGGTTGGTGATGTCGCTGGCGCGCTGAAACGCTTGGATGAGGTTTATGCGGCCTACGCCGATCCGGATGCAGATTTTGATGCACTGGCCAAAGAGCAAGGCGAATTGGAAGCGCTGATCCAGGCCAAAGACGGTCACAACCTCGACAACGCGCTGGAGCGTGCAGCAGATGCGCTGCGCCTGCCAGAATGGGATCAAAAAATTGCCCATTTGTCGGGTGGTGAACGTCGTCGCGTTGCGATTTGTCGCCTGTTGCTGGAAAAACCAGACATGTTGTTGCTCGACGAACCGACCAACCACTTGGACGCAGAGTCAGTAGCTTGGCTAGAGCGCTTCTTAGTGGATTATTCCGGTACCGTAGTAGCCATCACCCACGACCGTTATTTCCTAGATAACGCCGCAGGCTGGATTTTGGAACTGGACCGTGGTGAAGGTATTCCTTGGCAAGGCAACTACACCTCTTGGCTAGAACAGAAAGATGCGCGTCTGCAACAAGAAGCGTCTCAAGAAAAAGCACGCCAAAAGACTATTGAGAAAGAGCTGGAATGGGTTCGCCAGAATCCAAAAGGCCGTCAGGCAAAATCAAAAGCGCGTATGGCTCGTTTTGAAGAGCTACAAAGCACTGATCATCAAAAGCGTAATGAGACCAACGAGCTCTTCATTCCGCCAGGTGAGCGCTTAGGCGACAAAGTCATCGAAGTGAAGAATCTAACCAAATCGTTTGACGGTCGCGTGTTGATCGACAACCTTTCTTTCAGCATGCCTAAAGGCGCCATCGTCGGCATCATTGGTGCAAACGGCGCGGGTAAATCGACACTGTTCAAGATGCTCAGCGGTGTTGAGCAACCCGATTCCGGCACCATCGAAATGGGTGATACGGTGAAACTAGCGTCGGTTGATCAGTTCCGTGACTCGATGAACGACAAAAACACCGTGTTCAAGGAGATCTCGGAAGGCGCTGATATCATCAAGATCAATAATTTTGAGATCCAAGCGCGTGCTTACTGCTCTCGCTTTAACTTTAAAGGCGTCGATCAACAGAAGATCATCGGTGAGCTATCCGGTGGTGAGCGCAACCGCGTGCACTTGGCGAAGCTACTAAAAGCAGGCGGCAACGTTCTGCTACTCGACGAACCGACCAACGATCTCGATGTTGAAACACTGCGTGCGTTGGAAGAAGCGTTGCTTGAGTTCCCTGGCTGTGCCATGGTGATCTCGCATGACCGTTGGTTCCTTGACCGTATCGCCACGCACATCATTGATTACCGTGATGAAGGTCAGGTCAACTTCTACGAAGGCAACTATACTGAGTACATGGAGTGGCTGAAAAAGACCCTCGGTCCAGCGGCAGCAGAGCCTCACCGTATCAAATACAAGCGTATTACCAAATAACTCATTACTGCTTGAAATTTGTGCAAGGGCCGCTAATATAGCGGCCTTTATTGCAAATACGGTCTTATGTTTCCTGTTGCCAAGCAGCCCTAAATCGTCAATTGAGAGAGTAAACATGGCTGAACGACGTCGATTTTCCCGAATTATCTATCAAGTACCAGCGCGTCTGGTGCAAGGTGATCTGGTGCTAGACACCACCATTCAGGACCTCTCATTGCACGGGTTGTTACTGCGAACAGACTCAATACACACGTTGAAAAACGACGATCTGGTGTTGGTGTACTTCACACTTTCAGATAGTGATATTGATATTAGTCTCGAAGCAGCGGTAGTAGGCTTTGATCAACAGACGATTAGACTTAAGATTAATCACATTGATATCGAAAGTATCAGCCATTTGAAACGCTTGGTTGAACTCAATGTCGGTGATGATGCTCTCCTGCACAGAGAAATAGAGTTTCTCTCTGATCTCGGTGAGCTTGAAGACTAATTGTCTGCTCGATAAGTCGAAGTAACGATGCCCAAGAAAATTACCATGCAGATCCCCACTCAAAATGGGGATCAGTTTTTTTATTTGGCTAAAGGCACTGTCTTTACCATTTTGCTTTCCCTAACCGCCCTGCCGATTTCACTCGGTGGCGGTTGGTATTTGTACCAAAAGCAAAACGGTGAATCGCAGTCTCTGCAGTCACAAGTCGCTCATCTCACTGCTGAAAAGCAGCAGTTAGAGATGGAATATCAAGAGCAGTTGGATGTAAACCACTCGCTTTCTCAATCCTTGACCGAAAAAAGCAATCAAATCCAATTACTTGGCAAACGTGTCTTTGATGTGGAATCCGTGCTCGGCCTTGCCGACGAAGAGCTGCTGATTGACGAAGCCAATCTCGAGAAACCGCATCGATGCCGCGGCGGTCGACTCAGCGGTGCGCGCGACCATGTTCCGCCTATTGCCGAATGATACGCCGATGGCTTACCAGCGGATCTCCTCCTCTTTCGGTCGCCGCACTAACCCGATCACCGGAAAACGCCACACACACACGGGGATTGATCTCACCTGTAAACGCGGCGAAGAGATCGTCGCGCCGGCTGATGGTGTGGTAGAAACGGTGCGCCCGAGCAAAAACGGTTTTGGCAACTTCCTGACCATGCGTCACTCTTTTGGTTTTATGAGTTCCTATGCGCATTTGCAGCATTTCAAAGTGAAAAGTGGCCAGTTCGTCAGTAAAGGGGATGTGATTGCCACCTGCGGAAACTCTGGCAATTCAACGGGACCTCACCTGCATTACGAAGTACGTTTTCTTGGCCGGGCACTCAACCCGCAATACTTGATGGATTGGACACCAGAAAACTTCAACCATCTGTTTGAAAAAGAGAAAACGGTGAAATGGGCACCTTTGGTGGAGATGATCAGCAGCGTGGTGCGCCTGCAAGTCAATCTGACCAATTCACCCTATCGCGATGCGAGCATCGAGACGGTTGCCAGCGAAGAAACGCCCAGTGTCGAGCCACTGCAAACCAACTAACCAAACCGCCAATAACAAAGCTAATAACAAAAGAGCAGCTTCGCGCTGCTCTTTTCGTTTTGTGTCACTTAGGTAACGGCCTCATCCACGATGAATGTTGTCATTCGCTTGCTTAAGCAAGTTTTGGCTCTCGGCCATAAATTGCTGCGAATAGCTGCCAAACCACTGACTGACCTGTTTGAAGCTCTCAACAAAACTGCTTTTATCATGCTGCTCAAGCAGCGCAAGCGCGTCACCAAAGCGTTGATGGAAACGTTTGATCATCTCAATATTCTCTTCAGAAGAGAGAATGATGTCGCCGTACAGATTGGGATCCTGGGCAAAAAGCCTGCCGACCATCGCCAGCTCTAAGCGATAAATCGGTGAGCTGAGTTTCATTAACTTGTCTAAACTCGGATTCTCTTTGCTCAAATGCATCCCGTAAGCGAACGAGGTAAAGTGGCGTAGCGCTTGGATCAAGGTCATACCATGATCATGCTCCGCCGCATCGATTTGGCACACGCTCGCCCCCCAAATCACAAACTGTTGCAATAACCACTGATAAGCTTCGCTGTCTCGACCATCACAGCAGACAATCACCTGCTTGGCCAAGCTCGGTACGTCCGGGCCAAACATCGGGTGTAAACCGACAACTGGCCCGCGATGCACTTTGAGCATCGCCTGCAACGGCTTGGCTTTGATGGAAGTGAGGTCGCACAAAATGCAGTCTTGCGGCAGATTCCCTAACTTATCGATCACGCCTTGGGTTAAATGAATCGGCACAGTGACAACCACTAAGCCCGCGCCGTCAAGGATCTCATCGGCACGTGGCCAATCTTGGCTACCCAACACTTTTACGCTGTAACCAGACAAACGGAACATGCGCGCAAACAACCCGCCCAATTGGCCATGACCACCAATGATCACCACCGAGCGCAGTTTCTGGATTGAGGCACTTGAAACCGGAATCTTTTTCACTGGCGTAGGACTCGCGCATCACACGACGCAAAATATCTTCAATCAATTGCGGGGGAATGCCCATCGCCTGAGCTTCTGCTCGGCGTGATGCCAGCATGGCCGCTTCTCGATCGGGGGCATAGATGGGCAAGCCGTGCTGGCTTTTCACTTCTCCCACCTTTTCCACCAAAGCGAGACGCTGCGCGAGCAGTTCTAGCATTTGTTTGTCGACGGCATCAATTTGATCGCGCAATGCGTTGAGTTCAACAGCCATGATATCCCTTGTTTACTGTTACTTCAGACGTTGTTGTAAAAATGGCACTAGCTCTTTGTGCGCTTTGCGCAGCAGTGCCTCTGTGGTATCCCAATCAATACAGGCGTCGGTGATAGAAACCCCGTATTGCATTTCACTCAGTGGCAATTCCGACGATTGATTGCCTGCGTTAATATGGCTTTCAATCATCAAACCAATAATCGATTTGTTGCCTTCGCGGATCTGATGAATCACATCTTCCGCGACCAAAGGCTGACGACGGTAATCTTTACGTGAGTTGGCGTGACTACAATCGACCATCAATGACGCATCCAAGCCCATTTTCGCCATATCTTGCTCACACTCAGTCACGGACACTGAATCGTAATTAGTCTGCTTACCGCCACGCAAAATCACATGACCGTTTGGGTTGCCTTGCGTAGTCAGAAGTGCCACCTGACCTTCACTGTTGATCCCCATAAAACGGTGGCTTGACGAAGCCGCTTGCATCGCATTAATCGCCGTAGACAAACTGCCATCGGTGCCGTTTTTGAAACCAATTGGCATCGAAAGGCCACTTGCCATTTCTCGGTGGGTTTGCGATTCCGTGGTTCGAGCACCAATCGCCGCCCAACTGAAGGTATCAGCAAGGTACTGCGGGCTAATAGGGTCGAGCGCTTCGGTCGCGAGCGGGATCTCCATTTCAGCCAATTCCACTAAAAGCTGACGGCCGACATGCAAGCCGTGTTCAATGTCGAAACTACCATCCAGATGAGGATCGTTGATTAATCCTTTCCAACCTACAGTGGTGCGCGGCTTTTCAAAGTAAACACGCATAACAATATACAGTTGATCATCAAGTTGTTGTGAGAGTGCTTTTAATCGACGTGCATAATCCTTCGCCGCGGCAAGGTCGTGAATTGAGCAAGGACCGCAAACCACCAGCAAGCGGTGATCTTGCTTATGGATAATGTTCGCGATGGTATTGCGTGATTGCTGAATAAAGCCACGCGCTTTGTCACTGAGCGGCAACTTGGCTTTTAACTGATCGGGCGTGATCAGAATCTGTTCATCACTGATATTAATATTACTCAACTCACTTTTACGCATAACTCTCAACCTGTATATTATTTTTTACAACCCAAATCCATAAGGCAGCTCAATCAACCTTGATGACAAAATAACAGGCTAGAAAAGAAAATCAACCGTAAAGATAAAAAAACATTTAGTGTAAACTTAAAATTACACCTAAGATAAAATGCGTATCAATGAGAATTCATCGCTTAAGCGGTTCTTTTCTCACTTTTATGGCAACAAACGCTGCAGGGCATCACGAGCTGTTTTCCACTCTTGAGAGCGCGTCAACTCGTCTAAAGTAAAGCTCTGCTTCTTCAACAGTGCTGCCGCGCTAGGCACAGAAGTGATGGGCAAACTATCTAGCGCTGCGACTTGCGCGTCACGTTTATTGCACATCAGTAGCATGTCACATCCGGCGTGTAACGCTTGCTTGGCCCGCTCTGCTGGGCCTCCCATCACAGCCGCGCCTTCCATAGTAAGATCATCAGAGAAAATCAGCCCTTTAAAGCCTAACTCTTGGCGAAGTACCTGTTTTAACCAATATGATGATCCGCTGGCAGGCTGAGAATCATACTGAGGATAGATAACGTGCGCGGGCATCATGGCATCCAACATTCCTGCCTCAATTTGCGCTTTGAAAATCGCCATGTCCTCTTGCCATAGGTCATCGCGCTCATCAATCGGTGTCTCTAAGTGCGAATCGGCAATCACGCCACCGTGACCGGGGAAGTGCTTGCCTGTGGTCGCCATCCCGATACTGCGCATCCCTTGTAGGTAAGCGCTGCTGTGGCGCAAGATGGTGTGTGTCTCTTCACCAAAGGCCCGATTACCAATCGCTTTGCAAGCAAAGCCTTTATCCAGCACAGGGGCAAAACTGAGATCGATATCGTGCGCAATCAGCTCGGCCGCCATCAACCAACCGCCCATGCGCGCGAGGGCTTCCCCTTGCGCATGCTTGGCGTATTCAGCCGCAGCAGGAATGGGTGAGAAACCTTCGCGAAAACGCTGTACTCGTCCACCTTCTTGGTCGACGCCAATCAGAAACGGCCGCTTGACTGTACGGCGAATCGACGCCACTAAGGCTTGCAGTTGCTGACTGTCGTGATAATTGCGCGTAAACAGAATCAAGCCACCAACAGTAGGATGAGCAAGAATTTCTTTATCTTCTGCATCCAGTTCGTAGCCTGCGACATCCACCCATAACGGTCCCATTTTCTCTCTCCAAACAACTGATATTGGTTAAAACTAAATGAGGTTATTCCGAATGAATTTGCATTACAATGCTTTGCACGAGGAAAAAACGGCGGGGAAATCAGGATGCAAGAGAAAGAGCTGTATATCGGGGTGATGTCGGGAACCAGCATGGATGGCGTCGACACTGCGCTGGTTGAAATCAACCAAGGGCAAGTGCGCTTGCTCGCGCACCATGACCACCCACTGCCAACGTCATTAAAGCGGCAACTGCTTTCTGTCTGTACTGGGCAAAGTACCGATTTGCGCACTCTGGGTGAGCTCGACCACCAACTCGGCCACCTGTTTGCCGACGCCGTACTCGCACTTCTGAACAAAACGGGCATACAAGCCAGCCAAGTGAGCGCGATTGGCAATCATGGACAAACTGTTTTTCACCAACCCACCGGGCCATCTCCGTTTACCACTCAACTGGGCGATGCCAATATTATCGCGGTGCGCACTGAGATTGACACCGTGGCGGATTTTCGTCGCAAAGACATCGCTTTAGGTGGTCAAGGTGCGCCGCTGGTACCGGCATTTCACCAAGCCATCTTTGCCATGCAGGACTCAACCACCGTGGTGTTGAACATCGGCGGAATCGCCAACATCTCCGTGCTTCATCCAAAACAAAGGGTCAGCGGGTATGATACTGGCCCCGGCAACATGCTGATGGATGCGTGGTGTGAAAGACACACGCAGCGAAGCTATGACCAAGACGCGCGACTCGCCTGCCAAGGAGAAGTGGATCGCCACTTGCTGGCGCGTCTGTTACAAGAGCCTTATTTGGCCAAGCAGCCCCCCAAAAGTACCGGGCGCGAGCTGTTTAATAGCGAATGGCTGGATGGGATGCTCGGCACTCATGACTACTCAGTCGAAGATGTGCAGCGCACCTTGTGCGAGTACTCGGCGCTGACCATCGCCAACGAAGTCGAAAAACATGCCTTCGGAGCGAACCCGCAACTGCTGGTGTGTGGCGGCGGGGCGCGTAATCCGCTGTTGATGCAGCGCTTAGCGCAATGCTTGCCACAGTGGCAAGTCGCGACAACGAGCGAGAAAGGCGTCGATGGCGACAACATGGAAGCGATGGCGTTTGCTTGGCTGGCGTATCGCCACGTGCATCGCCTGCCCAGCAATCTGCCTGAGGTGACAGGCGCAAGCCGCCTTGCTTGCCTTGGCGTGCTTTATCCAAAAGCATAACAGCAGAAAAGAGCAAGGTAGCCGATTGAGCTGCCACCTTTTTGTCTGAGCTTTCTGCTGCTAACTTTTCTCTGGTCACTTTTTTAAGTCGCTTTGCTCTCACTGACTTTGTTTTCAGCCGATTGCTCCTTAATCAAGGAAACCACCGTTTCACCGACTTTGGGCGCAAAGTGATCACTATTGTGGCAAATTTGCACTCGCCCGTTGCCATCCACCACAAACAGCGGTAAGACGAAGTTCGCAGCGTGAGTCTGCCGATAATCGGCGTAAGTGTAGTTGTCACTCAGCTTAGTGTGTCGCACTTCTGCCCCCTGATTGATCAAGCTGGCCAGTTTCTTGTAGCTGACCGATGAGCCAAGAAAGGGCAAGCCTTTGTAATCCTCTGAAACGGCATGCTTGTCACCGTTGCTCGACGTGCTACTGGCCTGATCATACAGACAGAAAATCCGCTTATCGCTGAAGTCATTCATAAAATGCATACAGGCCATGATGTTAAAGTAACGGTCTGGACTCAGTGCCACCACATGGCCAATGCCAATCAAATTCAAATACTCATCTGCATGGCTAGAAACCGGATTGCCGTAGTAATGCTCCAGCCCAGCCATTCTCGCTTGACGAATGTAATCCCAGTTGGAATCCGTCAGCATCACGCGGCAATCGTATTTACTGATCGCCAGCGCCAGTGTGCGGGCCACATCATTAGCCCCGATAATCAAAAAACCTTTAGGTGCGGGTTCAGCCAAGCCGAGTGCCACTGCCATGGGCCGCGCCGAAGCGCTTTGCAACACCACAGTACCGATGATCACCATGAAGGTCAGAGGCACCAGTAATGCGGCTTCAGACATGCCAAGCGAGTCCAACTTGATGGCGAAGAGCGAGGAGATGGACGCCGCGACAATACCGCGCGGCGCAACCCAAGCGAGAAAGCTCTTTTCCTTGATGCTGAGAGAGCTGCGCAGCGTGGCAATAAAAATCGAAGCCGGACGTGACACCAACTGGATAAACACAAATAGCAACAGCGCACTGATGCCCAAAGTGGCGAAGTCGTCCGCTTTGATTCTTGCCGCCAGCAGAATAAACAGCCCGGTGATAAATAAGATGGTGAGGTGCTCTTTAAAATGCAGAATGTGCTTGATATCGACCCCGCGGGCATTGGCGATCCACATTCCCATGACCGTGACGGTGAGCAGACCAGACTCATGTTCAAGATGATTCGACAGTGCAAACACGCCGAGCACCATGGTCAAGACCGCAAACGGCTGTAAATATTCAGGTAACCAGCCACGACGTAAAACCGTCGCCAACAGTTGCCCTGAAACGATGCCAATCCCTAAGCCAATCAGCAAAATCCAGCCTAAGACAATCAAGCTGTGCGTCTCGCTGCTCGAGACAATAAACTCATACACCATGACGACAAACAGCGCGCCAAGCGGATCTATCAAGATCCCTTCCCAGCGCAAAATATTCGCCAGCCGCGTACTCGGGCGCACCGTCCGTAGCAAGGGGACAATCACCGTCGGGCCAGTCACCACGGTCAAACTGCCAAACAGCAGTGCCAAGGGCCAATCAAACCCGAGCAAGTAATGCGTGGCGCTACTGGTCAATCCCCATGAGACCACGGCGCCCACAGTCACTATGCTCCACACCGTGTTGCTTACACCACGGATTTCACGAAAGTTAAGTGTCAGACTGCCTTCAAACAGAATCACCGCCACCGCCAGCGACACCATGGGAAAGAGTAAATCGCCAAGCAGTTGCTCCGGTTGTAACAGGCCGCTCACGGGCCCGGCCAACAAGCCCGCCAGCAACAAAAATAAGATGGCCGGAAGCTTTAAACGCCATGCCAACCATTGGCAGGCGAGCCCAACAACGCCAATTCCAGCCAACCAAAGTGCTGCGGTTTCTGCTTGCATATCCCTGCCCTCGCTGTTGCGCTCAATCGATGTTGATTATGTTTCTTGTCGTTCCATCACCGCTTTATTGCTGGTACTCATTCCAGCCACGTTGCCACTCCATGCGAAAGCGCTGCGCCTGTTTCGGTGCCTTCGCACACCCCTTCGTAATAGGAGCCCGACAGGCCAATTTGATAGGCAAAATCCGCGTTGCAATATTCATCCACGCCTTGCAGATAACCTTGGTCATAATCGCTTTTATTCACCTCACCCAGCGCAGCGAGTGCTTTAAAGCTGCGTTGGGTGCGCCCATTCACCCCATCTTGATAGCCGACCTGATACCACTCGCCCGCTTTGGCCAACTCTTCGGTACTCGACGCGCAGCCGACCAAGGCCACCAGCAGCAAGGCTAATGCGCTCTGTTTCATTTCTCTTTCCTTAACTCATTGTTTTATCCAATAACCTTACCACTTAAATTCCCCACTCGCCGCATCAAGGGCGAAATAAACCACTCGCCTCGTCAGCAGACCACTCACGCCGACGAGAAACCACTGAGTCGCCATAGCGACCACTCGTCTGGCTATGCGACCACTCAAGTTAGAAGCCAGTGCAACTGGGCAGAGAGTCACTTACTCTCCACCCTGAGCTTAACTATTATCCAAGGACAAATTGCTATGATGTGGTTTCTATCCTGTGTCGCTGCCCTGATTGGCGGATACTTCATCTACGGCGCTTTCGTTGAGAAAGTATTTGGTATCAACGAACATCGCCAAACTCCAGCCCACACCAAAACCGATGGCGTCGACTACGTGCCGATGTCAACGCCCAAAGTGTATTTGGTGCAACTGCTAAATATCGCCGGTGTCGGCCCGATTTTTGGCCCGATCATGGGGGCTCTTTACGGCCCGGCTGCCATGTTGTGGATTGTGGTCGGCTGTATTTTTGCGGGTGCGGTGCACGATTACTTCTCTGGCATGCTTTCCGTACGTAACGGCGGCGCTTCTGTGCCGAGCATCACCGGCCGCTACTTAGGCAATGGCGCTAAACATTTCATGAACATTTTTGCCATTGTTTTATTGCTGCTGGTCGGTGTGGTGTTTGTGTCTGCGCCAGCAGGTATGATTACTAACCTTATCAACGATCAAACCAGCTTCTCGGTGAGCATGACAACCATGGTGGTGATCATTTTTGCTTACTACATCATCGCGACGATCGTGCCTGTCGACAAAATCATTGGTCGCTTTTACCCACTATTCGGCGCGCTGCTGATCTTCATGTCGGTTGGTCTGATGACCGCGATTGCCCTTTCACCTGAACACACAGTGATGGGGGATTTCCAAGTCGCTGACATGTTCTCCAACCTCAACCCGAACGATATGCCGCTCTGGCCTGCGCTGTTTATCACCATCGCTTGTGGTGCGATCTCTGGCTTCCACGCCACGCAATCACCGCTGATGGCGCGTTGTATGGAAAATGAGAAAAATGGCCGCTTTGTCTTCTACGGCGCGATGATCGGTGAAGGCATCATTGCACTTATCTGGTGTGCCATTGCTCTGTCTTTCTTTGGTTCACTGGAGTCCCTTTCTGAAGCGGTGAAAAACGGTGGCCCTGGCAACGTGGTCTACAGTGCGTCATTTGGTCTGCTTGGCGTGTTTGGTGGCGTGATTGCCTTCTTGGGTGTAGTGATTCTGCCAATCACCTCGGGTGACACAGCGTTTCGTTCCAGCCGTTTGATCTTAGCGGAATACTTCAACATGGAGCAGAAAACTCTGCGCAATCGCCTGCTGATGGCCGTTCCGCTGTTCGTCCTTGGTGCGATTCTGACTCAGGTGGATTTTGGCATCATCTGGCGCTACTTCGGTTTTGCCAACCAAACGACCGCAGTGATGATGCTGTGGACGGCATCGGCTTACCTGCTACGCCACAACAAGCTGCACTGGATCACTACGGTTCCAGCCTTCTTTATGACCACAGTGTGCGTCAGCTTTATCCTCAACAACAGCGCACTGGGCTTTGGCTTACCAATGCAGATTTCCACCATTGCCGGCCTTATCTTCTCGCTGGTGGTGACGGGCTACGTGATCAAAATCTCCAAAGGCAAAGGCGAGCGCGAGCTAGCGGATGAAGAAAAACCACAAGCGGTTTCCGAAACCGCGTAAGCACCACGCCATGAGTGCCTAAACAAAGAGTCTGCCCAGTCGCAGACTCTTTTTCTTTGCCATACAATAAACCCTGTTCAGCCACAGAAGAGTCGTTATGGAACTGGTTATCTCGCTACTGCAGCAAATGTGTGTTTACTTGGTGTTGGCTTATATGCTGAGTAAAACCCCGCTCATCTTGCCGATGCTCAACATCTCGTCACGCCTGAGTCACCGCTTTCTGTGCTACCTGCTGTTTCTCTGCCTTTTGTATTCTGGGCACCTATTTTGGCCTGCATATCAACGATGCCATTGCCAACACTCGCGCAATTGGTGCGGTGATGGGCGGGCTGTTCGGCGGCCCAGTGGTTGGTTTTGCGGTTGGTTTTACTGGCGGTATCCACCGTTACACCTTAGGCGGTTTTACCGATCTCGCCTGCGCAATCTCCACCACGACAGAAGGACTGATCGGTGGCCTATTGCATGTCTATCTGCTGAAGAAAAACAAAGGAGCACAACTGTTTAACCCTTCAGTGGTGTTTGGCATCACTTTTTTTGCCGAGATCATGCAGATGATCATCTTGCTGGTGGTCGCCAAACCCTACTCAGAAGCCTACGCTCTGGTGTCGGCGATTGCCGCGCCGATGATCATCGCCAACTCGGTCGGCGCAGCGCTGTTTATGAGCATTCTGCAAGACAGAAAAACCATCTTCGAAAAATACTCCGCCACCTTTTCCCGCCGCGCACTGACCATTGCCGATCGCTCGGTCGGTATCTTGCACAGCGGCTTTAACAGCACCAATGCCGAGAAAATTGCCCGCATCGTTTACGAAGAGACCAATGTCGGCGCAGTAGCGATTACCGATCAAGAGAAGATCCTCGCGTTTGTCGGTATTGGCGATGACCACCACAAACCCAACACGCCAATCTCGTCGCAAAGCACGCTCGATTCGATGGCGCAAAATGCGATCATTTATCTCGATGGCAGTGAGCGCCCTTATCAATGCTCACTGGCTGCCGACTGTAAATTGGGCGCAGCGTTGATCATTCCGCTGCGCGCAGGCAAAGAGGTGGTCGGCACCATCAAGCTGTACGAGCCCAAACGTAAACTCTTCTCCACCATCAATATGTCGATGGCAGAAGGCATTGCCCAGTTGCTTTCCAGCCAAATTCTCTATGGCGATTACCAGCAACAACAAACCTTACTGACGCAATCAGAAATCAAACTGCTGCACGCGCAAGTCAACCCGCACTTTCTCTTCAACGCGCTCAATACCATCAGTGCCGTGATCCGCCGAGACCCTGACAAAGCGCGCGAGCTGATACAAAATCTCTCCCATTTCTTTCGCAGCAACCTTAAGCAAAACATCAATACCGTCACGCTTAAAGAAGAGCTGGCGCACGTCAATGCCTACCTGAGCATTGAAAAAGCGCGCTTTGCTGATCGTCTCGACGTAGAAATCGACATCGCCGCCGAACTGCTGGAGGTCAAACTACCGAGCTTTACTTTGCAACCTTTGGTCGAAAATGCGGTGAAGCATGGTATTTCCAACTTGCTCGAAGGCGGTTTAGTGCGCATCTACAGCGAAAAGAGCCCAACAGGCTACGCTATCACCGTTGAAGACAATGCAGGTTGTTATCAAGCGCCGAGTGAGGATCACTCCGGGCTTGGCATGGAGATTGTCGATAAACGCTTGAGTCATCACTTTGGCCGTGATGCAGCACTAAAAATTCAAGCGATACCGCATCAATTTACTAAAATGACCTTTATCATTCCGCACTCAGCGTTGATGAGCTGAATAGCTGTAACACAGGGACTATACGGATGTTGACCGCACTGGTAATTGATGACGAACCTTTTGCTCGTGACGAGCTTTGCGAGCTGCTGGGTGAAACGGGTGAGATTGAGGTGATTGGCGATGCGGCCAATGCCATCATGGGGTTAAAGAAAATCAACGAGCTCAAACCCGATGTGGTGTTTCTCGACATTCAGATGCCCCAAGTGACCGGCATAGAGCTGCTTGGCATGATGGACCCAGAAACCATGCCGTATGTGGTGTTTGTCACCGCTTATGATCAGTACGCGATTCAGGCGTTTGAGGACAATGCCTTTGATTACCTGCTGAAACCCGTCGACCCCGAGCGGCTGAAAAAGACCGTAAAGCGCCTCAATCGTGCCGCCAGCCAGTCGGCGCTCAGCCAACATTTGTCCGGCATCGCCCCTGAAACGCTGGACCAAATCCCGTGTATCGGCCACAACCGGATTGTGATCATGGCCACGGACAACGTCGAATGCGCTTACAGCGATATTAGTGGCGTGCATGTGCGCTCCATCAATCAAACCGCCAGTACCCAACTGACGTTAAAAACGCTGGAAGAGAAAACACCACTGGTACGCTGCCACCGGCAATATTTGGTGGCAATCAAAGCAATCAGTGAAATCAAATTGTTGGAAAATGGCTTAGCCGAAATCATCACCCGCACGGGTTTTACCATTCCGGTCAGTCGCCGCTATCTTAAATTACTCAAAGAGATGCTTGGCATTTACCAGTAGCCTCACTGAGTAACAGAAACGCAAAAGGCGACCCGTTTGGTCGCCTTCTTCGTTTCACCGCACTTAATCAATCTGCTTAATTTGCAGCTCTTTCGGCACTTCAAAGAACATATTCTCTTCGCGGCCTAGCACCTCTTCAACCGATTGTGCGCCCAGCTCTTTGATGCGATCCAAGATCTGATTGACCAACTCTTCTGGCGCAGAGGCGCCAGCCGTGACACCAACTTTGACTTTACCGTCAAACCACACTGGCTGTATATCCTGCGGGCAGTCGGTCAGATAGGCAGGCGTGCCGAGTTTTTCTGCGAGCTCTTTGAGACGTGTTGAGTTCGAGGAGTTCTTTGACCCCACCACCACCATCACATCGACCTCACTGGCTAACTCACGCACCGCATCTTGACGGTTTTGTGTCGCGTAGCAGATATCGTCTTTGCGTGGGCCTTGGATATCAGGGAACACGCGGCGCAGTTCATCAATCACATCGGCGGTCTCATCAACTGACAAGGTGGTTTGGCTGACGTAGTGCAGATTGCTCGGATCTTTCACCACCGCTTTAAGGCCAATAACATCTTCCGGCTTTTCAACCAGATACATACCGCCCTGCTGGCTGGCATATTGTCCCATAGTGCCTTCGACTTCCGGATGACCAGCGTGGCCAATCAGCACCACTTCCATACTGCGGCGACTGGCGCGCGCCACCTCCATGTGCACTTTAGTGACCAGAGGACAGGTCGCATCGAACACGGTGAGATCGCGCTCTTTCGCTTCCTGACGCACCGCTTGAGAGACACCATGAGCAGAGAAAATGACGATGTTGTTATCCGGTACTTCATGAAGTTCCTCCACAAACACCGCACCGCGTTGCTTCAGCCCTTCGACCACAAAACGGTTGTGCACCACTTCATGGCGAACATAAATCGGCGGCTGATACAGTTCCAGTGCGCGCTCAACAATGCTGATGGCACGATCGACTCCGGCACAGAATCCACGCGGGTTGGCTAACAGGATTTTCATTTCATTGCTCATGGGTAGTTATCTTTTGGCTGGCTATTCTACTGACAAAATTTCAACTTCAAAAGTCACATCTTGCCCGGCGAGTGGGTGGTTAAAATCAACCGTCACCGAGTCTCCGGCGATTTCGGTAATGATGCCTGGGATCTCCATCCCATCGGGTCCGGCAAAGGCCATGATCGTACCGACTTCCACCGCGGCATCGCCAACAAAACGTGCGCGGTCCATGTGGTGGATATGATCCGGATTGGGCAAGCCAAAGGCATCTTGCGCTTTGAGTTCAATTGACTTGTTTTCGCCCGCTTGCAACCCAAGCAGACACTGCTCGAAGTTGTCACTCAGGCTGCCATCGCCCATGACAAACTTCGCTGGTTTGCCCATGTTGTGCGTGCTATCGGCGACAGAGCCGTCTTTCATTTTAATCGTAAAGTGCAGCGTTACAGCAGATTGTTGGGTAATAGTGGTCACGTTACGGCTTCCTTGTAGAGAAACGGTGGCAGTTGCTTGCTCGTTATAGACAAAAGCGCTGACCGAATCAACGGACAGCGCTTAGGGTTATTGGTTTTTATTGCGATTCTTTGCGACGAAAGCCATCTAAGATGATCATCGCGGCGCCAAGGCAGATGGCTGCATCGGCTAAGTTAAAAGCTGGCCAGTGGTAGTTACCCCAGAAAAAGTCCAAGTAATCGACCACAAAACCGTGTACTAAACGATCAAAGACGTTGCCTACGGCTCCGCCAATAATCATCGCATAAGCAATGTTGTTCCATTTTTCTTTCGCGGAGAGTTTGCTCATCCAATAGGTCAATAGGCCCGTAACCGCAAAAGCAATACCGGTGAACAACCAACGCTGCCAACCCTCTTGATCACTGAGAAAACTGAAAGCGGCGCCATAGTTGTGCACATACAGCAAATTAAAGAATGGCAGGACTTCAATGCGATTGGCCCAGCCGTAGCCCATCTTCTCCATCACCACAAATTTGATGCCGATATCGGCCACAAACACCACAAAGGCTAACCACAGCCAGCGCACCCCAGATTGCTTTAACGTCAGTGCTTTTTCGCTCATCTCAATTCCTAAAAATAGCCCCAGTGAATACTGGGGCTGCAATTACGATAAAAAGTTCAGTCTTTCGCTCGCCGACAATTAGGCAAACTTACGCACTTCGCCTTCGCCATCGACGTTAGAGACACAACGTCCACAGATTTTTTCGTGACCTGCGATGGTGCCAACGTCTGGCGTGTGATGCCAACAACGGTCACACTTCTCAGCTTCCGTTGCCCGCACTTCAACAAACAGACCTTCAATGTCGGTGGCTTGCGCCGCGTCTGACTTCTCGCCCAGTGGTTTAACGGTGGCGGCTGAAGTCAGCAGAAACGAAGCGCAGCTCATCGTCAAGTTTGTTGATTTTCGCTGCAAGATCGTCGCTGGCAAACAGCGTCAGTTCCGCTTGTAGTGAGCCACCGATGGTCTTCTCGGTACGTGCCGCTTCAAGCAGTTTGTTGACTGCACCACGCACTTTCTGGATTTCAGACCAAAATGCATTGTTGAGCTCTTCACCTTCTGCAAGGCCAAACAGACCATCGAACCATTCACCGGTGAAGACAAACTTGTCACGCTCACCCGGCATCTGGTTCCAGATTTCATCGGCAGTAAACGACATGATTGGCGCCATCCAACGTACCAACGCCTCGACGATGTAGTACAGCGCGGTCTGACAGCTGCGCTGTGCATGACCACCACGCTTCGCGGTGTACTGACGGTCTTTGATCACATCAAGATAGAATGAACCCATCTCGATAGAACAGAAGTGCATCAGACGCTGCGTAACGCCGTGCGTGTTGTACTCTTCATACGCTTTGACGATCTCGTTCTGCGCCGCTAATGCACGACCTACCGCCCAGCGATCCAGCGCAACCATTTCATCAGCGGGTACGATATCTGTTTCTGGATTGAAACCGTTCAAGTTCGCCAAGAAGAAACGCGCCGTGTTACGGATACGACGGTAAGCATCGGCTGAACGCTTGAGGATTTCATCAGAAACCGCCACTTCGCCCGTATAGTCGGTTGAAGCAACCCACAGACGCAGGATATCTGCACCTAGCTTGTTGGTGACATCTTTTGGTGCAACCACGTTACCGATCGATTTTGACATCTTACGGCCTTGGCCATCGACCACGAAACCGTGCGTCAATACTTGCTTGTAAGGCGCTTTGCCTTTCATCGCAATAGAAGAGATCAGCGAAGACTGGAACCAACCACGGTGTTGGTCCGAACCTTCAAGGTACATGTCTGCTTGTGCGCCGTTGAACTCTTCGCGTTTATCAACGACTGCGTAGTGTGTTACGCCAGAATCAAACCAAACGTCTAAGGTATCGAGTACTTTTTCATACTGCGGCGCTTCTTCGCCGAGCAGTTCTGCGGCGTCAAGATCCCACCACGCTTGAATGCCTTTTTGTTCAACCACTTGAGCCACTTTTTCAATCAGCTCAAGCGAGTTTGGATGCAGCTCTGCGGTTTCTTTGTGCACGAACAGGGCAATTGGCACACCCCAAGTACGTTGACGTGAGATACACCATTCTGGGCGACCTTCGATCATCCCTTCAATGCGGCTTTGACCCCACTCCGGCATCCACTGAACGCCTTTGATCGACTCTAGTGCTTTGGCACGTAGACCCGCTTGGTCCATCGACACAAACCACTGAGGGGTCGCGCGGAAGATGATGGGCGTTTTGTGACGCCAGCAGTGCGGGTAGCTATGCTCGTAAGCGTGATGATGCAGCAATGCGCCTTTTTCTTTTAGCGTTTCGACGACAGCGTCATTCGCTTTGAAGACGTGTTGGCCAGCAAACAGTTCAGTGTCTGGCAGATAAACGCCGTTTGAGCCCACAGGATTTGCCACTTCAAGGCCATATTTTTGGCCGACTGCAAAGTCTTCTTGGCCATGTCCCGGAGCGGTGTGTACCACACCAGTACCCGAATCGGTGGTGACGTGATCACCAAGGATCGCTGGCACTGTAAACGCGTAGAATGGGTGTTGGAACTGAACCAGTTCAAGATCCGCACCTTTGGCAAAACCAAGGTTGTGGAAGTGCTCAATACCCGCGCGATCCATCACCTCTTTGGCCAGTTCAGCCGCAACGATAATACGCTCAGGTTGACGCTCTGAAGCCGCATCGCCCTCAACTTGGATCAGTACGTACTCAAGATCCTCACGCAAACACACTGCGCGGTTAGCAGGCAGTGTCCAAGGCGTGGTTGTCCAGATAACGATCGAGACGTCACCGTGGCCTTCGTGGCCTTCATTTAAAGCAAATTTCGTCAGCAGCGCCGCTTCATCAGCCGCTTTAAAACGAACGTCGATAGAAGGAGAAACTTTGTTTTTGTATTCCACTTCCGCTTCTGCCAGTGCGCTGCCACAATCGGTACACCAGTGAACCGGTTTAAACCCTTTCAGTAAGTGGCCATTGTCGGCAATTTTGCCCAGCGCACGGATGATGTTGGCTTCAGTGGCGAAATCCATAGTGCGGTATGGTTTATCCCACTCGCCCATGATACCAAGACGCTTAAAGCTCTCTTTTTGCCCTTCCACTTGGCCTGCTGCGTATTCACGGCATTTTTCACGAAACTCGGCTGCGGTCACTTTTTGGCCCGGTTTGCCGACTTTCTTTTCAACCATCAGTTCGATAGGTAGACCGTGGCAGTCCCAACCTGGAATGTAAGGTGCGTCAAAACCTGAAAGTGTTTTGGATTTAATAATAATGTCTTTAAGAATCTTGTTTAGTGCGTGACCAATGTGAATATCACCGTTCGCATAAGGAGGACCATCATGCAATACAAATGATTTCTTGCCTTTTTTCGCTTCACGGATGGCTCCGTAAAGGTCTTCTTGATACCAACGCTTTAGCATTTCTGGCTCACGTTTAGCCAGATCGCCGCGCATCGGAAACCCTGTTTCAGGTAAGTTCAGGGTATCTTTATACTCACTCATCGATTCTTAATTCCGTTATATTGGGCGAAAGTTAGACATTATGTTGTTCGGTGGAATAAACCGTTCAACGAGTTAGCTGACGCAGCCACACCCTTGCTGCCTCAGCATCCAATTCAATTTGCTGTTTGAGTGCATCAAACGACTCAAACTTTTTTTCATCACGCAGTTTATGCAAAAGCACCACTTCTAACTGTTTGCCATACAAGTTGGCCTGAAAGTCGAATAAGTGCACTTCTAACTGCTGACGAACGCCGTTTACTGTCGGACGCTGACCAATGTTGGCCACGCCGCCAATGGCGTTTTGTGCAAGCCCTAAAGCTTGCACAACGTAGACGCCAGAAACCGGGGAAACACAACGCTTAAGCGGAATATTTGCCGTCGGAAAACCTATGGTTCTGCCTAATTTTCGGCCGTGAGAGACACGGCCGCTAATGCTGTAATCCCGCCCCAACATTTGCGCCGCCGCTGATAAATCATCACTGGCTAACGCTTCACGAATAGCGGTGCTGCTCACTCGTAACTGCTCTAAACAGAAGCTTTGAGTATTAACCACGGTAAAACCGTATTTCTTTCCTGCTTCTTGCAACATGGTGAAGTTGCCTTGACGCGCTTTGCCAAAGCAAAAATCATCACCAACAACAAGAAACTTAACACCCAAACGCTCGACCAACAAGTCGCGAATAAATGCCTCAGCATCAAGAGCGGCAAAATGTCGGTTGAAATTGACACACAACAAACGATCCAGCCCTAATTTGCCAAGTTGCACAAATTTATCCCGCAAACGGGTTAATCGCGCTGGTGCCTTTTCTTTGGCAAACAACTCCATCGGCTGGGGTTCAAAAGTCATGACCACAGACGGCAGTGACATGGCTTTGGCTTGCAGAGAAACCTGACGCAACACTTGCTGATGCCCGAGATGGACACCATCAAAATTGCCGATGGTTAATACACAGCCACGATGCTGTGACCTTATATTATGAATGCCTCGTATCAGTTCCATTTGGATACAGCGAAGTGCCTCTGTTTTTCTATTTATGCAGTGTCAAACTGGCGGATTATATACTAATCGAGCTTACTCTGTCCCAGCTTTTAGGTCTTTTAGCCGAATCCCGAACAAAAACGCCGAGATTAAGTAAGCAATTGCGCCGATCAAAATCAGCAGAAGGAGCTCCCCAGCGCGATGAGCCGATGTCCATTGTAACCAAGTGCTCATCTGCTCCATTTTCCACAATAAGACCGCAACCATTGCAGCGCCAGCCAAAATTAAACGTGCAATAAAATAGACGGTTCGCTTAGAAATCCGGTAAACCCCAGCTAGATGTAAACCTCGATACAGCAACGTCATGTTCACTAATGCCGACAGAGCTGTCGCCACCGCTAAGCCGACATAACCATAAAACCAAGCGAAAATCCCGTTAAACACCATATTAGTCACCATAGCAATAATGCCGTATTTGACTGGTGTCTTGGTGTCCTGACGTGAGTAGTACCCTGGGGCGAGAACCTTGATCAACATGAAATTCAGCAGGCCCGATGCGTACGCCAGCAGCGATAGAGAAGCTTGGTGAACGTCTTGGGGGCTAAACTCGCCGCGCATAAACAGAACCATCAACATAGGTTTGGCCAAAACCATCAGTCCGAGCATGGCGGGGATGCCAAGCAAGGTCACCATACGTACCCCCCAATCCATGGTATGGGCGAAGCCTTCACTGTGTGCATCAACGTGTTTACGCGACAGCGCAGGTAAGATAACCGTCGCAATCGCAATGCCGAACAAGCCAAGCGGGAACTCTAGCAAGCGGTCAGAATAGTAAAGCCAAGAGATCGAACCGGTTTGCAAAAAACTAGCAATAAAGGTGTCGAACAGAAGGTTAATTTGGCTAACGGAGACACCAAACAGCGCAGGCAGCATCAAGGTACGAATTTTAACCACGCCCGGATCTCGCCATCCCCATTTCGGTTTGACCAACACCCCTGCTTTGATTAAAAAAGGCAGTTGGAAGAGAAATTGCACCAATCCGCCTAAAAAGACCCCTATCGCTAAGCCCACTTCCGGCTGAGCAAGATACGGCGCAATATACCAAGCCGCCAATATCATCATCACATTGAGAAACACTGGGGTAAAAGAGGAAACGGCAAACCTCCCCATGGTGTTAAGGATAGCCCCCGACAGCGCAACAAAAGTGATAAACCAGAGATAGGGAAAGGTAATTTTGAGGATAAAGCTCGCTAGCTCAAACTTTTCTGCGGCAGGCCCGCCGCGTAACCAATCCAGAAACCAACCAGCGCCGAAAAGTGCACTGACCATGCCTGAACCCAGAACGCCCAAAATGGTCACCACAGTGACGATCACACCCAGAGTACCCGACGCTTTCGCGATCAAATCGCGCGTTTTGTTCATGTCGCCACTGGCGTGATACTCCGTCAGAACAGGAACAAACGCTTGGGAAAAGGCGCCTTCGGCAAACAAGCGTCTTAGAAAGTTAGGAATCTTATTGGCGAAGAAAAAAACATCGGCACTGGCTCCAGCGCCCATTAAATTGGCGACAACTACGTCGCGTACTAAGCCCAAAACCCTTGAAATCAGCGTCATAGCACTGACGATCAAGCCGGACTTAAGGAGTCGTTTACTCACAATAACCTCGAAATCTCACCGTAGCCTAACCTTTCTCCGCCTTTTATTAGAATCGAAGCGGATATTTATTAGCATTGGTCTGAAAATGCTGATAGAATCCCCGCCATCTTAACCGCGTTAACCTTTCTTACCAAAAGTTCTTTTGGCTCGATGGGTTTTTGCACAAATCATTTGACAATCGGGCATAAATGAGGGATATTCCTCGCCCTTAAATTGTCACCGAACTAAAGTTTTTGGGAGTTAGACCCTTGGCAAATAACAAATCTGCTAAGAAGCGCGCTATCCAAGCTGAAAAACGTCGTCAGCACAATGCTAGCCGTCGTTCAATGATGCGCACTTACATGAAGAAAACTGTTGCTGCAATCGCTGCTGGCGACAAAGAAGGCGCAACTGCAGCTTTCGCTGTAGTTACACCAATCCTAGACCGCATGGCGACTAAAGGCCTTATTCACAAGAATAAAGCTGCTCGTCACAAGTCTCGTTTCGCTGCACAAATCAAAGCTCTGTAATAGCGCTCTGATTTCAGTGAAGAAAAAGCCGGCTTAATGCCGGTTTTTTTATTTGCAGAATTTTTATTGCCTTTTAATACAGGTAATAAAAAAGCTGGCATCGCCAGCTTTTTTCTATCAACCACCTTTAATGCCTACGCACACGGCGATTCTTGACAGTAAAGGCTGTGTAGCAACTTAATCATCGCTTTGACCTCTTCACTTTTTAACGTGTAGTAAACGGTCTGCGCTTCTTTGCGTGTCAACACTAAGCCGTCGCGGCGTAACCACGCCAAGTGTTGAGAAAGTGCCGATTGACTCAGTTCTAGTTTAGAACAGAGCTCGCCAACAGAAAGTTCTTGATTGTGCAGCATGCATAAGATTTGTAGACGCCGTTCATTCGCCATTGCTTTTAACAGCACCACAGCTTTAGCAGAATTCTGCTCCATTTCTTTTAAGTTCATTGGTTGGTCCCCGAGCTACAACTTATATGTCCCAACGGTTGTTGCAGATAGTTGTGTAAGAGTAATTTTATAGTTTGAGTTTATACTTTTGTAGATAGTAATCTATTCGTAGTATTGAAGGAACTCGTTCATGTAAACAATTGACTAAAATTTGCATCACAAACGTTTTTCACTGCGGGGTGTTGAATCATGCGCTCCGCAAAGATCACGTAATACTCTTCTTTCAAATCTTCAACATGTCCGATCAACTGCAAAGTGCGGTCGTCCTCTATCTCAGACATATACACGGTTGGTGCAAGAAAAATCACATCGTCGTGGTATCGGGCAAACGCTTTCATTAAAGCCACATCATCAAACTCGCCGAGCACATCAGGTTGCATCCCCTGACGGTCAAACCACTGCATGACTTTACGCCCCATCGCCGTCCGACCACCCGGCAGCAGCAATTTCTTACGCTCTAAGATCGCGGGAAAGTCCGTATTGTCCAGTTTGCTTGATGAGAAGAAACTCATGCTGCTTTCACCCAGTTTCTTGCTGTATAAACCCGGACTTTGAGTCGAATCGACAGGACAGTCAGAAAGGATCATATCGAGCTTATGTTGAGCCAAACGTTCTAACAACAATTCGTGCGTCGATTCATAACAACGCAGATGAATTCGATCATCTTCCGGCACCGTTGTCATCAAAACCTTACTCACCAAACGCTTCGATAGGGCATCGGCGACCCCTACTTCAAACAAGATATTTGAGTGTTGGCTGTAATTAACGATATCCAGCATCTCATAACTTAAACCAAACATACGATCGGCATATTTGAACACCAATTGCCCTAACTCGGTCGGCTCAACCGTTCTACCGTTGCGTTTGGTCAATTTGCCTTTCATCCGATCTTCCAGCGCTTTGATTTGCCCGGTCACTGTTTGCGGAGTGAGAAAAAGCGCGTCGGCCGCTTTGGTAACCGAGCCTTGTTTGCAAACCATCCAGAAGTAGTACAAGTGGTTATAATTGAGATGTGACATGCTGATTGACCTAAAATGTGCGAACGATAGTTATAGCAAATATGACAAAAGGCAGCAAACATATCGAATAATCCGAAACAAAACTCAGATAATCATATTAATATCGAAGATATCAATTTCATATTGTCATATTTTGTGACATATCGCCCACTCAACAAGCAAATAAACCTCAGCACCAGAAAAATAAATATCAATTTAAAATCAAAAACTTAAACAAAACAAACACCTATCTCTCTGCGAAAAACCTCGAACGCGCCAGAAAAAGTCATTGTGACACCGAACTGTAATAATAATGAAATATTACCCCACTAGTATCGCCCTCAGTTTCAACAACAGACCAAACACCTATTCTTGCGGTCAATGGAGAAAATTATGATGAACCAAGCTACAACAACAGCGGCGCCGATTTCGGTGACAACTCGCTGGCTCCGCTGGGCTAACTTGGCATTCATGTTATATCTACTGCTTTTAGCAGTATCTATGGTCGGCAGTGGCTTCAAATGGGCGACCGGTGATCAAGCCAAAGTACTTTTTGAATTTGCCTCACACCCTGTCGCTGGCCTGATGATTGGTTTGGTCGCAACAGCTCTGATTCAATCTTCCAGTACCGTTACGTCGATTATCGTCGGCCTTGTGGCAGGCGGCCTTCCTGTCGAAACCGCCATTCCTATGGTGATGGGCGCCAATATCGGTACCACGGTGACCAATACGCTGGTCTCTCTCGGTCATATGCGCTGCAAAGAAGAGTTCAAACGTGCTTTTGCCAGTGCCACCATTCATGACTTTTTCAATTTGCTGGCCGTGGCAATTTTCCTTCCGCTGGAGATGATGTTCGGCATTTTAGAAAAAGTGTCTCACTGGCTGGTTTCACCACTGCTGAACACCGGTGATATGAGCATGAAGGGCTTTGATTTCATCAAGCCAATCACCAAACCCGTTGTGAGTGCTGTTAAAGAACCGTTAGGTGCTTTCGGCGACACCATTGGTGGCATCCTGCTGATTGTCTTGGGTATTGCAACTATCTTTGTTGCCATCACTGTGATGGGCAAACTGATGAAGAGCCTAATGGTTGGCCGTGCTCGCGATATTTTGAAAAACGCGATTGGTCGCGGCCCTATTCACGGCATCGTATCTGGTTCAGTTGTGACTGTCTTAGTTCAATCATCATCAACTACCACCAGCTTGATGGTACCGCTCGTGGGCACTGGTGTTTTAAAAGTGCGTGATGTTTATCCTTTCACACTGGGGGCAAACATCGGTACTTGTATTACGGCCCTCCTTGCCGCCACAGCGGTGTCAGGCGAGTTTCGCCGTCTTTGCACTGCAAATTGCTCTGGTCCACTTAACGTTTAACATTCTAGCGACCTTGCTTATTTACGGAGTCCCATTCCTACGTGAGATTCCACTTAAAGGCGCTGAGCTTATCTCTGAGATGGCAATGAAAAACAAAGCGGTTGTTGCTGGCTATCTACTGACCGTCTTTCTAATGATTCCTGGCGCTATTCTCGCCTTCACCGCTTAACATAGGCAGATACTCAAAAGGGGGAAGCGAATGCTTCCCCCTTTTTGTTTTGCTCGAATACTAGGGTCTGTTGACCTTTTGCGATGATTTTTGCAGCAGTTTGTGGGTTCTTTGTGCAAGGCAGAGGCTTTGAATTGTAGGGGCCTACATGATAAGCCGATAACGCAGCAAAAAGGAGCCACAAACGCTGCCCGAAGGGTTCAGCTAAAAGCGTTTTACTCTTTGTTGAGAGGTGTTTTGCTTAGAATGACTAGGCTACAAACCTCTCGCCGCGATTAAAACGCTTTTATCTCGAACAAAATTTAACCGCAAAAGGTCAACAGACCCTAGGTTTTGATTGGCAAATATCGCCAGCTAAGACACACTAAAGAAAAAACGAGCAGCAGGTATGATGGACTATACAGATAAACAACAGCTACTTTCGGTTGCAAGCACGATTGATGAGCAACTGGCTCCACTGGTTGAAGACATTGATATTCTCAGCAGTGTGACCCCTCTTAACTACAAAGAAGAACGTCAACGCTTCTTTGACAATCGATTCTCCGTTGAACCTGCTTTCAAATACCAAACAAAATCGTTGGATGTTCATCTCGCTAAACGCAATTTGTATGCATTGCCGATCGAGCAAATTGAACACCCAGCACTACGACAGCTTTATATCGATATCATCCAGTCCTATGCGGATAAGCTGGATCAGCTCTGCTCTATCGGCCAGGCTGAATTTCTGTATAACTCATTACGTTACTATGGCGAGCCAAGCGACAAAGATGTGCGTAACGCGCATTTTCTTCTGCATTTACCGACCGAAGAAGAGCAAGAATCCCGGCACGATTGCCATTCTATCGCTGACTTTATGGGGCAATTTTGCCAAGATCACGGCTACAGTGGCGAGATAGAAATCAATCCCAGCATGATTGCCAATGCCCTTGTTTCGGGCACTAAGGTTAAGATCAACGCCTCTGCCAACATCACCACCAAAGAGTTACATGCTCTCGCTCATCATGAGCTTGGCGTCCATCTTTTAACCACCTTGAATGGCCGCGCTCAACCGCTAAAATTGCTCAGCCTTGGTTGCCCAGTCAACACCACCACGCAAGAAGGACTGGCGATACTGTGCGAGTTTCTCTCTGGTCATTTTAGTTTGAAACGGCTGAGAAACTTTGGCCCTGCGCGTTGTGGCAGTGGAATCGATGATCAAAGACCGCGATTTTAGAAACACTTTTTTGCTACTGAAGGAGCAATACAAGGCCGACGATATGACCGCTTTTACCATCACCGCACGCGTCTACCGTGGTGGTGGTTACACTAAAGACTACTTATATTTACGCGGATTTCGGCAAATTCTCAACGCGTATGACGACCTCGGCGATGACTTCAATTTGCTTCTCGCGGGTAAAACCGAGATTCGTTATTTCTCGGCGATCAAAGCCTTAGTGAAAGATGAGATTCTTTTGCCACCTAAGTTCATTAGCCCCGCTATCGCCAAGCCTGCTCAAGCCGATCCCATCTATAAATTCGTTGCTAATGCACTGAAATAAGCCTGAATCATGCCATCGGAAAGCAAGAAGGGCTCCATCGAGCCCTTCATTAATCACTGACTTGCTATCGAACAAGTGGCGTTAAACCGAAAACGGATACTGGATAGGATCATGATGCTGATACCCTTCCACCCAGAAGTCATCAAGCGTTACCCAAGTCTCCAAATCTTCGAGCGATGTGATCTCAGGATTGATGTGGAAGGTCGGTGACGCCAAAGGCTCACGTTTCAGTTGCACCTCTCGCATCAGTTCTAACTGATCTTCGTAGATGTGTGCGTTGACTATCTTGTGGTAGGCCAGCCCCGCCTTCTTGCCAGTTATCTGCGCCATGATAGCCAAAAACACATACACCTGAACCATATTAAAATTCAGTCCCAGTGGAACGTCGCATGAACGCTGCGTACTGTTAAGGTACAAGGTGTCACCAAGCAAAGAGAAATGGTGGCTATACATACATGGACGCAGGCAACCCATATGAAACTCACCGGGGTTGTAGAAATTGAGAATTTCACCGCGATCGTCAATTCCACGACTCAAGTCATCAACAATTTTGCGTAACTGGTCTATATGACCGCCATCCGGTTTGGCCCAAGCACGTCCTTGAACTCCATACACGCGGCCCATGTGATCTTCCCCTTTGCGATAAGGGTTGCTAAGCCATGCTTGGTTTAAGTTAGCATTGGCATCCCAAGTTTTTGTGCCTAGCTTGCGAAAATCCGCGGCGCTATCGTAACCACGAATATAACCCAGCAGCTCAGCCACAGCGGCTTTCCAAAAACTCTTACGCGTTGTCACTAGAGGGAATTGGTTGTTGGCAACATCGTAGGTTAAATCCGCATTGATCACCGTAAGACAGCGCTTACCAGTGCGTTCATTTTCAACCCAGTGTCCATCATCGACGATGCGGCGACACAGTTCTAAATATTGTTTCACTTCAATTCCTTACTATGCACTTGCTTTATCTTGGTAGTGACCACGCTTGTAAGCCCACAGCATTAGTGCCAACCCACCGAAGATCATCGGCGAAGACAAGATCTGTCCCATCGAAATGAAACCACCAAACAGACCTAAATGCGCATCCGGCTCACGTACGTATTCCACAAGGAAGCGGAATGTACCATATCCAGCCAAAAATAGCCCTGAAACCGATCCCAGCGGACGCGGCTTGCGGATAAACCAGTTGAGAATGAAGAAGAGAAACCACACCTTCTAATGCCATTTCGTACAGTTGTGAAGGGTGGCGCGGTAGTGGCCCTCCCGTCGGGAAAACCATCGCCCAAGGCACATCAGTTACTCGCCCCCACAGCTCACCATTCATAAAGTTACCAAGGCGCCCAACACCGAGCCCAAACGGCACTAACGGTGCGACAAAATCTGCGACGCCAAAGAAGGTGCGTCCATGCTTCTTGGCATACCACAACATCGCAGTAATCACACCAAGCAAACCGCCGTGGAATGACATACCACCTGTCCAAACCTTAAACAAATACAGCGGATCAGCTAAAAACAGGTCAAAGTTGTAGAAAAGCACGTAACCTAAACGTCCGCCGACGACCACGCCAAGAAATCCTGCAAACAATAGATCGGAAACTTGTTCGCGGTTCCAGCCACTGTTGGGCTTATCCGCACGGCGATTGGCCAGCCACATAGCAAACATAAAGCCAACCAGATACATCAGCCCATACCAACGGACGGAGATCGGGCCAATGGAAATCAACACAGGATCAATATTGGGAAAGGTCAGATATCCCTGAGACATAAATAAGTACTCTTAATGTTAACAGCTGGAGAAAATTCGAATTAGAGTAACATGGTGAGTGCTACAAACATTAAAAACAGTGCAAAGATTTTTTTCAGCACCGCCGTGGGGAGTGTAGTCGCCCATTTAGCGCCAAATCGTGTGGTCAGCATCGATGTCCCCGCAATCGCCGCCAGAGCGGGAAGATAGACATAGCCGATACTGTAATTCGGTAGACCTTGCGCTTGATAACCATGCAAAATAAAACCGCTCATCCCCGCAATAGCAATCACACAGCCACACACCGAGGATGAACCGACCGCTTTACGCATTTCGACCCCGTGTCGGTTGAGAAACGGCACCGAAAGCGAGCCGCCACCGATGCCAGCCAAGCTTGAAACCACGCCAATGCCACTGCCATACACCATTGTCAGAAAACTTCCTGGCATGGTTTTCTGCGAAGTGACGCGAATGGAGCGAAACATCTGCAAAGCAAGAAACAGAACAATGACACCGAACACTTTCGGCAAGTATTGGGTAGGGATCCATTCAGCAATATTGGCACCAATAAAGCCGCCCACCACCACACCGGGCATCAGCCATTTAACCACGAACATGTCGACATTACCCAACTTGAGGTGGTTAAGCGCGGACGAGCCCGAGGTAACAATAATGCTCGCAAGGGAAGTCGCCAGCGCCATATGCATACTCAGCTCCGTGGGAATTCCCGCCCACGGCAATAGATAAAGTAACGCCGGAACCACAATCAGCCCGCCGCCAATTCCCAACAATCCCGCCATCACACCGACAAAAGCACCTAGTGCCAACAAAAGCATCAACAACTCAATGTTCACAAAAACCTACTCTACTTTTTACCAGCACGAACAAAGCCAGCAAAATCATGTTCAATAAAATGCGCTCGCATCATCTGGCTAATTTCATCGCCATACGACATGTCGAGCGCGCGTTGCGCCAGTTGTTGTAAATCACTGAGCTGACTGTGGCGAATCAAATACTTAATCCTCGCCACGTTAGAGGTGTTCATGCTTAAACTGCGATATCCCAAGCCAAGCAACAGCAGAGCTCCAAAAGGATCACCCGCCAATTCCCCACAGATACACACGGGTAACTGGTACTTTTCACACTGTTGGCGGATCTGCCTGAGCACTTGCATCACCGCAGGATGCATGGATTCGTAGACATCCGCGACCCGCGAATTGTTCCGGTCAACCGCCAATAAATACTGGGTTAAATCGTTGGTTCCCACCGAAACAAAATCGACCCGTTTGGCGATGACCGGGATCAAATACACCATTGACGGCACTTCGATCATAATGCCGATTTTTGGCCGCTGGACTTGCGGTGCAAATTGCAGCACGTCTTGATAGGCTTGCTCAATTAAACGAACGGCATCATCCAGCTCCCGCACGCCAGAAATCATCGGCAACAAAATGTTGAGATTGTTGTGCTCAATGCTGGCACGTAACATCGCGCGCACTTGAATGAGAAAAATATCTGGATGATCTAAAGTAAAGCGTATCCCACGCCAGCCAAGGAACGGGTTATCTTCTTCAATTGGTAGATAGGGCAGCGCTTTGTCTCCACCGATATCTAAAGTGCGCATCACCACTCGTTGGTTAGGGTAGCTGTTGAGAATAGCGCGGTACTGCTGCCATTGCTCCTCTTCGGAGGGGAATCGGTGTTGCAGCAAAAAGGCAATTTCAGTGCGATACAATCCCACACCATCCACGCCAGAGTTAATGGCAATATTGCTATCGGCACTGAGCCCTGCATTCAGGAGTAGCTCTACCGATACTTTATCCAGCGTTTGCGCAGGCTCCGCCAACTCTTGGTTGACGATGACATGCAGTTCGGTCTCTTCCGTGATCAGATTGCGGTATTCACGCAATATCTGCTTGTTTGGCTCTAGGTAAATTTCACCAGTGTAGCCATCAACAATCCCCTTTTTGCCATGAACTTCTGCCAGATTGAGATTGGCCCCCATCACTGCAGGCACGCCTAAGGCGCGCGATAAAATCGCCGCATGCGAGTTTGCCGCCCCTTCAAGAGAAACAACCGCCAGTAAGTATTCTTTAGGAATGGAAGCGAGCAGAGAAGCCGTCAGCTCATGAGCAACCAAGATCACCGGACGATCAACAGGTTGCAACTCATGTTCACTGTTGTGCAGAAAATAGAGCAATCGTTGTCCAAGCTCACGTACGTCTTGCGCACGCTCACGCAAATAGACATCCGACATACGGGCAAAGCGGTTGGAGTAGCTTTCGACCACTTGGCGCAGCGCCCAGTCTGCGCGATCCCCCCGTTCGATATGCTTTTTCAAATCGGTGCGTAACATGGGATCATTGAGCAAATGGGTAAACAAGTCGAATATCGCCAGCGCATCTTTGTTGATTTCGCTGTCGAATTTTTTACGCATACGCCGGAAATCAGCTAAAGCCGCTTCGATCGAGACCAGCAGCCACTCTTGCTCACGCTCTTTATCCAGAGTGGACGCCGGACACACCTCAGCAAGCTGCGGCTGAGAGTTATCAAACCAAAACTCGCCAATCGCGACGCCACTGGAAGCGGCAATACCTTGAATCGCAGCGGGTTTAGAGGAAAGGGACCAGTGCCCTTGGCTTTGTGCATGCGCGATCAACACCGCTAATTGCGCAGACAAGGTCACCAGAAATGACTCTTCCATTTCATTAAACAGGCGCGGTGTTTTCTGCTGGATGACCAACACCCCAAGCACCTTTTTACGGTGAATGATCGGCGCCCCAAGAAAGGAGTGGTAAACCTTTTCGCCTAATTGAGGAAAATATTTAAATGCAGGATGTTTAGACGCTTCGGCCAAGTTAAGCGGTTCGGCACTGCGCTTCACTAAGCCCACCAACCCCTCTTCAAAACGAATGTGGATACTATCTCCCTGGAAAATCAGCCCCTGTGTTGCCATTAGCTCCAG